>CAMWRY010000184.1 GCA_947176775.1 uncultured Bacteroides sp.
TGTCTGGTCTGTATGACCAGCACGCCGAACATTTTTCCCTTCTCCAGCTCCTCTTTCCATGCGCTCTGCCGGGCCAGGTAGTCTTGCACTTCCCGGGCCGCCAGTAAGCATAGCGGATGAGGCGTGTAGCAGAAAGGGTAGGTGAACCTTTCCGGAAGCGGTATGCCGGTAACGGAGGTAGTGAAACGATGCAACATGGTGTTAAGATACTATTAGTCTTGCTTATCGGTTTCCGGTACTTTCGGCTTTGGGTGAGAAGTGGCGGTGCTTTTCTTCTTATATTTGCCGTATTTGCGCTCTTTTTCCCAAGCGGCTTTCCGGGCTTGGTACTGTTCCATTTGTTTTTCAAGATAATTGTCTGCCATAAACTTCTTGTTTTACAGTTTTATTGTCTGATGTAGTTCATGTATTCGCTGTAACTGATATGCCTTCCTCCCATGGTCTTCAGGTGAGGAGTCTCAAACTGGCAATCTATCATGACACCTCCATGATTCTGAAAGAATTGAGCCAGATGGATAAGCGCCAGTTTCGAGGCACTGGGAACCAGTGAGAACATGCTCTCTCCGAAGAAGCAGCGCCCCAGCGTCACTCCGTAGAGTCCGCCGACCAGCCGTTCTTCCTCCCATACTTCCACGCTGGCGGCGAAGCCCTGTTCGTGGAGGCATGTGTAGGCTTCTATCATCTTTGTTCCGAGCCAGGCACCCTCCTGGTCCATCCGCAACGCTCCGCAGGCCTGTATGACCTCGCCGAACGCCTGGTTGAAGGTGATTTTATACTTCTCCTTATTTATAAGCGTGCGCATGGAGTGGGAGATGTGGATTTCGTCCGGGAAGATGACGAAACGGTCCATCGGGCACCACCACTGTATCACGCCCTCACGAAATGCGTACCAGGGAAATATGCCGTTGGAGTATGCCAGGATGAGGCGGTCGATGGAGAGGTCTCCACCTACGGCCAGCAGTCCGTCGGGGTCACCGTAGTGAGGGTCGGGGAAGGCAAGTCTGTCTGTCAGTTGGAAGACCATATCGTCAGGGTTTTGCTGGTTGTAGTTTCAGGGTACCGTTCTCTACTTGCACGCATACTTTCCCTCCCGACTTCAGAGTGCCGAAGAGAATCTCGCGCATCAATAGGGGTTTCAGGTGCGAGGCTATCACACGGTCCATCTCCCTGGCCCCGTATTCGGGCATGAAGCCCCTTTGGAGCAGCCAGTCGTGTGCTTCTTGGCTCATTTCCATTTCCACCTGACGGGAAGACAGCTTGCTGCCCAGTTCTCCGATCTTCTTGTCGAGGATGAGCGATGCCATTGGGCGGTCCATGTCGTGGAAGACCACGGTGGCCGAAAGACGGTTGATGAATTCGGGCTTGAAGGTCTTCTTGACCTGCTTCAGCATGGCCTCTCCGGCAGTCACCCGGCTGTTGAAGCCGATGGATGCCTGACGGGCATATTGGGCGCCGGCGTTGGAGGTCATGATGAGTATCACGTGGCGGCAGTCGGCTTTCCGTCCCTTGTTGTCTGTCAGTACGGCATAGTCCATCACTTGCAGCAGGATGTTGAACACGTCGGGATGGGCTTTCTCTATTTCGTCGAGCAGCAGCACGCAGTGGGGCGTCTTGCGGATGGCGTCGGTCAGCAGGCCACCGTCTTCGTAGCCCACGTAGCCGGCAGGCGAGCCGATGAGCTTGGCTACGGTGTGCTTCTCGGTGTATTCGCTCATGTCGAAGCGTTGCAGGGCGATGCCCAGTTCGGCGGCCAGCACTTTGGCGACTTCGGTCTTGCCTACTCCGGTAGGGCCTACAAAGAGCAGGCTTGCCAGAGGCTTGTTTTCGTCCAGCAGTCCGGCTTTGGACATCTGTACGGCTTCTGTTACTTGGCGGACGGCCTCTTCCTGGCCATAGATGCGTGCGCTGATGCGTTCGTGCAGGTTCTCCAAGGCAGCAGTGTCATCCTCTTTCATGGCGAGGGTGTTCACTTTGCAGATGCGTGCCAGTATGTCGGTTATCAGTGTCTTGTCCACGGTCTGCACGCCTGAGGGGACGGGGTGTATCTCCCGGTAGGCACCGGCCTCGTCCACCAGGTCGATGGCTTTGTCGGGCAGGAAGCGGTCGCTGATGTAGCGTGCGCTTGCCTTCACGGCATAGGGGATGACATCCTGTTCGTAGGTTACTCCGTGGAAGGATTCGTATTTCTCTTTCAGTCCCTCTACAATGCGTATGGTTTCTTCGATGCTTGGTTCCAGTATGTCTATCTGTTGGAAGCGACGCACCAGCCCTTTGCTGCGAGCGAAGTAGCGGTTGTATTCGTCGTAGGTGGTGGAACCGATGAAGCGTATTTCCCCGTTTTCCAGATAGGGCTTCAGCAGGTTGGAGGCATCCATGGAGCCTTCTCCCGTGCGTCCGGCACCTATCAGGTTATGTATCTCGTCCATATAGACAATGGCCTTTCCTTCGCGGCCGATGCCTTCCATGATGGCCTTCAGCCGCTTTTCGAAGTCGCCGCGGTATTGCGTACCGGCAAGCAGGGCACCCAAATCCAGTTCATAGATGCGGCAGCCGGCCAGCCGTTCGGGGACGTTGCCGGCTTCGATACGGGCGGCCAGTCCATAGGCAAGGGAGGTTTTGCCAACGCCCGGTTCGCCTACGTGCAAGGGGTTGTTCTTCTCTTTGCGGCAAAGTACCTGTATGGTTCGTTCCAGTTCTTCGTCTCTGCCGATGAGGGGATTGTGGTCTTGCAGGTGGTCGTTGAGGCAGGTCACGTAGTTGCGCCACGGCTCACTTTTTCCGGTTTCGTCCGTGGGCTGTGCATGGTCCGTCTGTTCGGTTGCTTCGTATTGGGAAATGAGGCAACTGAGGAATTCGGGAAGATTTTCCCTGACGGCTTCTTCCAGAAACCGGCAAGCCCAGGAATCTTCCAGTTGCAGCAGTCCCTGTACCAGATGGGGGATGTCCAGAGCCTCGGCACTCGAATAGTCGGTCACCAAGTAGGCCTGCTGTATGAGTTCATTGAGCTGGGCGGAGATTTCCAGTTCATAGTTCAGCTCTTCAGGAACGCTCTCCACCTCTTCCTGCAGATAGTGCTCTACGGCAGATTTGAGTTCTTCCGTATCGGCGAAGCACTCTTCCAGCGTGTAGATGAAGGGAGCCTGTTCCAGCCATGCGCTCAACAAGTGTTCGGGCATGATGAACTCATGCCGGTAGAGTTCCGCTTTTTTCTGTGCGGAGGCAAATGCTCGGTTTACGAATGCTGTATGCTTGATATCCATGTTCTTTTTTTCTTGTTCTTAGTCCTCCTCCGGAGTAACGGTGAGCCGGAGTGGGAAACCTTCGTTACGCGCCATTCGCGTGGCCTTTTGCACCTTTGAACAGGCGATGTCGTAGGAATAGATGCCTACGGTGGCAGAATGGCTTTTGTGTACTTGCATCATCAGGGTTTCGGCTTCTACCGGCGACTTGTAGAAGACGGTGGTAAGCACTTTCACCACAAACTCCATCGTGGTGAAGTCATCGTTGTAGATGGTCACCTTGAAGCGTCTGGGTTCGCGGAGTTCTATATGTTCTTTCTCTTTGAAAGAGGATTGTTGCTGTTCCATGTTCTAAAAAAGTGTTCCGGGTTTATCGTTGGGTGGGCAATGAGAATTCCTGCCAGTCGTATTCGTCTCCGTATTCGTCGGCCACGGCAATGCGGATGTTGATATTGCCCGTCTTTATCTTGCTTCCGGCATAGATATTGGCGGTACATTTCACGCCGTCGTGTGGGGCTATCTGCTCTATCAAGACGGAGGGCGAGATGTGGATAAGTTTCATTCCCGTGGTTTCGGCCACTAATGGCACTACATTGTATGCAGTTTTGTTTCCTTAGTTGATGATTTAGAAGATTATATTGCTGTT
>CAMWRY010000185.1 GCA_947176775.1 uncultured Bacteroides sp.
TTTCGTAAGGAATTCCGTCCAGCTTCACCGACTGTATGTAGCAGTTCTCCCGGCTCACGCCCGGCGCCAGCACCGTGAACACCCGTCCGTTCGGCAAATGTATTTTCGTCTCCGGATAGAGCGGCGTACCTATCTCATACTTTCCCACGCACGGGTTCACCGGATAGAACCCCATGGCACTGAACACGTACCAGGCAGACATCTGTCCGCAATCCTCGTTGCCACATAGTCCGTCGGGCGCGTTGCGGTAAAGCTCGTGCATCACCTGGGCCGCATACTTCTGCGTCTTCCACGGCTCGTTCACGGAGTTGAAGAGGTAGATGACGTGATGGCTCGGCTCGTTGCCGTGCGCATACTGCCCTATCATTCCGGTACTGAAGATCGGCAGCTCGTCGTCGGCCAAAGGGCTGTAGGTGAACATGCTGTCCAGCTTCTGGGCAAAGCGCTCATTGCCGCCGCATAGCATCTTCAGCCCCTCTATGTCATGCTGCACAGACCAGAAATACTGCCAGCCGTTGCTCTCGCAGATGTGGTCCGTGTACTCGTCCGGCGAGAAGCCGGGGAGGAAATTACCTTTCGAATCGCGCGGCTGCATGAAGGAGTTGCCGTTGTGGAACACATGCAAGAAGTTGTACGCGCGTGAGCGAAACTCTTCCGCAATATCCGCCTTATTCAGCTTCATCGCCAGGCGGTAGATGCAGTAATCGTCGTAGGCATACTCCAGCGTCTTCGAGAGGGACCAGTTCTCCGCCTCCGCCCCGTTGACGGGGTCGCAGGGCACATACCCGTATTTCCTATACAGCCCGATGCCCCGATAGTCGTCCATGCGCGCCGTGGCCACGCACGCCTCCAGCGCCTTCTCTTCGTCAAAGTCACCGATGTGCTTCAGGCAGGCCTCCGCAATGACCGACACCGCGTGGTAGCCTATCATCATGTCCGTCTCGCTCCCCTGCATGTTCCACACGGGCAGGCGCCCGTTCTGGTCGTAGAAGGCGAGGAAGGACTTCACCATGTCGTTCACCCTTGCCGGATCCAGTATCGTGTAGAGCGGATGTGCCGCCCGGTAGGTGTCCCACAGCGAGAAGGTACTGTAGTTCGTCCAGCCCTCCGTCCGGTGCACCTGCTTGTCGGGGCCACGGTACGCCCCGTCTACATCATCGTAGATGGTGGGCGCCAGCATCGTGTGGTACAGGGCCGTGTAGAACTTCACCCGTTCGTCGTGATCCTCGCAGGTTATCTCTATCTGCGACAAGCGATTGTCCCACTCTTGCTGCACCCTCGCCCGGTAGCTGTCAAAGTCGTCCTTGGGCACCTCGGCTTTCAGGTTGCGTGCCGCCCCCTCCATGCTGGTGCCTGAGATGCCAGTGTTGACCAGAATCTGTTCCCCCTCCTCAGTCTGGAAGTCGAACCGTGCCACCACGCCGGTCCCTATCCGCTTCCCATCCTTCACGATGGCCGTCGTGTCGAGCGTCATTGCCTTGAACGGCTTAGAGAAGCGCGTGCGGAAGTAGACCTGCTGGTCGCGTGCCCATCCGTCGGAGAAGCGGTAGCCCTGCACCGTCCTCTCGTCCACCACCTCCACATGCGAGTCGCAGGTGAAGTCCCAGTTCATAGCTTTCCGCAGGTTCAGGAAGACGGCCGCCTCCGCCTTAGGGAAGGTGTAACGCTGGATGCCGCACCGCTCGGTGGCCGTCAGCTCCACCTCTATGTCATAGTCCTTCAGACGCACGCGGTAGTAGCCGGCACAAGCCTCTTCCTCCTCGTGCGAGAAAAGAGAATGAATGCCGAGCGCCCCCTCCGCCTCCTTGTAGGGCAGGGTCACCGGCATAAAAGAGATATCATACAAGTCGCCGGCCCCCGTTCCCGAGAGATGGGTATGGCTGAAGCCGGCAATAGTGCTGTCCGGATAGAAATACCCAGAAATACGGTCCCACCCCGGCAATCCGTTGTCTGGACTGAGCTGCACCATGCCAAAAGGTGCCTGTGCTCCGGGATAGGTGTTCCCTGTAAAATCTGTCCCGATAAAGGGGTTCACACACTCTGCATAAGATACACTCTTCACCTCCGGCTCCTGCGACGTACAGGCCAGAAGCGACGAAAAGAGCACAAAAAAGCAACAAGATTTCAGTAAATTCATAGGGTTAACATATTATCATATAGCAATTTAAATAGGCACCTTCCCTACTCCCCAGTACTCTCCAAAAGGGTTCGGGCACACAAAAATAATACAAAATTCCGATTCCTCCCTCTTTTTGACAACAAAAGCACACTTTCCGTATAGCTTTTTCATCTAAGAACTCCTCTAACTCCTTTAACCTTCATAACTCCTTTCATTTTTCCCCGATTTGTATTATCTTTGCTCACAAGTCAAAAGCCATAATGAGAATCCCCCGTCTGAAAATCATAAGCATGCTGAAAAAAGCCGAAACCTCCATCCGGCCGGAAGACAGCATCCCTTCCCGACAAAAGAAAAGAATAAACGCCTGGCAAATCCTGCTACTATTGCTGCTCCTCTGGCTCGCAATCAGGGAGCTGAAGGCGTCTACCTCCAACTTCTTCCCCTCCCTCTTCCTGCTGGCCCTGTGGGGTATCTCGCAGAAAAGGCAGCTACTGCCTGAACAGGCCAAGACCCTACTTCACCCCTTGCGGCACCCCGTCGCCTTGCGCCTGCGAGCCCTTCACATCAAGCTGATACGGGGACAGGCGGCTCCTCCCGTCGCCCCCACAACCTGCACCTGCCTAAACTGCAACACCACCTACGAGGGCAACTACTGCCACCGTTGCGGCCAAAGCCGCGACACACACCGCTACCGCCTGAGCAATGCCCTGAAGAACATTGCCGGCGGCTTCGGCCACACCCTTATCGACCTGCTGTACCGCCCGGGCTATCTGATACACGACTTCATAGGCGGCAAGCGAGCCCAGTACTTCCGCCCGTTCCAGACGCTGTTCATCCTCTTCGCCTGCCTTATCATGGCGCTGATACTGACCGACGCCTATGTCCTGAAATAAATATACCATCTCCGTAGTATCTCCGCATGATCTCCGTAGCATCTCCGTATAATCTCCGTACCTGCTCCGGATCAGCTCCGGATCAGCTCCGGATCAGCCCTGTTCCTATAGATCCGGAGAGGAAATGGACCAGTCACGGCCCAGACACGTACAGAACTGAGAAAGACGTACTTTTAACAGAAAAAAGCAGAAGAACGCTTGCCTGTACGGAATAAAAAGAGTACTTTTGCGCCCGATTATTCCGCACCGGGTTCGACCAAGTGCTTTCTAAGTGATTAGAGACCACCCGACGGAGCTAACTTATACATTTATACATAAGCAATGTACGCAATTGTAGAAATCAACGGTCAGCAGTTCAAAGCAGAAGCTGGCAAAAAGCTGTTTGTACACCACATTCAGAATGCAGAAAACGGTGCAACAGTAGAATTTGACAAAGTTCTTTTGGTAGACAAAGACGGTAACATCACCGTAGGCGCTCCCACAGTAGAAGGCGCAAAGGTAGTTTGCCAAGTGGTATCCAGCTTGGTAAAAGGCGATAAAGTACTCGTTTTCCACAAGAAAAGAAGAAAAGGTTATCGCAAGTTGAACGGTCACCGTCAGCAATTCACAGAGTTAACAATCACAGAAGTAGTAGCTTAATCAATTAAAACAGTAAAAAGAAATGGCACATAAAAAAGGTGTCGGTAGTTCTAAGAACGGCCGCGAATCACAGAGCAAAAGATTAGGCGTGAAGATATTTGGTGGCGAAACTTGCAAGGCAGGTAACATCATCGTTCGTCAAAGAGGTACTGAATTCCACCCGGGCAAGAACATCGGTATGGGTAAGGACCACACTCTTTTCGCTTTAGTAGACGGAACTGTACAGTTCA
>CAMWRY010000186.1 GCA_947176775.1 uncultured Bacteroides sp.
GGTGTATCAGGGCATCGGCTTTGAAGCCATGTTGAATCCAGAGGTAAGAGGCGATATAGGGGTGAGGAGGGGCGGCATCGGTGCCATGAACAACTTAGAAGGCATTGTCTCCCTTGCCGGCAGCGTTTTGGGGCAGCAGCACCACGTTGCCCAGCTGCAAGCGTGCCACTCCTATCCGGCCGTCTTCCGTGGCCATGTATTCACCGGGGAAGTCGCCGTTGGCGGCCACCACTTCCGCATAGCGTTCGGGGCGCAGTGTTTTCTTCACCCACTCCTCGTATTGTTCGCGGCTCACCAACTCGGGATGCCCGTTCTTCATGAAGTCGGTAAAGGCCCCTTCGGCATACGCGCCGAATACGGCTCCCTGCTCTTGTATCCTCCGTTCCAGTTCCTTGGACGAGGCCGGAAGGTTTTCTACACGGTAGCCCTCACGCTTCATGCGCAGCAACAGGTTGTAGAGCGAAGGCCCCACTTCCATGCCTCCGGCGGTCAAGGCGTTCTGCCCGGGGCCTTTGTAGTAGTAGATGGCGATGCGCTTCTCGCTGTTGGGTTTCCGCTGCAGGGCAAGGTAGTTGTTGACGGTCTGTACAAAGGTTTCCAGCCGTTCGGGAATGGTGTATGCCTCTTGCATTCCCTCCTCGTTCAGCCGGTGTCCGAAAAGGACGAAGGGGCGTATCGCTCCGTCTATCTCCGGAGTCACCACGCTTTGGGAGAGGAAACCGCCGTTCATCCCCATCTTGTCGGCCTCCCATTCGTCTACCGGACGGTTGATGTTCAGTGGGCTGAAAAGCGGGATGTTTTGCCGGGTGAGATATTCCACTGCATAGTCACCCATGCGTCCGTGGGCCATATTGATAATGGCGGAGGGGCGCACGGAGTCGATGTGGTGCTTCATAATGAAGCTGCGGATGTCACGCACCGGATAGACACGGTTGCCTGTCTCTTCCAGTTTGGCTATCAAGTCGGCAGGGTCTCCCATCTGCCCGGTCACCACGATGCAGGGGGCGCTTTCGCGGTAAAGCTTGTGCCGACGCAGGAAGGCGTCATATTCTGCCACGGTGTTGAATCCGGCATCTTCCTCTTCGGGTTTGGCCGGATTCCGGTGATACAGCATTTCGTCGGCGCGCTTGGTCACGGCTTCGGGTTCGACCAGTGAAATCAGCTTGCCGTCTATCTCTTTGCGCACATAGTTCAGCATGCTGCGATAGTTTCGCCGTCCGCCATTGCCCAGATAGCGTTTCAGCGTATCTGCTTGCACGGAGTCGAGCGAGGTAATCTGGTTGGCCGGATTCGTGGCGGCAGTCGTCAGTACAGGCAATCCGCTGTCGGCGGCTTTCTGCAACCGGGCACGTTGCTCTTCGGTGATGCGCAGTCCCATGGCGTTGATGAATACCATGTCATAATGGTCTGCCTTCTCCAGTTCATCGGTACTCAGCTCTTTGATTTTGATAAATGCATTGTCGTTGGCCTTGGCTATCTCTCCCAGATTGATGACCTGATAGTTGACAAATGCGATGCGTGTAGGGCTAAGCCAGTTGCTCCATGTGCCCCAAAGCATGCAGAGGAGCACGCATACGGCAAGCCCTGTCAGGATATGTTTTTTCTTTCTATTCATTTTTATTCTGTTATAATCCAAACATGTCAGCTAGATTGATATTTACGGTTCCCACCGCGCTGATGCCTTTTTGCGGCACTTGCAGGGAACTGTCGGCCGACTTGTCCTTGTAGTTGAACAGGTTGTCGATACCTGCGTTGATTGAAATGCCTTTGGGAAGCGTCACTCCGGCATTGAGCGTACACATGGTACGGGCATCATAGTGGTGCATCTGATAGGTGAGCGTTCCGTCGTCCTCCCTGTTGCGTGTGTAGGTGTCGATGGCGGAGCTCCACTGTCCGTTGAGCGAGCAGTTGAACCCTATCTTGCGGAACTTCTTGGCATACATCGCGTTGAATGTCACGGCATGCGGCCGCACCGAAGAGGTGTTCCGCCCGTCCATCTCCTGATAGTCATTGGTGTAGGCATACGCGGCGGTCAGTGTCACTCCTCTGCCGAAGTTGTAGCGCAGGATGCTCTCTATGGCTGTAGTCTTGGCCTTGTCGGCGTTGACGTATTGCTGGTCGGCAGTCCCGTCATTGAGCATGACGTAGGCTATCTTGTTCCGGAAGCGGTTGTGCGAAAATGCCACGGACAGGTTCACTCCTCCCAGGGTGAACTCTTCGGAGAGCGATACCTGATGGCTTGTCTCCGGCTCCAAGTCCGGATTGCCGTGCAGGGTGAACCAGCCCAGGCCTCCCATGTCATACTCTTGATAAAGTTCCTTCAGCGAAGGCGAGCGGAATCCCTGCGCATAGCCGGCACGCATCGTGAGATAGTGACCAATGCGCCACATCAACGACACCTTCGGTGTGAAGTGCCAGTGGTACTTCTTATGGTAGTCGGCACGGGCGCCCACTACGAGGTTCAGCCTGTCGGCCATGTTCCAGTCCTCCTGTGCATAGAAGGCGTAGGTCCGGGCACTGACATCCGAAGTATCCTTCATCATGTAGTGCTTGAGGTATTCCAAATCGCCTTCGAAGCCTGCACTGACGGTGTGGCTTCCGAAAACGCCCGTATAGTCTGCCCGAGGGGTCTGCTTGACGTTGCGATAGTCGGTGGTCTTCCGGCCGGTCACAAAGTAGTCTTGGTTCTTCCGGTAGTTGTCGTATATGTAGCTCACGACCAACTGCTGGCCCTTGCCGGGCAGGTATTTCATCTTTCCGCTCAGCGTGTAGTCCACAAAGACATCCTGATGGAACTTCCCGTCGCGTACGTCGCGCTTGTTGTGGTAGAAACTGCCCTTCAGGTCGGCACTCAGCCGCTCGTTGCAGGTATATCCCACCTTCTGCGAGAAGTCCCAGATGTTGTATCCATATACTTTGGTGGTTCTTGCCTCTTCCACCTCTTCGGTGATGGAGCCGTCGCTTCCTTCATTCACGACGCTCTTTCCCTTGGCATCGCCCACCTCATAGGTATCCATCGTGCGATAGGTCAGGCTGGTGTACGAGGTCAGCTTGTTTTTCCTCACACCGGCCGATGCCGTATATTTCTGTCCGTTGCTTCCGGCGTAGCGTGCGTTCAGGTTGGCAGTAAGGGGACGGTTGGCGGTTTTGGTAATGATATTCACGACTCCTCCCAATGCGTTGGAACCGTAGATGGTGGATTGCGAACCCTTGATGACCTCTATACGCTCGATGTCGTCCACGTTGAAGCGAGTGAAATCCACATTGTGGTCGGCTCCCTCACCGCTGACGCGCTCGCCGTCTATCAGAAACAGCAGGTATTCTCCGTCCATACCCTGATAGGTGATTTCGGGCATCTGGCTCATGGAGTTGTAGCCTATCTGCAAGCCGGGCAATTCGTATTGCAGCAGGGTCTCGATGCTCTGCGGATTGAGCGACTGGATCTCTTTCTGTGAGATGACGCGCGTCAGTACAGGAACGTCCTTCAGCGGCTTTTCCACAAACGAGCCGGTCACTACTACTTCGTTCAGCTGGTTGGCAGAGGGATTCAGTTGCACCAATACAACTTCCGGATGGAGGGCCGAACGGGTGACGACCCTGCCCTGTTCGTACCCCATGAAGGATACTTGCAGGGTGTAGGTCTTGGGTTCTTCCACACGGATTACAAATTCACCGTTTGCATTCGTGCTGGCACCCCAAGTGGTGCCCAGCACTTTGACGGCTGCTCCTGGAAGCGGCTGATCGCTTTCGTCCAGCACCACGCCTTTCATCAAGAAACGATAGCGTCCGCTTCCTTCACGGTCTGTTTCTTCCGCCCATAGGGCTGGCGGTAGTACCAGCAGACACAGGAACGTCAACAGATAAATCTTCTCCTTCATCC
>CAMWRY010000187.1 GCA_947176775.1 uncultured Bacteroides sp.
CTGAAGCACGACGTGGCCCATTCCCAGCAGGTGAAGAAGAGCCAGGAAGTGGCCGATGGCGGCACCCTGCGAAGCATCTACTACCAACTGACACCCGTAAAACAAAACAAACGGTACCTCCTCTTCAAACGAGGCAAAGAGCAGACCGCCGCCCTGATATACATCGAAGGGCAGCTCACCGAAAAGGAGCTGATGGAGATGCTCTACCAAAAGAAGTGAAACCCATGAAGACCCGAATAAATAAACCAATCAAACAACATACCACAATGAAAGCAAAAAAGATGATTACGGCATGTGCCCTGCTGATGATGGCCGCATGCCCCACCTACGCACAAGTACTCAACCCCACCATTGACACTGACACCCTGCGGCATGCTCGCATCAGCACGCAAGGCGACTCCATCATCATCCTGCGAGGAAGCGAGGACTTGCGCATCCGCATCTACGAGAAGCAGGAGAAAGCCGAAAACGCCGAACAGCAGAAAGAGGTGGAAATCTTCGAAGGAGTCTATCTGGAAAAGGTGGATGCCGACAAGCACTCCTTCCTCGATGCCCTGCCTTTCATCCCCCAGAAGAAGAAGAAACGTAACAACTACGATCCCCACTGCTCCGGCGTGTTCATCGGCTACAGCCGGATGACGAACGACTTCCTCTCCTTCGGCTCCAGCAACCGGATGGACCTTGACTTGTCCAAGTCGTGGGAATTCGGCTTCAACCTCCTCTCCGTCTGCCACAACTTCAAGAAGAATCCCCATTGGGGAGTGAACCTGGGCGTGAACTGGGGCTACCGTTCGTTCCGCATCGACGGCAACTATGCCCTGCTGAAAGGAGACGGCTCCACTACCCTAACCCCGGGCGATGAGGAGACCACCTACAGCAAAAGCCGCCTGCGCCACTTCTTCTTCCGCGTGCCCATCCTGGCAGAATGGCAACAGAAAATGGGGCACAGCAAGGTGTTCTTCAACGTCGGTCCCGAATTCGAGATACGCCACAGCGTGAAGTCGTTCGCTCGCATCAACGGCGGCAAGAAGCAGACCGTGGGCAAGGGCATGTACGTGCAGCCCGTCGGTGTCAACCTGCTGGCACAAGCCGGTTATGGCAACCTCGGCATCTACCTGCGTTACTCCACCGGCGGACTGTTCCAGAAGGACAAGGGTCCCAAAGTATCGCCCTACTCCTTCGGCATAGCCTGGTACTGGTAAGCTCCCTCCTCCCTCCCCTTACCGAAAAACAAGACTCCCCGAAACGCTCATGGCATTCCGGGGAGTCGCTTTTCATACCCGAAGGTATCTACAATGAAAGGTTATCTGCAATGAAAATTGTTCTCTCTAAAAACGCAAACCCAGCGTGAGGAGCACTTGGCTACGGGTATTGGTCACCTTCGTAGCCTGTGCCAGGCTTACACCGTCGAAAGTATCAAACGGATAGAACTTCGCCTTATAAGTGGTATATTTATAAGCCAAGTCTGCATAAAACATGGAACCGCGATAGCCTATGCCCAGTGTATAGTTGTTCAGCGCCTCACTGTTGGCAAAGTCCGTATCGGTCTGTATGGAGTTCAAAGGAAGGTCCTTGAAGGCATCCCCCTTGAAGATAGACGACTGGTAATTGTAACCGGCACGCAGGGCAAACTGCGGAATCACCTTGTATTCGGCTCCCAACCGAACGGTGCTGACCCCTTTCAGCATGTCCTTCGTGGAATTCTCGTACTCGAAAGTATCGGCATAGCCGTCCTCATCCCGGAATTGTACAGAAGAGTAGTCCTTGTACTCGTACTCAGCCCCCAAGGCCAGATTCTTGCCCACCGTATAGCCCAAACTGAGGTTATAGGTCCACGGGGTGCGAAGCTGGAATTTGTTCACCATATCCCCATTCAGAATATCATAGGTATCTTCCGTGTACTGTCCGATGGCATTGCTCGGGATGCCCATTTCGTTCTCCACATTCAGGTCGTTCAAGACATCCGACTCCAAACGTGCATTGGTCTTGTAGTCCAGACTATAGAATATCGGCGTATGTATCGAGAAGCCGACACGCAGCGGAGAATATTCAAACGGACGCACGATGGCTCCCAACTTCACGTCAAAACCGGCCCCGTTAATCTTGCTCCATGTCTGCAAGTTATAGCCTTCGCCGCCCCCGTAATCTTCATCATAGAAACTATATTTGTTATAGTCCACGGCATACGCTCCCACAGTTACGCCCAGATAGAAGCGGTCGCTGAAGTTGAAGGCTACGTTAAAGTCGAACTGATCGATGCCTCCACGCTCCTCCGAACGGAAAGCGGCATCACCCTTGCTGTACATACCTACATACTCACCCGGAGTACGGTACATCAACTCTCCATTCAGATTCTTCACTTGCTTTCCATCCTTCATATAGGGTACGTAGTTGGAGTAGTTGGGGTTCTGAGCCAACAAGGCATTCAACTCTCCCTGTGAAATCAGGTCCGTAATCAGGTATCCGTTATAGCCCATGGCCGAAAGCCAACCTATCTCGTTGTCTGTGTAAGGATTGGCAGGCCACTTGTCCAAGCCGGCTGCCTGATTGGCCATATAGATAGTCTGTGAGAAATCGCCCAAGTTGCCTTCCATCTGCATGTTGTTGTAGAAAGACTTCACGCGCTGGTAGTTGAACCCGAAGTTCACGTAGCGCAAGGCGGTCACGTTCCCCACCTTGGTGGAAAGCACAAAACCGGCATTGCCGAAGTCGGCCCGTGTCTTGTCCTGGTTCATCTTATTTCCCATGTAGTTGCTTTCGGTACCGTAAGCAGAGAGACCGAAGGAAACCGCCGCATCGTTGCTCCGATAGATGCCGATACCGGCCGGATTGGTTCCCATCGTGGTAATGTCTCCTCCCAGTGCCCCCATGGCACCACCCATGCCCACAAAGCGCGCCGTGCCGTTCAAGTCCTTGCCTGACAGGTTGGCTGCATCATAAATGGTCTGGGCATTGGCACCGGCCGCAAGTAGGGCAAGTGCCGTCATTAATATACTTTTCTTCATAAATCTGCTTTTTTAAAGTGAATCAGTAAGTCGCTTTATCTTCTTCTGGAACTGCCGCCACTGGAACGGGAGCTGCTGCCGCCACCGGAGAAACTGCCGCCCGAAGAGCGAGAGCTACTGCCCGAAGAGAAGCCGGACGAAGAAGAACGGCTACTGCTGCTACTATTATTATAAGAACGTGTACTGCTACTATTGGTAGAACGGCTGCTCCGACTGTCATCGTAACTGCTGCGTGCAGGAGCATTGCTCGAACCGCGGCTGTAAGTGGCCGAACTACGGGTTGTGCTCCGCGAGGATGTCCCTACCGACGAGCGGCTTTCCGTAGAAGAGGCTGCACTGCGGCGTACCCCTTCTGCCGACGAACGGCTATTGCTATACGAACTGCTGCGTGTACTGCTGGGACGGGTATAAGTAGAGTTCCTGCTTGTGGCGGCATCCGAGCGCGTTGCGCTGGAGCGTGTGGCCGAAGAGGTTCTTGTGCCCACTACGCGACGGTTTGTATCGGTAGCCCCCCGTCTCACTTGTCCGGAGGCAGCGCCACTGCGGCGTGCAGTCTGTCCACCGTTCACATAAGAAGAGCGTCTGGTCGTTGTGTTCCCACCATAGGCAGACACCCTGTCTCCGCGAGAGACGCCGAACGAACGCCTGTTCGTATAAGTATCTCCCCAATGGCCGCCACCACTCCAGTGTCCGCCACCGCCATAATGCCATCCGTAATAATGGGGATGATAGTGATGATGATGGTGTCCCCACCAGCCGCCGCCATACCAGCCGCCCCAGCTGAAGCCCCAGCTCGGACCGTACCAGCTGTTCCATCCCCAGCCATAATAGGGATAGCCGCCCCAGCCGTAGGAGTTATAA
>CAMWRY010000188.1 GCA_947176775.1 uncultured Bacteroides sp.
AGAGTAGCTGACTACGGATCAGCCGGTTACAGGTTTGAATCCTGTCGCGATCACAAAAAGACCTCCGAAAAAGACGGAGGTCTTTTTGTATGTAGTATGTTCGGCATGAATACTTTCGGGTCAGCGGATTTTCCCGATGGGCGGAGGGGGTTTCAAGAGTATAGTGTGGCCAGACTGAACATGAAGAATCTGATGTCGCCTACTCCGCGGAAGTGAGTTCTAAACGCCTTGATTTTTGCATTGAAAGATTCCGCTGATGCATTTGTCAGCCGTTTCTCAAAATAGTTAATGATGGTAGTAGTGCTTTAGGGGCAGTTCGAAAACTTTAGGCATGTAAAGTCTGCTTTATAATCTTAAAGTAACCTTTATTGCAATAAAAATAAAGAGTTAATCCCGTGCAGAAAACGAAATTAACTCTTATGTGAATTGGATTAAGACTTTAAACCATGCCTAGCATTTGATATTCAATTCATTCAGAATCTTGCGCATAGCTTCAAAGGTTGTAATTCGGGTCGGTACTAACGGTAGACGAAGTTTGTTTTCAATCATTCCCATGGCGTTCAACATGGCTTTTACGCCAGCCGGGTTGCCATCTACAAACAGGAGTTTGAATAATTCGGCAAATTTATGGTGAATAGTCAATGCATTAGTATAATCGCCTTGTAATGCTAGACGCACCATGCGGCTGAATTCGCGCGGAAAGGCGTTTCCTATGACCGAGATGATGCCTACGGCCCCTAAAGTAATCAGAGGAAAGGTAATACCATCATCGCCCGAAATAACGTCAAAATTGGCAGGCTTGTTTTTGATGATGTCATCCATCTGCGTGATATCACCTGAAGCTTCTTTGACAGCTATCACGTTCTTGAAGTCATGTGCAATACGCAAAGTGGTTTCTGCTTTCATATTTACGCCAGTGCGACCTGGAACGTTATAAAGTACAATCGGCAAGTCTGTGGCTTCTGAAATGGCTTTGTAATGCTGGTATATACCTTCTTGTGAGGGCTTGTTGTAATACGGAACAACGGAAAGAATGGCATCTACTCCAGTGAAATCGTCGTTTTTCAGAGTTTCCACTATGGCACGAGTATTGTTTCCACCTACACCAAGCAGAATTGGAATCCTTCCGTTTACACGTTCAACAATCATTTTTTTGATTCGTTTTTTCTCTTCTTCGGTCAGCGTCGGGGTTTCCGCCGTAGTGCCGAGCACGCACAAAAAATCTGTATTGTTTTGAAGTTGATAGTCTACCAAGCGCATCAGTGCATCGTAGTCTACGCTTTCATCCTCTTTAAATGGAGTAATTAGCGCTACCCCCATTCCTTTCAATCTTGTCTGTATCATGAGTATGATAAAATAATCTCTAATTAAATGATTCGCAAAAGTACGATTTTTTTCGATTTACCCTACAAAAATAAGCCATAAAAAAACTTTTTGTGGAAATTTGTTATAGTATCAACGCTAGAAACTCATCTTCGCTCACAATCTTGACCCCCAGTTTCTGGGCTTTCTCTAGTTTAGCAGGTCCCATATTCTCGCCTGCCAGAACAAAGCTGGTTTTGGAGGAAATGCTACCGACGTTCTTCCCACCATTCTTTTCTATTATATTTTTGTATTCGTCCCGTGAGTGATGAGTGAATACACCACTGATGACAATAGACTGACCGGCCAGTTTGTCGGTGTAGCCGTCAAGTTCTTCTTCTGTCCGACTGAACTGCAAGCCGCTTGTTTTTAATCGCTCTACCAACTCCCTATTAGCAGGATTGGAAAAGTAAGAGAGAATGCTTTGCGCTATCTTGTCACCGATTTCATCGATGCTTTTCAGTTTTTCGAGGTCCGCGTTCTCCAGCTCCTCAATGTCTGCAAAAGACTTGGCAATCTTCTTGGCCACCGTCTCGCCTACAAAGCGTATGCCCAAAGCAAAAAGTACTCTGTCGAAGGGAACTTCTTTACTTGCTGCGATGCTGTTGATAATGTTTTCAGCCGATTTCTCCCCCATCCGCTCTAGGGTCTTGATGTTAGCAACTTTGAGCTGATACAAGTCTGCGGTATCTCTTATCAGGCCAAGGCGATAGAACATATCTACGGTTTCAGGCCCCAGTCCGTCTATGTTCATGGCCTTACGGCTGATGAAATGTTCTATCTTTCCCTTTATTTGCGGAGGACAGGCTGTTTCGTTGGGGCAATAATGGGCAGCTTCACCTTCAAAACGTATCAATCTGCTGCCGCATTCGGGACAGTGGGTGATGAACTTTACCTTTTCGCCAATAAGCATACTGCGAGCATCCTTATCGACACCGGTTATTTTGGGGATGATTTCACCGCCTTTTTCCACATACACCATGTCGCCTATGTGTAAATCCAGCCCTTCGATGATGTCGGCATTGTGCAATGAAGCCCTTTTCACGATGGTACCAGATAATTGTACGGGATCCAGATTGGCTACCGGAGTTATAGTTCCGGTGCGGCCTACCTGATAGCTGACTTTGTTCAGACGTGTCAACGCGCGTTCTGCCTGAAACTTGTAGGCAATGGCCCAGCGAGGAGACTTGGCGGTGAATCCCAGATTTTTCTGTTGCTTCAGACTATTTACTTTCAATACGATGCCGTCGGTGGCCACCGGAAGATTCTTGCGTTCCTTATCCCAATAGTTTATGTATTCAAATACTTCCTTCAGGCTACGAGCCTTTCTGGTATGCTCTGATGTCTTAAATCCCCAGTTGGCGGCAACCTGCAGGTTCTCGTAGTGGCCATCGCAAGGCAATTCTTCTCCCAGCAGATAGTAAAGGTAAGCATCGAGCCTTCTGGATGCTACGATGGTAGAGTTCTGTGACTTCAGCGTACCAGAAGCTGCATTGCGCGGATTGGCAAAAAGGGGCTCTTCACGTATCTCTTTTTCTCGATTCAGTTCTTCGAAAACTGTCCAAGGCATCAGAATCTCTCCTCTGATTTCGAATAATTTGGGGTAACTCCCGTGAAGAACCAATGGAATCGTCCGGATAGTCTTGACATTATCAGTCACGTCATCGCCTTTCTCGCCATCTCCCCGGGTTACGGCACGCACTAACTTGCCATCCTCATAGGTCAGCGAAATGGAAGTGCCGTCATACTTCAACTCACAGCAGATTTCAAAGTCCTCGTTCAGGGCTTTCCTTACTCGCTCATAGAAGTCGGTTACTTCATTTTCGGAATAGGTATTTCCCAATGAAAGCATGGGGTATTTATGTGCCACTTGCATAAAATTCTTGTTCAAGTCGCTTCCCACACGCATTGTTGGTGAATTTTCATCCAGAAACTCAGGATGTGCTTTCTCTAAATCTTGCAGTTTGCGCATCATGTCGTCAAACTCCTTATCGGATATTTCAGGGGCATTCAGCATATAGTAATTATAGTTATGCCGATGTAGCTCTGCGCGGAGCTGGTCTATCTTTTCTTTTATAGTCATAGGGTTTTCGGATTGTTTGAATGCAAAAGTACAGGTTTCTCCCCGAATATTTGTACTTTTGCACTTTGAAATAGCTAAAATAAAGTTATATGCGCATTGATATTATCACAGTATTGCCGGAAATGATTGAGGGATTCTTCAACTGCTCTATCATGAAACGCGCTCAAAACAAAGGACTTGCGGAGATACATATTCATAATCTTCGCGATTATACAAAAGATAAGTACCGTCGGGTAGATGATTATCCGTTTGGCGGCTTTGCCGGAATGGTGATGAAGGTAGAACCGATAGAACGCTGTATCAACGCCTTGAAGGCCGAACGGGAATACGACGAGGTTATCTTTACTACCCCCGATGGAGAACAGTTCAGTCAGCCGATGGCCAACACCCTTTCCCTTGTCCAGAAC
>CAMWRY010000189.1 GCA_947176775.1 uncultured Bacteroides sp.
GTATGGTACCATTGAAGGCTATGCTGAAAAGTTTCTCCTTGGGTACGGACTTGAGTACCACAGAGGCCACCCATACTCCCATGGACCAAGCCACTACGTTCACCTGCCTATAGCGTTCCAGTATGGAGGTATCGAAGTCAAGCGTGCGATAGTCGTAGCAGATCATGTAGTCCATATCCTTCGGGCAATACTGCTTGAAGGGTGTTTCGTCGGCTGCCCATCCTGCAAAAAACAGCAGCAGCTTGGGGTGGTTATCTTGAATGACGTACACTTGTTTCATGATAAATAGGTTGTTAAAGTTGAATATTATAGATATTGAATGATAGTTTCTATCTCTCTTTCCTGAATGTCGGCTGTCAGCGAGAAGCGGATGCGCGACGTCCCTTCGGGCACTGTGGGCGGACGTACCGGTAATGCGTAGAATCCGTGCCGTTGCAGCATCTCTGCGCGCAGGATGGCATCGGCACTGGGACCTACAATCAGGGGGACGATGTGGCTCACGCTAGGGCATGGATAGCCTTTGGCCTGCATCGCCTCACGCAGCATCCGGCTGATGGTGGCCAGGTGTCCGCGGCGCTCCTGCATCCCGGCCAGTCTGCGCACGACAAAGAGGGTCCAGGCAATGTTTGTTGGTGGCAGTGCCGTAGTGAAGATAAGGGTTCTCATCCGGTTGACGAGGTATTCGCGTATCGTCCGGCAGCAGACCAGATAGGCGCCTGCAGAGGCAGCCGCTTTGCCGAATGTACCTACCAGAAAGTCTATATCCTGTATGCACCCGGCCTCTTCGGCACATCCCAAGCCTCGCACGCCTCGCACGCCGAAGGCGTGGGCCTCGTCCACATAGAGCAGCACGTTTGTGTATCGCTTCTTCAGATCCACCAGCGCCTGAAGGTCGGCTTGGTCGCCATCCATGCTGAAGAGGCTTTCGGTGACCACAATCAGTTGCCGATAGGCTGCATGGTACTGTTTCAGCAGGCGTTCCAACTGTGCCAAATCGTTGTGGCGGAAGCGAATGCAGCGTGCGGCAGAGAGTCGGATGCCATCTATGATGCTGGCATGCACCAGCTTGTCTGCCAGTATCAGGGTTTGTGCATCGCTAACGGCCGGCAGAATGCCCGTATTGGCATGATAGCCGCTGTTGAACACCAAGGCTGCCTCCGTGCCGAACTGTATGGAGAGTTCGGTCTCCAGCTCCTCGTAAATACCGAAGTTTCCCGTCAGCAGACGGGAGGAAGAGGAGGTGGGCAGAAAGGTGTCCGGGGTCATTGTTTGCAGAAATTCTTCCCTTAGCCGGCGGTCGGTAGCCAGTCCTAGATAGTCATTGGACGAAAGGTTCAGCATACGCCGCCCGTCTGCCAAGACTGTGCGTCCGTCGTGCACCAAGTGCGGCAGACGGCGTAGGTTGCTATCTGCTTCCAGTGTTTGCAGCTCCTGCTGCATATATTCTATGGCTTTCATAATCACATCATCACTTTATCACCCTCATCACCCCCTTCGTCAGCTTCGTCAGCTGTTCCGGTGCAATGATAAACGGCGGCATCAGGTAGACCAATTTTCCGAACGGGCGTACCCAGATGCCCTCTTCCACGAACCGCTTCTGCATCCATGCCATGTCTACGGGTTTCCGGGTCTCGATGACGCCGATAGCTCCCAGCACACGTACATCCGCCACTTGGGGCAGGTCGCGTGCCGGTTCCAGCTCTTCTTGCAGTTGCCGGCTGATGCGTTCCACTTTCCCCTGCCAGTCATATTCGGGCGAGGTTAGCAGCTTCACCGAGGCGCATGCCACGGCGCATGCCAACGGGTTTCCCATGAAGGTGGGGCCGTGCATGAACACCTCCGGCGCGTGGTTGGAGATAGTATCCGCCACTTCGTTGCTTGTTAATATGGCAGACAGCGTCATGTATCCGCCTGTGATGGCCTTGCCTATGCACATGATGTCCGGTTCTACACCGGCATGTTCCCAAGCAAAGAGTTTTCCGGTTCGTCCGAATCCGGTCGCTATCTCGTCGAAGATCAGCAGCAGGCCGTACTCCCGGCATATCTTGGCCGCTTCGCGCAAGTACTGGGGATGGTAGAACCACATGCCGCCTGCACCTTGCACAATGGGTTCCAGGATGAGTGCTGCCAGCTCCTCGTGGTGTGCCTCGACCAGTTTCCGCAATTCCGCCGTATCTTGTTCGTCCCATGCGCCGCCGAAGCGTGAGCGTGGCTGGGGGGCAAAATAGCGCACCGGCAGCGACGACCCGAACAGCGAATGCATGCCCGTCACCGGGTCACAGACCGACATGGCATTCCACGTATCGCCATGATACCCCGAACGGATGGTTACGAAGTTGCTTTTCTGGCTTTTTCCTCTGCCATACCAGTACTGTACGGCCATCTTCAAAGCCACCTCCACCGCTACCGAACCGGAGTCGGCATAAAATATCTTCTGCATGGAGGGTGGTACGAGCGGTAACAGCAGTTGCCCCAGTTCGATGGCCGGATCATGTGTCAGTCCGCCGAACATCACGTGTGACATCTTGCCTAGCTGTTCCTCGGCCGCACGGTTCAGCACCGGATGGTTGTAGCCATGGACGGCACACCACCATGAGGACATTCCTTCTACCAGCGTTTCTCCGCTCTCCAGCGTGATGGTGGCTCCCTCTGCCCGTTTCACCTTGTACACCGGCAACGGGTTGGTCGTCGAGGTGTAGGGGTGCCAGAGGTGTTCCCTGTCGAACTGCGAGTCACTGAAGTGGTATCCGGCCTCTTCTATCAGCACTTTGTCTTCCGACACCTTCGAGCCGAGTGTTGTCAGTAGGTCGCCCACGATGGCCGAGTTGATACCGATGTACAGTGCCTGCTTCACGGCCTGCTTGCTCAGTTGCGATCGCCCTCCTGCAAAGCGGAGGAAAGCTGTCGGGTTGATGAAGCGGAAGAGGGCAATCGTGGTCAGTATCTCTTCCTCGGTCAGCGGTGCCTGCCCTTCCAGCGGAGTGCCGGGGATGGGGCACAGGAGATTGATGGGGATGGACTGCACGCGCAGTTCGCGCAGCGTGAAAGCGAATTCGATGCGTTGCTCCATGCTTTCGCCCATGCCGATGATGCCACCACTGCATACGTCCATTCCTACGTTACGGGCAGCTTGCAGTGTGCGCAGTTTTTCCTCCTGTGTGTGTGTGCTGCATAGTTGGGCAAAGTAGGAAGGGGCTGTCTCTAGGTTGCAGTGATAACGGGTGACGCCTGCCTCGTGCAGGGCACGCATTTGTGCTTCGTCAAGCAGTCCCAGCGATGCGCACAGCTGGATGGAGGAGTGCCGGCGTATATGTCTGACGGCTTCGCACAGTTTCTCCATGTTTTTGGTAGAGGGCTTTCGTCCACTGGTCACCAGCGAGAAGCGTGCCACCCCTTGTGCTTCATTGTGCAGGGCATGCCGCAGGCACTCTTCTTGGTCCACCAGGTCGTACACCTCCGCTTGGGTCTTGTAGTGTGATGATTGCGCACACCATTGGCAGTTTTCCGGACATCGTCCGGACTTGGCATTGATGATGGAACACATGTCAAACTCTTCCGAGGCCAGTGTTCGGCTTATCTCGTGTGCTGCCTCGTACAACGCTTTCTTGTCAGGTTGTGAAGCCAGCCATTCAGCCTCTTTCCGACTGATGGGTTGGCCTTGCAGCACTTGTTCTTTCAATGTCTGTACAGTCATGTTTCTTTGATTTAACTCCTTTGATAAAGAAAGAGGTACGGACTGAAGGAGCTATGTAGCTTGTCAATTGGCAACATAATCCCCGTCAATCCGCACCTCTTATTATATGTATTTTTTAGAATTTCTCTTTCTAGTCCGTCAGCTTGTAC
>CAMWRY010000190.1 GCA_947176775.1 uncultured Bacteroides sp.
CTAGTACCACTGCGTCAGGTCTGAAGTTGCGCGCTTGGGAAATGAGCTCCTCCACACGGTGGTTGGCCGTCAATACGTAGGCTTCGTACTGGGCGGGATGTTCTTCGATGACCTGCAATGCCTGTGTACCGATGGAACCGGTAGAGCCGAGTATGGCAATTTGTTTCATGGATCGTTCTTATTATTTGCGAATTACTATTTTGAGACTAAAATACGATATACAACTCAGGGTTCACAGCTCTGCCCTTGTGCCACAGCTCGAAGTGAAGATGTGGCCCGGTGGACAATTGACCGGTATTTCCTACCAGTGCGATGACTTCACCTCCTTTTACCGATTCACCTTCCCGTTTCAACAGAGAGCCACAGTGTTTGTAGACGGAAATGAAATCCTGGTTGTGCTGTACTTCTATCAGATAACCCGTTTCAGCAGTATAGGTGCTTAGTATGACGGTTCCGTCCAGGGTAGCCAATACGCTTTCACCGGCGTTGGCCGCGATATCTGTGCCGAAGTGTTTCGTTTCGGCGTTGAAGGGAGATGAAATCATGCCGCGTGTGGGGCGGTAGAATATCAGTCCGTCTACTTCGGGACGGGAGGTGATGCTCGTCAGGTTGTATTTTTCCGTTTCCTCATACTGTTTGCGGAACTCGGTTTCCCGTTGGGTACGTTCCATGAGTGAGTCTTTGCGCAAATTGGTCAATGAGTCGATGGAGTGTATAGTGTCTGCCTTTATTTTGCCCAGAAAGATATCCTGAATATTCATGATATATAGATTTTGTCTGTTTACCAGTTGCTGCAAAGAGTCTACACGCAAGGCATTTTCCACTACTTGGGCACGGACTTCGCTGTTCATATACCCGGGCAGATAGTTGCGCAGTGGGGTGAAGGCTACAATCAGGGAAGCGATGAGAAACAGCACGGACAGTACGGATAGCAGTACAGAAAGTCCGTTTAGCTTGGATACACGCAACGTGATGATGTCTTCAAGGGTGTTCTCGTTGGTGATTGTCAGTCTGTACTTGAACTTGATATTGCTCCAAAATGCTTTTTTCCGTCTCTTTTTCATACTTCTTCTGTTTCGTCTAATGCCATCAGCCCTTCGGGTAAGTCTACGGTAATGACTTTGTGCTTTTGGTCAATGTCTATGATAAACTCTTCTTGTGCCGGAATCAGCAGTTCTTCTCCCCGATAGTCCACAACAAACAGTGTGTTGATGGTCGATGTATCTACATCTGTCACCTCTCCCAGCTTGCCGTGATGCACTTCTTCCATACGGAAGCCGATGAAATAGTTCCAGCTCAGTTCATCCGGTCCTGCTTCTTCCGCATGTTTCACAGGGAAGTAGACCTCGATATTGGTAAACATACGGGCACGTTCCGCTGTGTCTACCCCTTCTAACTTGACAAGGGCAGTAGTGTCAGAGCGGAAACGGTATTCTTCCAGGAAGAAAGGTACCAGTATGCCATCCATCAGGCAGATAAGGTATTCAGCTTCCACCCGGTCGAATATATCGTCTGTAAAGGTGAACGACAACTCTCCGTGGATGCCGTGCGGCTTGTTGAATACTCCTATTTTATATACTTCTTCTCTTCTTATCATTTTTTATGTGCACACATTATCACATTTATTCTATTCTCGTTATCCTTGCCCCCAGAGCATTCAGTCGTCCTTCAATGTTTTGGTATCCCCGGTCTATCTGCTCTATGTTGTGGATGCGGCTGATGCCGTCCGCGCTCATGGCAGCTATCAGCAGGGCGATGCCGGCACGAAGGTCGGGAGAAGTCATGTTTCCGCCGCGTAGCTTAAAGCCATGGTCGTGCCCAATGACTACGGCACGGTGTGGGTCGCAGAGGATGATTTGTGCTCCCATATCTATCAGTTTGTCCACGAAGAACAGGCGGCTCTCGAACATTTTCTGGTGAATCAGAACACTGCCTTTGGCTTGGGTAGCCACTACCAGTAGCACGCTGAGCAAATCCGGAGTCAGGCCGGGCCAAGGCGCATCGGCAATGGTCATGATGGAGCCGTCGAGGAAGGATTCTATCTGGTAGCCCTCTTGTGCCGGCACGTAGATGTCGTCTCCCCGTTGCTCCATTTTGATGCCGAGGCGGCGGAAACTGTCGGGAATGATTCCCAGATTCCCGTATGAGACATTCTTGATGGTCAGTTCGCTGCGCGTCATGGCTGCCATGCCAATGAAACTGCCTACCTCGATCATGTCGGGCAGGATGGATAGCTCCGTGCCGTGCAGCTCGTCCACTCCTTCGATGGTCAGGAGGTTAGAGGCGATGCCCTCTATCTTGGCTCCCATCCGGTTCAACATTCGGCAAAGCTGCTGCACGTAGGGTTCGCAGGCGGCATTGTAGATGGTGGTCTTTCCCTTGGCAAGTACAGCTGCCATGATGATATTGGCGGTTCCCGTTACAGATGCTTCGTCGAGCAGCATGTAGCAACCTTGCAGTTGTTTGGCTGATATCTCGTAGATTCCACGCCCTTCGTTATAGAAGAAGTCGGCTCCCAAATTCCGGATACCGATGAAGTGCGTATCCAGCCGGCGGCGGCCTATCTTGTCTCCCCCCGGCTTGGAAATGACAGCCTTGCCGAAGCGTGCCACCATCGGCCCTACCAGCATGACGGAACCACGCAGGCTGGAGCACTTTTTCAGGAACGTGTCACTTTCCAGATAGGCGAAGTCGATGTCGGCAGCCTGAAAACTGTAAGTACCGATACCTGTTTTCGAGACTTTGACTCCCATATCCCGCATCAGCTGGATAAGGTTATTGACGTCCAGTATGTCCGGAACATTGTGCACAGTTACCTCTTCAGCTGTGAGCAGGGTGGCGCAGATTATCTGCAACACCTCGTTTTTCGCTCCTTGTGGATGGATGTCGCCGGAAAGGCTATGTCCTCCTTCTATTACAAATGATGCCATGGAATGAATGATGAATTATGGATTACAAATTTTGAATTATGAATCGGCTGTTATCATTCAAAATTCATAATTCTCTTAGTATTTTCGTTTATTGTTCCGGTTGTTCCGGTTATTCTGGTTGTTCATCTTCGGACGATAATTCTGTTCGATGCGTTCGGCCATGAGGCGGATGATGCTATCGGTCATTTGCAGCTTTCCGTCAGATAGCTCGGCCAGGTCGTCTGCAATCTTGTGCTCGTCCACTGTGTCTTTGTTCCAGGCCATGTAGTCTTTCTTCATGTGGTTGCAGATAAGGGCTATCAGATTCTGCTTTTCTTCTCCTTCCGGGAACTCGATGGCCTTCTTTATCAAGACTTCCATAGTACGGCCGTAGTGGCGGTAACGGATTTTAGTGCTGGGATAGGGGATGCTTTCGGGCTTGGTATCCAGGTTATCCTTGCGGATGATTTCATACGGATAGTCTATGTCCAGCTGGAAGTTGGACATGATGGCGAGGTGGTCCCACAACTTATGTTTGAAATCGGGCACATCGCGCAGATGGGGGAACATGCTTCCCATGATGTTGATGATGGTGTTTGCGCAACGCTGACGCTCCGCACGGTTTTCGATCGTCAGTGCATGGTCTACCATATTCTGGATGCTTCGACCGTATTCGGGCAAGGGCATCCGCTTTTGTTGAGTGTTATACTGCATTTTTTATTGATGATTGATAGTTGGTAATTCGGTTCTCTCCTTGCGGACGGTTATAGCAACTTTTTGGGTTTGCCGGCCACGAACTCTTTCAGATAGAAAGGTTCGAAGTAGGCTACATCCTTGAAATCTTGTTCGGCCACAGCCTTTTCTGCCAGAGGGAACATCATACCGGCCAGGGGGCGGATGCCGTCGATGAAGTGTGCATTGGGATGCGTGA
>CAMWRY010000191.1 GCA_947176775.1 uncultured Bacteroides sp.
CATGAACCTGGGCGTGATGTTGCCGGGCGCGGTCAGCGGATTCGTGAGTGAGATGTTGGGGTACGAGTCGTTCTTCGTCTTCACGCTGTTTGCCCCGATTCCGGCATTCCTCATCACTTATTTCGTGCCGTTCACGTATCCGGACGAGAAGAGGTGAGGAAGGCGTCGGAAAGAAAAGAGGTGTGCTTCCGGTTTTGGAAACAATGATTAGGAAACAACTTTTAAAATAGAATATATCATGGATAATAAGATTACGATGCCTTGGGAGGAGAGACCCGAAGGCTGCAAGGAGGTCATGTGGCGCTATTCGGCAAATCCGGTGATAGACCGGTACCACATCCCGACGTCGAACAGTATTTTCAACAGTGCGGTGGTGCCCTTCGGCGAGGGCTTCGCAGGCGTGTTCCGCTGCGACAACCGGGCGGTGCAGATGAACATTTTCGCCGGGTTCAGCAAGGACGGCGTCCACTGGGAGATAGAGCATGAGCCTATCCGCTTCAAGGCCGGGAACACGGAGATGATAGAGTCGGAGTACAAGTACGACCCACGGGTGACGTGGATCGAGGATCGTTACTGGATTACGTGGTGCAACGGCTACTACGGGCCGACCATCGGCATCGGGTACACTTTCGACTTCAAGGAGTTTTTTCAATGCGAGAACGCTTTCCTGCCTTTCAACCGCAATGGAGTGCTGTTTCCGCAGAAGTTCAACGGGAAGTATGCGATGCTGAGCCGTCCCAGCGACAGCGGTCATACGCCTTTCGGGGACATCTACATCAGCTTCAGTCCGGACATGAAATTCTGGGGTGAGCACAGGCATGTGATGGCGCCCACGCCCTTCCCCGAGAGTGCCTGGCAGTGTACGAAGATTGGGGCAGGTTCGGTGCCGTTCCTCACGGACGAGGGGTGGCTGATGTTCTACCACGGGGTGATTACCACGTGCAACGGGTTCCGCTACTCGATGGGAGCGGCTATTCTGGATCGGGAGAATCCGGCGAAGTTGCTCTACCGGACGCGCGACTATTTGCTGGCGCCTGCGGCTCCCTATGAGCTGGCCGGGGATGTGCCCAACGTGGTGTTCCCTTGCGCGGCCTTGCAGGACGGCGAACGGGTGGCGGTGTATTACGGCGCGGCAGATACGGTGGTGGGGCTGGCCTTCGGCTACATCTCCGAGATTGTGGAGTTCACGAAGCGGACGAGCATCCTGTAATGTTTCGGAGGATGTTTTGACGGCATGTGGATGAGGCGGATGAGGCAGATTGGTGCATTCTCCGCCTCATTCGCATTTCCCATCTTATTCGTAGCGTCCTCCACAGAGCCAGTGCTTGGTGTAGTACGCCTCATCGAGGCTGCTGACGATGACTCCGCGCGTGGTGCTGGCGTGTATGAACTTGCCTTCCTTGAGGTAGATGCCCACATGGGCAACCTTCCGTCGCGAGGCGTTGCCGGTGAAGAATACCAGGTCGCCGGCACGCAGGTTGCGGCGAGAGATACGTCGGCACTCGCTCAGTTGTCCGCTTGTGCTGCGCGAGAGAGAGGTGCGGTACACCTTGCGGTAGAGTTGCGACACGAGGCCCGAGCAGTCCGTGCCGCGCTTGCTGTCGCCTCCGGCGCGGTAGGGGGTGCCTATCCACTCGGCAGACTGGAGGTAGAGTTTATGGTTGTCGTGCAGGTCGATGTCCATACCCAGGCTGACGGAAGCCTTGGCCAGTGCCCGGTAGTCCAGGCGCGGCGCAGTGCTTTGGCAAGAGGCCAATCCGGACAGCAGGACGACCGCGAGGAGGTAGCGTAAGGTTCTTTTCATATATTCACGTTTTGGTTGATGCGTTTTCTGTTTGTTTGGGAGCGTACGTAGCCGACAATGTAGTCATAACGGGGTCGGACGGCGTCCCTTTTTCTTATACCTCTTCCTCCTCGCCTTTCACGTTGAAGTATGCCTCCAGCTCTTGTTCGGCCGAGTTTCCCTCGTTCTGCAGGTCGCGTATGATGACCCCGTTTTCCAGCAGGGCGATGCGCGGACAGACGTCCACCGTATGGTTCAGGTTGTGGCTGGAGATGATGACCGTAGCCCCGTGCTCCTCGTTGTAGCGTTTCAGCAGATGCTTGATGAGTGCCTGCGAGCTAGGGTCCAAGAAGTTGAATGGCTCGTCCAGAATCAGCAGCTTCGGCTGGTGAAGCATGGCAGAGATGATGCCTATCTTCTGCTTGTTGCCCATGGAGAAGTTGCGGATGTACTTCTTCTGGCCCAATACTTCACCGTTCATGAACCGCTCGAAGGGGGCGAGGCGTGCGTCCACCTCCTCCTTTTTCAGGCCGTACATCCGGCCGATGAACAGGAAATACTCTTCCGGCGTGAGGTAGTCTATCAGGAAACCGTCGTCGATGAAAGCCCCCGTGAAGCGCTTCCACTCCTCGCTGCGGCTCACGTCGATGCCGTCCACGACGACGTTGCCGCGGTCGGCCTGCAGCAGGTCTAGGATAAGGCGGAAGAGCGTCGTCTTTCCGGCTCCGTTATTGCCCACCAGTCCCAGCATGTCGCCCCGGTGGATGGTGTAGTTCTCGATGTCGACAGCCCGTTTGGTGCCGAAGTTTTTCTGTAAGTTATGGATGTGTATCATATCGTTCAGTGATTAAAGTGCTTATTTCTGACGGCTGTCGCGGAAGCCCTCCAGGTTGCGGTAGCGCCGGAGCATGAAGCGGCGGTAGACATTCTTCAGCCAGAGGCGCGAGGTCAGGATGAACCCGGCGCCCACGGCTATCAGTATCCACGCCGTGACCTCGGGCGAGAAGAGCGCGTTCAGCACGGCGTTCAGTATCAGGGGCACCCCGAAGGCTGCGCCGCTGATGAGGTTCTGCAGCCCCGTGCCGATGTTCTGGCGGTTGGTCATCTTCACGTTCAGGTTCTTCGTGCGGTTGTTGTACACCGCCAGCTGGAACATGCAGAAGTAGACGCCTCCAGCCACGAACACAGCCCACGCCACGCAGCTCAGTACCGCCAGCTTGCCCGTGGCCATGGCCGGCACCATTAGCAGCAGGGGGATGAGGATGGCCACGCTATAGAGCGTGTACTTGGCGCGCAGCAGCGTGTAGATGGACTCCTTGCGGCTCATCAGCCCGTCGATGTAGTTCCCCTCGTAGCTCATCAGGCTGGAGAGAAAGAGGATGCCGAAGATGACGAAGTTGTACACCAGGATGAAATTCTTCATCCCCGTGCCGTCGTAGACGTCCGTGAAACTCAGCACGCAGCTGAAGGCTATCACCACCAGGAAGACCGTGCGCAGCGAGGTCTTGCACACCTTGTTGCGCAGCAGCATCTTCAGTTCCAGGCGCATGTATTCGCCCAGCTCGCCATAGCGGTCGAGGAACTTGTACTCCGAGACGTGCTTCACGTGCGTGTCCTCCACCCGGTTCACTTCGTCATATATCTGACGGGTCATCACCACCCGGTTCGCCAGGCACAGGACGCCGCTGACGGCCAGCGTGCCTAGCAGCGCAGGCAGGCTGCCGGTAATGAATCCCTCGCCCAGCCCGATGGAGAGGTCGAAGAGCGGACTCTCCTCCGGCACGAAGAGTCCGGCTACAATGGCGCCGTAGACGGCTACCGGAAGGGCCGCCCATGCCAGATGCTCGCCCATCAGCGTGCGGCACAGCAGGAACCAGTAGTTGTTCACCAGCATCAGCAGCCAGATGCCGACACAGTAGGTCAGCACGCCCGGCAGGCCGTAGAAGCGCGTGACGGTGAGTATCGCAAACGGCACGAAGAGGAACATCCAGAAGAGGTTGAAGCCGTCTAGGGCCGAGCGTACCAGTAGCACGTCTATCA
>CAMWRY010000192.1 GCA_947176775.1 uncultured Bacteroides sp.
GTATTGGCTGCACATAAAAGCAACACCATTTTTGTAGTTCTATTCATGTCCCTTATTCTTGAAAAATAGGGATAGAATATATGAGACAAAAGTGGGGAAACAAATGAAGAATACGCATTGTGTAGTTTCTCCGCAGCGGTGTATAATCCAACAGCAAAGTCACCTAAAAAGAAACCAAGAATTAAGGTATTCGCATTCTTATAAACCCTCATCAAGAATGTAGATGAGAAAAACGGCAGGCTATCCTTAAGATAAAACGCCATTTCTTTTGCGGATACTATTTGAAATTTAATGCCGTATCGTTTCTTTACTATAAGCAAAGAAACGATACCAGAAACAAATGTTTCAAGGGCATAACACAACATCACCAACGCATAATCATTAACAGACTTGACTATGAAGAAAATAGGCAATATGCAAACAAACTTCACCGGCACACTGACACGCGTTATATATTTGACATCTTCCATGGAGCGGAAAAGCCAATACGGTGCAATAACAACTCCTATCAAACGAATAAAGGCAAGGATATAAAGAGCCGACTCATTCCTCAATGAAGGTGTCAACCCCACAACTAAGGAATATATGAACAAGGAGCAGAGAAGCAAGAAAAACTTACATTGTAAAATAGAAGAAACTATCCTCCCAAGTTCGTTTCTATTGTCTCTATTACTTACTACATGCCGAACATTGGATAAATCAAAGCCGAATTCGTTAAAAACCTGAAAATAAAAGCTGAAGATAACAGCAAAATTTACAAGTCCATATTTTTCCACACCTATGATATTCAGCAAATACGGAATTAACAGAATCGGCATAATGCTACTAAATCCATAAAGCAGAAACTGATTCCAAATATTTGACAGCAATCTTGATTTGAAAATTTGTCTTAATGTCATCGTGGTGCAAATTGTCTAATAGTCATATTAACGACTTCTAATTCTGCAAAGTCTGTATCCCTATCAAATTCAACAACTCTTACCAAATCATAAGTGTTATTTTTGTGTCAAATATGCACAAATCTCCACTGTGCAAATTCTTTTTATCTATCATATTCACTTTCTTTTGAATTTGTAGTTTCGTATAGCGACTTTTGATTCTTACTTTTTGAATATCCCACAAAAATCCAATACCACCTTATCATCCCTCCACGGCAATTCCTTGAATGGAGTGTGCGCTGTAAGGAATACTACAATGTCTGCTTTGTCGTAAGCTTCTTTGTAATCGGTCAATTTGAACACATTGTGCTCTTTCACGTTTGGCTCTACTACCAGGATATTGGCATTGTTGCAACTTTGCATTACTTTCGTGGTAATATATTTTGCCGGGCTTTCGCGCAAGTCATCGATGTTGGGTTTGAAGGCAAGTCCCATCATGGCGACACAGGGTTTGTAGTGATGCTTCAATTCAAACTCTAACATGGCATTCTTCACCTTCTCGGCACACCAGAAACTCTTGTAGTTGTTTATTTCACGTGCGTTACCGATCAATTTACTTTCTGCCGGGAAATCGGCAGTGATGAAGTAAGGGTCGACAGCAATACAGTGACCACCTACACCGCAACCGGGTTGCAGAATATTGACACGCGGATGCTTGTTGGCAAGGTTGATAAGCTCCCATACGTTGATGCCTGCCTTGTCGCAAATTAGAGAAAGCTCGTTGGCAAAGGCTATCTGTACGTCACGACTGGAATTCTCCGTCAGCTTGCACATTTCAGCAGTACGGCAGTTCGTTTTGTGGAGTGTACCTTGCACGAATTGGGAATAGAACTCAATCGCCTTGTCGGTAGATTCAGGATTCAAGCCACCGATTACACGGTCATTGTGCACCAATTCATAAATCACATTACCCGGCAATACACGCTCCGGACAATAAGCAATGTAAATCTTGCCTTCCAGTTCCGGACGTTCGCTAAATATAATGCGTGTCATGGTCTCTGTAGTACCCACAGGAGAAGTGGATTCTATCACATACAAGTCCCCTTCTTTCAATAATGGCAACACAGCCCGGGTCGCAGCCTCCACGTATGACACATCAGGCTCATGGTTCCCTTTGAAGGGCGTGGGAACTACCATAAAATAGGCATCGCTGACTTCCGGCTTGGTAGCAGCTTTCAGCATACCGGCTTTCACCACTTCCTGTAGCATTTCCTCCATACCAGGTTCGATGATATGCAGATGTCCTGCATTGGTCATTTCCACTACTTTAGGATTAATGTCAACTCCCAGAATCTGAACGCCGTGCTTGGCGGCGATAATGGCTGTGGGCAGTCCGATGTAGCCCAAGCCCATAAAACATGCTTTCATTGATTTATTTTGTTATTGTTGAAGTTTTGGAACATTGAATCAGTTCCTTTTTTCAATGACACATATAGGAACTAATCAAGGATTACGGGGGTAACAATTTCGCAGGAGCCATATTGACATAGCTCCTTACCCATTAAAGTAAGCATCCAATTTTAGGGTATCCCCTTTTTAAAAATCCGCCACCAGCCTCTTGCAAAGCCCGGATTGCAGGAATCGTTGGTAAAACCCTATGGAGTGGGTGTCGCAACCGGTGCGATTGTACATGCCGGCCTTCAGCAGCGCTTCCGCCTTTGCCTGCACAGACTTGCCATACAGACCGGCCAGCGAAGGCAGGTTCAGCTGAAAGGAGACGCGCTCCTCTTTCAAGGCCCTATAGTCGGCCATCTGCATGTATTCATACCGTTCCGGATGTGCCAGCAAGGGATAATACCCCTTTTTCTGAATACGTTGCAACAAGGACAGCAGGTTCATTGGTGGGTTGAAATAAGAGGTTTCCACCAAGAGATAGCGCTTATCTTCCTGCAAGGGAAGCAAGTCCCCCTTTTCCAGCCGTTCCTTAAAAAGTGAGTCAAGCATGTATTCCGCTGCCAGTTCCAGTCCGACAGGGCCGCTGTAGCGGCACTTCAATGCTTGAAACTGCTGTTGCAAGTGCGCAGTTTCGTTGGGAATGTCCTCCATGACGTGCGGCGTCAGCCACACCTTGCGCACTCCCCGGCGCTCCATCAACGATAGTATTTCCAATGACTCGGCCGGCGTATCCACCCCGTCGTCCACCCCGGGTAAGAGATGGCTATGACAGTCGGTCAGCCCCTGCAGGATGCCGCTGGAAGCGACAGGGATGGAGGAACGAAACGGCCACATGGAAAAAAATGAAAATGAAAAAACAAAAGTTGAATTTCAAGACTCAAAACCGGGAAACAAGCTATTCCTCGCCTCCCTTGCTGTCATAATAGGAACCATATCCGTAGTGGTACCCATGCCGGTAGCTGTAACGCCCACCGACACTCTCCGTACCGTTCAATACCAGGGAAAGATTCTTGAAGCGCTTCTCCTGATAGATATTCTCCAGTTCGGGCAGCATGCTGCGTTCCAGCAGACCGGAGCGGACCACAAAGATGGTACGGTCGGAATATTTCTCGATGATTTGCGTATCGGCCACAATGTCGATGGGCGGACAGTCGATAAAGATATAGTCGTACTCGCTGCGCAGCGCCTCTATCAGGGTGGCGAACTTGCCGTCCTCCAGCAGTTCCGTGGGATTGGGAGGAACGGTGCCTATGGGGAGGATATGCAGGTTCGCATATTTCTTGTCCGCCACAATCATCTCCTGCCAACGCTCCAGGCGGTTGCACAGGTAGTCGCTCAGGCCGACTTCCGGGGAACCCACGTAGGTAGAGGTAGAACCGTGGCGCAAGTCGCCGTCTATCACCAGTACCCTCTTTTTCTTAATGGCAAAACTTATGGCAATGTTGATGGCTAGGAAGGACTTGCCGCTGCCGGGATTGAACG
>CAMWRY010000193.1 GCA_947176775.1 uncultured Bacteroides sp.
GATATACATCTCGCGTGCCGAGATGAACTTCGGGACAGGAGAGAAACCTTTTTCTCGCCTGTCTTAAATCGCCTTGAAAGCCGGCTGTAACAGCTTCTCTAAGGGTGTCTGAGCGGAAGAGTGGATTTATCGCCGCTGGACGATGCCTACATATACCAGCAGTATCACATTCATCATCAGCGCATAGACGATGGCCGGTATGGCAATGATATCGTTGTTGAATACAAAGGGACTGCTGGCCACGGCGATGGCCTGTGCCGCATTCTGCATGCCGATTTCTATGACCAGCGTGCGCCTCTCCCTGGCCTGGAGCCGCATCAGCCCGGACAGCAGCGCGCCGCCCGACATGGCGAGCAGAATGAGGGTGGAGATGCAAAGCCCCAGCTTGCCGAATTGGGCCGTGATGGTGGCGTGGTGCTGCACGAAGAAGAGCGTTGCCAGCAGTATGAGCGCCGGGAAGGCCACTTTTGAAAGCACCTTGTGAATCTTCTCCGCTCCCTGCGGACGGTAACGCTTCACCAGAATGCCGACGGCAATGGGGCATAACATCAGCGCTAGGTTCTGCATGATGAGGCTGCCCACGGGCAGGTGGACATCTATGTGGAGGTTGCTGCCAATGAAGCATGTGGCAAATTCCATGATGACAGGGATGGTGAACAGCGTGATGAGGCTGCTGAACGCTGTCAGCGACACGGAAAGCGCCACGTCCCCCTTGGCTATCATGGAGAAGATGTTGGAGGAACTTCCGCCGGGCGAGCAGGCAATGAGCACGATGCCGATGAAGAACAGCGGTTCGAGCCGGAAGGCATAGCCCAGGGCAAACGCCAGCAGGGGGAGCAACACGATTTGCCCTAACAGTCCGGTAAGGAGGGGACGGGGACGTTGGCGAAACAGCTTGAAGTCTTCGATTCTCAGTGTCAGTCCCAGTTCAAACATTAATAAGGTAAGAATGGGAAGTACAATCCATATTGCGTTCATCATTCGAATGTTTTTGTTCTAAAGCGGCTGCGAAGGTACTAAAAACCTTCCAATCCTTTGCCATTTTGTCAGCCTTTGTCTGCCAAACGAACAGTTTCTTTGTTTGGCACGGTTTTCGTAAGTTATTTATTGCTTGCATGAAGCAACATAACTGCAACAATAAATAATGTATAACATATAAAACAAAAAAGAACTATGAATATTAAACCATTGGCAGACAGAGTACTGGTACTCCCTGCGCCTGCAGAAGAGAAGACTATCGGCGGTATCATCATTCCCGATACAGCCAAAGAGAAACCCTTGAAAGGTGAAGTTATTGCAGTAGGCAACGGAACAAAGGACGAAGAAATGGTGTTGAAGGTAGGCGATACAGTGTTGTATGGCAAGTATGCCGGTACCGAACTGGAAGTAGAAGGTACCAAATACCTCATCATGCGCCAGAGCGATGTGCTCGCCGTATTGGCATAAGTTGCTTTTTAATACTAAATTCTTAATTTTGAATTTTTAATTTGTTCATCATATTATGGCTAAAGAAATATTATTCAATATTGATGCCCGTGACCAGTTGAAGAAGGGTATCGACACATTGGCAAATGCAGTGAAAGTAACGCTCGGCCCCAAAGGTCGTAACGTCATCATCGAAAAGAAGTTCGGTGCTCCCCACATCACTAAAGACGGTGTGACAGTGGCCAAGGAAGTGGAATTGGCAGACGCCTATCAGAACACCGGCGCACAGTTGGTGAAGGAAGTAGCTTCCAAGACCGGTGACGATGCTGGTGATGGTACTACCACCGCTACCGTTCTGGCACAGGCCATCGTAGCCGAAGGCTTGAAGAACGTGACTGCCGGCGCAAGCCCCATGGACATCAAGCGTGGTATCGACAAAGCCGTTGCCAAAGTGGTAGAGTCCATCAAGGGACAAGCCGAAAAGGTAGGCGACAATTATGACAAGATAGAGCAGGTAGCTTCCGTTTCTGCCAACAACGACCCCGTTATCGGCAAGCTGATTGCAGATGCCATGCGCAAGGTTTCCAAAGACGGTGTCATCACCATCGAAGAGGCCAAGGGTACAGAGACGACTATCGGCGTGGTAGAAGGTATGCAGTTCGACCGCGGTTACCTCTCGGCATACTTCGTAACCAATACAGAGAAGATGGAGTGCGAGATGGAGAACCCCTACATCCTGATCTATGACAAGAAGATTTCCAACCTGAAGGATTTCTTGCCCATCCTCGAACCTGCCGTACAGACCGGTCGCCCCTTGCTGGTGATTGCCGAAGATGTGGATAGCGAAGCGCTGACTACGCTGGTAGTCAACCGTCTGCGCTCTCAGCTCAAGATTTGTGCCGTGAAGGCTCCGGGCTTCGGCGACCGTCGCAAAGAGATGCTGGAAGATATTGCCGTACTGACAGGCGGTGTGGTAATCAGCGAAGAGAAAGGCTTGAAACTGGAACAGGCTACCATCGAAATGTTGGGTACGGCTGACAAGGTTACGGTTTCTAAAGACAACACTACCATCGTGAACGGTGCCGGCAACAAGGACAACATCAAGGAGCGTTGCGAGCAAATCAAGGCTCAAATTGCCTCTACCAAGTCCGACTATGACAAGGAGAAATTGCAGGAACGTCTGGCTAAACTTTCAGGTGGCGTAGCCGTTCTCTATGTAGGTGCCGCTTCCGAAGTAGAGATGAAGGAGAAGAAAGACCGTGTGGACGATGCCCTGCGTGCAACCCGTGCCGCTATCGAGGAAGGCATTGTGCCGGGTGGTGGCGTAGCCTATATCCGTGCCCTTGAAGCCTTGGAGAACTTCGAAGGTGACAATGCCGATGAAACTACCGGTATCCACATCATCAAGCGTGCTATCGAGGAGCCGTTGCGCCAGATTTGTGCCAATGCAGGCAAAGAAGGTGCAGTCGTTGTACAGAAGGTACGCGAAGGCAAGGCCGACTTCGGTTACAATGCCCGTACCGATGTGTACGAGAACCTGCATGCAGCCGGTGTGGTAGACCCGGCTAAGGTTACCCGTGTAGCATTGGAGAACGCCGCTTCCATCGCCGGTATGTTCCTCACTACCGAATGCGTCATCGTAGAGAAGAAGGAAGACAAGCCTGAAATGCCGATGGGCGCTCCCGGAATGGGAGGCATGGGTGGAATGATGTAATTCCTCCGTTGAGAGATGAAAATAGGAAAGCCGCAGTGTCCTTCGGGAGGCTGCGGCTTTTTCTGTAAAATAAGTTAATCCCTGCGTTCTTTTCCCTCTTAAGTGCTGTTAGCATCAGGCAAATATTCTTCATGTCGCAGAATATTCTTTCCTTTGCACATTCTTATCCAATAAACAAAAACAGAAATGTGTATGAGAAGTTTTGCATCAGACAACAATTCCGGCGTGCATCCCTTGGTGATGGAGGCGCTGAACCGGGCCAACCGTGACCATGCTGTAGGCTATGGGGATGATCCTTGGACAGAGGAGGCTGTCCGCAAAATACGGGAAGTGTTTACACCCGACTGCGAACCGCTGTTCGTATTCAATGGCACAGGCAGCAATGCTGTGGCTTTGCAGTTGTGCACCCGTCCTTACAACTCCATCATTTGTGCAGAGACCGCACACATTTATGTAGATGAATGTGGTGCTCCGGCACGCATGACAGGTTGTCAGATTCGTCCGGTCGCCACCTCCGACGGCAAGCTGACCCCCGACCTGATTCGTCCCTATCTGTGCCACTTCGGCGAGCAGCATCATTCGCAGCCCGGTGCCATTTATATTTCGCAATGTTCGGAGCTGGGTACCATATACAAGCCGGACGAGCTTAGGGC
>CAMWRY010000194.1 GCA_947176775.1 uncultured Bacteroides sp.
CTATTAAACAGAAAGGGTGCCTGCCCATCATCTGCGGAGGAACCGGCATGTATCTGGAATCGGTGTTGAAAGGCTACCGACTGCTGCCCGTACCCGAAAACCCGGAACTGCGTGCCCACTTGGCCGATAAATCGCTGGAAGAGCTGACCAAGATACTGGAAGGCTACAAAAGCCTGCACAATACCACGGACGTGGATACCGCCAAACGAGCCATACGCGCCATCGAAATAGAAGAGTACTACGCCCATACGCCAGTGGACGAGCGTTCGTTCCCCCAGTTGAAGAGCCTCATCATCGGAGTGGACATTGACCGGGAGCTGCGACGGGAGAAGATAACCCGGCGCTTGCGCCAACGCCTGGAAGAGGGGATGGTGGACGATGTGCGGCACCTGATAAAGCAAGGCATCCGGCCGGACGACCTCATCTACTACGGGCTGGAGTACAAGTACCTGACGCTCCACGTGCTTGGCAGGCTGACCTACGAGGAGATGTTCACTCAGCTGGAGACGGCCATCCACCAATTTGCCAAGCGCCAGATGACCTGGTTCCGCGGCATGGAACGGCGCGGATTCACCATACATTGGATGGACGTCCGGTGGCCGATGGCAGAGAAGATAGCTTTTGTGAAGTCGAAAATCGAACAGTTAAACAAATAAATAGATCCATGAGTGCAGAACACCAGAAAATGGGAGTAATATACAATCCCAAAGCCGGCACACGGAAAGTGCAGAAACGGTGGAAAGAAATCAAAGAATACATGGACAGCAAGGGTGTGGTCTACGACTATGTGCAGTCCGAAGGGTTCGGCTCGGTAGAGCGGCTGGCTGGCATCCTTGCCAATAACGGATACCGCACCATTGTGGTGGTGGGCGGCGACGGCGCACTGAATGATGTCATCAACGGCATTATGCTTTCCAATGCTCCGCACAAGGAGGAGATTGCCATCGGCATCATACCCAACGGCATCGGAAACGACTTTGCCAACTATTGGGAAATGAGCTCAGACTACAAGAAGGCAGTGGACTGCATCCTCAACAACCGCCAACGGAAAATAGATGTGGGCACCTGCTACTATTACGATGGAGAAAAACACCTGACGCGCTACTTCATCAATGCCATCAACATCGGCCTGGGAGCACGCATCGTGAAAATTACCGACCAGTGCAAGCGCTTCTGGGGGGTGAAGTTCCTCTCCTACTTCATGGCACTGCTCTCCATCATCTTCGAGCGGAAGCTCTACCGCATGCACCTCAAGATTAACGGCGAGCACATACGCGGACGCATCATGACCGTCTGTATCGGCAGCGCATGGGGGTACGGGCAAGCCCCAAGTGCCGTTCCCTACAACGGGTGGTTGGACGTCTCTGTCATCTACCGGCCGGAGCTGCTGCAACTATGGTCGGGTCTATGGATGCTCATCCAGGGGCGCATCCTGAACCACAAGGTAGTAATGCCCTACCGCACACAGAAGGTGAAAGTACTGCGCGCGCAGAATGCCTCCGTCGACTTGGACGGGCGCATCCTGGACCGCCACTTTCCTCTGGACATCGGCATTCTGCACGAAGCTATCACGCTGATTATACCCAACTGAAACAACTTAATCCGTAAATACTTATGATAGAATTTAAAAATAACCCTGCCGGAAATTTCTTCCTGCTGGCAGGCCCGTGTGTCATCGAAGGAGAAGAGATGGCCATGCGCATTGCCGAACGTATCGTGACTATCACCGAGAAGTTGCAAATCCCCTACGTCTTCAAGGGGTCGTACCGCAAGGCCAACCGCTCGCGCCTGGACTCCTTTACGGGCATTGGCGACGAAAAGGCGCTGAAGATATTGAAGAAGGTACACGACACGTTCGGGGTACCTACGGTGACAGATATCCATGCGGCCGAGGAGGCGGCCATGGCCGCCGAGTACGTGGACGTGCTGCAAATCCCGGCCTTCCTGTGCAGGCAGACAGACCTGCTGGTGGCCTCTGCCAAGACAGGGAAAACCATCAACATCAAGAAGGGGCAGTTCCTCTCGCCGCTGGCCATGCGTTTTGCGGCAGACAAGGTGGTGGAGGCCGGCAACCGACAGGTGATGTTGACCGAGAGGGGCACCACATTCGGCTATCAGGACTTGGTCATCGACTACCGGGGCATCCCTGAGATGCAGTCGTTCGGCTTCCCCGTCATCCTGGATGTGACCCATTCCCTGCAACAGCCCAACCAAACGAGCGGAGTCACAGGCGGCATGCCGCAGCTGATAGAGACCGTAGCCAAGGCAGGCGTGGCCGTAGGGGCAGACGGGCTATTCATCGAGACGCACGAGAACCCGGCAGTAGCCAAGAGCGATGGGGCGAACATGCTGAAACTGGACCTGCTGGAAGAGTTGCTGACGAAACTGGTACGCATCCGGGAAGCCGTCCGATGACTTTTCGTACCTGACACAGAAAGAAAAGCGCCCCGGATTTTTTCATTGAAACTCCGCATCAGTTTCCAGATGCGAGATAGAGCGGACGTTAGCGGATTTTCAGGTAAGCTGATACAAATAAAATCCGCTAAAGCCGCTCTGTCTGCGTCTGAAAGCAGGCGTAAATGAAATCACTGTGAAAAAGAACGCAAATTCCTCCCGAAAGTTTGTGATTTATTCACATTACACCCGACAAATAGAACAGGAACAATTAATATTCATAAGAAAATGAAACATCTATTACGTGGTTTGTGTATTGTGGCAACGATACTTTGCTGCAATTTTCAACAGGTGTCTGCGCAGCAGATGCCGCCTATCCCGGTGGACAAGAATGTGCGCATCGGAAAGTTGGACAACGGATTGACCTATTATATCCGGAAGAACGCCCTGCCCGAGCACCGGGTAGAATTCTACATCGCCCAGAAGGTGGGCTCCATACAAGAGGAGCCGCAGCAACGTGGCTTGGCACACTTTCTGGAGCACATGTGCTTCAACGGCACCAAGAACTTCCCCGGCGATGACAAGGACCTAGGCATTGTGGCCTGGTGCGAAAGCAAAGGTATCAAGTTCGGTACCAACCTGAACGCCTATACCAGCGTGGACGAAACGGTGTACAACATCAGCAACGTGCCCACCGAGAACGAGAACATCGTAGACTCCTGCCTCCTCATCCTGCACGATTGGAGCAACGCCGTGCTGCTGACGGACAAGGAGATAGACAAGGAGCGCGGTGTCATCCACGAAGAGTGGCGCAGCCGCAACAGCGGAATCATGCGCCTCTACACGGAAGCGCAGCCCGTCATGTACCCCGACTCCAAGTACGCCGACTGTATGCCGATAGGCAGCATCGACGTCATTGACCACTTCCCCTACCAGGCCATCCGCGACTACTACCATAAATGGTACCGTCCCGACCTGCAAGGCATTATCATCGTGGGCGACATCGACGTAGAGACGATAGAACAAAAAATCAAGAAGATCTTCGCCGACATTCCGGCGCCGGTCAACCCTGCGGAACGTGTCTACTTCCCGGTGGCCGACAACCAGGAGCCCCTTATCTATATAGGCAAGGACAAAGAGGTGGACGACCCCAGCCTCAGCATCTACTTCAAACACGAGGCTACCCCCGACACTGAAAAGGGCAACATGGGCTACATGATGCAGGACTACCTGACCAGCATGATCACCAGCATGCTGAACAGCCGCCTGAACGAGCTTCGCCAATCCGCCAATCCGCCCTTCGTATATGCCGGAGCAGGCTATGGCAGCTACTTCCTCTCCAAGACCAAAGATGCCTTCGAAGTAAGCGCAGGCAG
>CAMWRY010000195.1 GCA_947176775.1 uncultured Bacteroides sp.
CAATGAATTCCTGTGCGATGCGACTTTCACCGGCTCACAAGGGCCGTTTTGGTGGATCCTCCAAATGTGCATGGCGTTGGCAGCACTCTTTTCCATTATTGTGGCGGCGAACATGGCTTATAAAATGATGGTAAAACATGAGCTGCTGGACGTGATGAAACTATTCAAGCCGTTGGCAATCGCCATTATCCTGTCGTGGTGGTACCCTCCTGCCGATACCGGCATGAACCGGAGCGGAAGCAGTTGGTGCGTGCTGGACTTCTTGTCGTACATTCCGAATGCCATTGGCTCGTACACGCATGACCTGTACCAGGCGGAAGCCACACAGATAAGCGACAAATTCCAAGAGGTGCAGGAATTGATTTATGTACGGGACACGATGTACACGAGTTTGCAGGCACAGGCGGATGTCGCCCATTCGGGGGTGAGTGACCCCAATCTGATAGAATCTACCATGGAGCAGACCGGAGTGGATGAGGTGACGAATATGGAGGTGGATGCAAGCCGACTCTGGTTTACCTCGCTGGTAAGCGGTGCAACTGTGTGCATTGATAAAATCGTGATGTGTATTGCGCTGATTGTCTTTCGGATAGGCTGGTGGGCAACCATATACTGCCAGCAAATCCTGCTCGGTATGCTGACGATTTTCGGACCGATACAATGGGCATTCTCGTTATTGCCGAAATGGGAAGGTGCATGGGCAAAGTGGATGACACGTTATTTGACGGTGCATTTTTACGGAGCCATGCTCTACTTCGTTGGTTTTTACGTGCTGCTACTGTTCGACATCGTGCTGTGCATACAGGTGGAGAACCTGACGGCGATAACGGCGAGCGAGCAGACGATGGCCGCCTACCTGCAGAACTCGTTCTTCTCGGCAGGTTATCTGATGGCAGCGAGCATTGTAGCCCTGAAATGCCTGAACCTTGTGCCGGACTTGGCGGCATGGATGATACCGGAAGGCGATACGGCATTTAGCACCCGAAACTTTGGCGAGGGTGTGGCTTCACAGGCTAAAATGTCCACCACGGGGGCGATAGCGCACATGATGAGATAAGGGACAATGAAGAATTGAAAATGATGAATGAAGAATTTCTGAAGATAGGGAGTGAATTGAATAAAATAGAAAAAGCTGTATGGTAATCAAAAACTTAGAAAACAAAATCAAGCTGGTGACGATATTCTGCGGATTTTTTCTTGCCGGATGTGTCCTCATCAGCCTATCAAGCATCTGGACGGCAAGGATGATGGTGACGGATGCCCAACAGAAGGTGTATGTGCTGGACGGCAATGTACCCATTTTGGTACAACGGACTACGATGGAGGAAACGCTCGATGTGGAAGCGAGAAGCCATGTAGAAATGTTCCACCACTTCTTTTTCACGCTGGCACCGGATGACAAATACATCCGATATACCATGAATAAGGCGATGTACTTGGTGGACGAGACCGGACTGGCACAGTACAACACGCTGAAAGAAAAGGGATTTTACAACAACATCATGGGAACGAGTGCGGTATTCTCGATATTCTGTGACAGTATCAACTTCAATGAGGAAAAAATGGAGTTTACCTACTATGGCCGCCAACGCATCGAGCGGAGGACTTCCATTCTCACCCGTGAACTGGTGACCGCCGGCAAACTGAAACGGGTACCTCGAACGGACAACAACCCGCACGGGCTGCTGATAGTGGACTGGCGCACCCTGCTGAACAAAGACATCGAACAAAAGAATAAAAACAATTTCTGATATATGGGCTGGAAAAAAATGATTTTCGGCGAGAAGATGCCGGACAAGGACGATCCGAAGTATAAGGAACGGTATGAAAGAGAGGTGGCGGCAGGTCGTAAGGCTGCCCGGCTGCTGAGACTCGACAAGGCGGCAGGGGGCGTACAACGCTTCGCCTGCAAGCACCCCAGGTGGTTTCTCGCCATTGTGTTCGGCATTGTGCTGACCTGTCTGGGACATAACATCTACCGTATGGTAGCAGTGTATCAAATCCACCGGACGGAGGAACGCATGACTGCCACGGAACACCAGGAACAATTATTGAAACAAAGACATAAGACACATGATGATAACAGACAAGATTAATTTCAAACAACCGAAGTACGTGCTGCCCGCCATACTCTACCCGTTGCTGCTGATTAGCGGTTATCTGATATTCGATATTTTCGACACGGAACCGGCGAAAACGGAGAATGCCCTGCAAGCCACGGAATTCCTAAATCCGGAACTTCCACAGGCACGTGTGGATAACAACGGTGGTATCGGCAGCAAATATGAGAGCATGGTGAAATCATACGGCAGGATACAGGACTTTTCCGCCGTGGAGAACATAGAACGCAACAACAATGAAGATGACAAAGAAGCATACGAATCCAAATACACAGAAAATGACCTCGCCCTGCTCGACACGGAAGCGGACAGACGGACGAAAGAACTTGAACGGCTGCATGAGATGCAGGAACGCTTGCGAAAAAGCGCCGAAAAAGGCGAAGCGATGAATAATGACACCGCTTCCCTACCCTCACTTGATGAAGACAGGCGTATTGCCCGAAGCGAACAACGGCGCAAAGAAGCATTGGCGGAACTGGACAAGGCTCTTGCCGAAGCGAGGTCGCAGGGGCAGAAAGGATTGGAACCTACAACGGATAATACTGACACATCCGCTTCCGGGCAGGTACCGGTAAGAACGGTAACAGACAGGAACGTGGAGGTGAACGGAAACGCCGTGCATGAACTTGGCGATGACGCGGAGACCGGACAGGTGGTGAAGAAAATCAAGACTTCCTCCGACTACTTCCACACCCTTGCGGAGAACGAGCCGGAACCCAAGCTGATAAAGGCAATCATTGACGAAGACATTAAGGCAACGGACGGCTCACGCGTACGGCTCCGGCTGCTTGATGATGTGGAAATCAACGAGACGATAGTGCCCAAAGGCTCGTATCTCTATGCCACGATGAGCGGCTTCGGCAACCAACGGGTGAAAGGCAGCGTGAAAAGCATACTGGTGGACGATGAGCTGGTGAAGGTAAGCCTGTCGCTCTATGATACGGACGGGCTGGAAGGGCTGTACGTGCCAGGCAGCGCTTTCCGGGAAACGGCGCAGGACGTGGCTTCCAACGCCATGAACAGCACAATGAGCATCAACAACGGCACTTCGGGCAACACTTTCTCCCAATGGGGTATGCAGGCTATACAGAACGCCTACCAACGGACAAGCAACGCTCTATCGAAAGCGGTGAAAAAGAACAAGGCCAAACTGAAGTACGGCACATTCGTGTATCTGGTAAATGGCAGGGAGAAAAGAAAATAAGACCTTAAACGAGTATAGCACATGATAGAATTACATCGGCTTTGAGAAAGAGAAGGCTTATTATGACATCGCCAACAGGCGCATAGCGGAAGCATATACAATGAATGATAATGTGATAAATAGAAAATAAAATGAACGTACGAATTAAAATCTTGAGTCTGGTGGCCGGAGTATTTGCGGTTTGTCCGCTGGCGGCACAGACCACGTATGAGGAAATGGAGCAACTGACAGTGAATGAACAGGTGACAACAGTGATAACAGCTACCGAACCGGTGCGCTTCGTGGATATTTCCACGGATAAGGTTGCCGGAGACCAGCCTATCAACAATACTATCCGGCTGAAACCCAAAGAGGCAGGGCACGAGGACGGCGAGGTGCTTGCCATAGTGACCATCGTGACGGAACGCTACCGCACACAGTACGCACTGGTTTATACTACCCC
>CAMWRY010000196.1 GCA_947176775.1 uncultured Bacteroides sp.
TCTTTAAATTAAGAATCTGTTTAAATCAAAAACTAAAGACACAGCAGATAAACAACTGCCGACAGGCTTCCATTTCTTTAATTTTCAATTTTTCATTATTAATTCTTCTTCATGCTGTTGATTAAAGCAATGAGATAGCCCAATGCGATGAATGCACCCGGAGCAAGCACGAATACCAACATGCCGTATTCTTCGGGAAGAATACTCAAATTGAATATCTTACCTGTTCCCAAGAACTCACGGACAGCCCCCAGCAGTGTCAATGCCATGGTAAAACCCAGACCCATGCCCAAACCGTCGAACAAGGAAGCCACCGGATTGTTCTTGGCAGCAAATGCTTCGGCACGTCCCAAGACGATACAGTTAACCACAATCAGCGGAATGAACAGGCCCAAAGTGGCGTACAATGCCGGAACATAAGCCTGCATCACCATCTGCAACAAGGTCACGAAGGAGGCAATAACCACAATGAAGGAAGGAATGCGCACCATATCGGGAATCAGATTCTTGATAGCGGAAATCACCACATTAGAGCAAATCAGTACGAACATCGTGGCAAGTCCCATACCCATACCATTGATGGCAGAGGATGTGGTACCCAATGTAGGACACATACCAAGCAGAAGGACAAATGTGGGATTCTCTTTGATAATCCTGTTCATCATAGCCTTAAAATTATTCATATATCCTACTCCTTTCTTATTTAGCGCTGAGTGTATCCACTGCTTCAGGGGCTGTGGAATCAGCAGGTTGTTCAACATTCTTTGGGGTAGCACCCGTAGCGGCATCCGCATTCTCCTGACCGGCATAGGCCGCATAAGCGGCATTCACAGCGCCCAAGAAGGCACGCGAAGTGATGGTAGATGCCGTAATGGCATCCACATTGCCGCCATCCTTACTTACTGTCAGTGCGGCTTCACCCGTATTCATACCCGTAATATCCCCTTTATTGCCTTCCTTAAACCAATCAGCAGCTTTAGAACCCAGACCCGGAGTCTCTGCATGCGCCAGCAAAGAATAGTCAATAATCTTGCCTTCGGAGTCAAAACCCACCAGTACTTTCAGTTCGCCGCCAAAGCCCATGGCAGTGGCTTCTACAGCCGCACCGATGTATTTTCCCTCTTTCGTAGCAGGATACACGGCATACTGCACACCATTCACCTCCTGCATTTTCTTATCAGCAATAGGATCGTTATCAAACCCCGGAACCACTGCACTTACGGCATCGCTCAGAGTCTTTGCATTGGCCTGGGCAATGGGTTCCTTAGTCAATTCGTTGACACAAGCCAGCAACGCTACGGAAACGGCAGTAACCCCCGTAAGTACCAGCAACATATTCTTCAAGGATGATTCTAACTTTTTCATTTCTTCTTCGCTACCTCCCCAAAGCGTTTAGGTTTAACATAGGTATTGATGAGCGGAGTGAATGCATTCATAATCAAAATGGCAAAAGACATACCCTCCGGATAGGCACCGAACAGACGGATGATGACCGTCAGCAGACCGATACATACACCGTAAATCAACATGCCCTTGTGGCTCATCGGAGAAGTGACATAGTCCGTAGCCATAAAGACGGCACCCAGCATCAGACCACCGGACAACAGCTGTACGACCGGAGATACATAGAGTTCCGGATTGACCAGATACATGATGCCGGAGAATACGAATACGGTGGCCAGAATGGATACCGGAATGTGCCAGGTAATGATCTTCTTCCACAACATGTAGCACAAACCGAGCAACAGTGCCAACGCGCTCACCTCACCGAGACAGCCACCGTTGTTGCCAACCAGCAGGTCGAAAGCTCCCGGAAGGTCGCTCAGCGACATACCCGGAGCACCGTTGATGACACCCTTCATAATGGCCAGCGGCGTAGCGGCCGTCGTGGCATCCGTATAGGCAGCCAACTGGCCCACAGCCGGCCACGTCGTCATCTGCACGGGAAAGGAGAGCAACAGGAACACACGCCCTGCCAATGCCGGGTTAAAAGGATTACAGCCCAGACCGCCGAAAGACATCTTGCCTACACCGATAGCAAACAGGGCGCCCAGGATGATAATCCAGACAGGCAGATTGGAAGGCATGTTGAAAGCCAGCAACACGCCGGTGATAACGGCAGAACCGTCGGCAATGGTTGTAGCCTCTTTTTTCAAAAGGTATTTGCCAATAGCCCATTCAAAGAACAGACAGGCAGCTACAGATGTAGCCGTAACAATCAGCGCACCCAGTCCGAAAAAGTAAAGCGAAACAAGAAATGCCGGAATCAGTGCAATCAGCACACCGTACATGTTCTTCTTCACGCTGTCACCGCCATGAACGTGGGGCGAAAGGGATACGATTAATTTATTCATAGATCTATTTATTTTTTAGCTTGACGTGCACGAATCATTGCTCCCACCTTGCCTTTACCCAAACGGATGTAATCCAGCATCGGGCGGTTGGACGGACAAGTGAACTGACATGAGCCACATTCAATACACGACATGATGTCTTCTTTCTCTACTCTTTCAAAATCTCCATGGGCCGAAACAGTAGCCAGCAGATAAGGCTCCAGCCCCATCGGGCAGGCTCCCACACACTTGGCGCAACGGATACAGGGCTGTGCCTCGCCGCGCTTGGCCTCCTTTTCATTCATAATCAGAATGCCGGAACTACCTTTGGCTGTCGGTACGTCCGTATTCACCAAGGCTTTGCCCATCATCGGGCCGCCACCGATAATCTTGCCCGTGTCTTCGGGCAGACCGCCGCAAGCATCAATCAGCTGCTTCATCGGCGTACCGATACGTGCCAGGAAGTTGGAAGGCTTGGCCAGTGACTTGCCGGTCACGGTAACGACACGCTCGAACAGAGGCTTATTTTTCTGCACGGCCTGATAAACGGCAAACGCGGTGCCCACATTCTGCACGACGGCTCCTGTAGAGATAGGCAGTGCGCCGGCGGCTACCTGGCGGTTGATGACTGCATCAATCAACTGCTTCTCACCTCCTTGCGGATATTGCACTTTCAGGGGTACCACTTCAATGCCTGCATAGCTGGAGGCTACCTTTGTCATCAGTTGGATGGCATCGGGCTTGTTGTTCTCGATGCCGATGAATGCCTTGTTCACCTTTACGGCTTTCATCAGGATAGATACGCCTACCATGATTTCCTCTGCATGCTCCAGCATCAGCTGGTGGTCGGCAGTCAGATAGGGTTCGCACTCTACGGCATTGATGATGACGCACTCTGCCTTGAACGCAGGCGGAGGACACAACTTGACTTGTGTAGGGAAACATGCACCGCCCAGACCTACGATACCGGCATCGGCAATCTTCTTCACAATCTCTTCGGAAGTCAGGTTGCATTCCTTCACCAACGTTTCGGAACGGTCGATGGACTCTTCCCACTCATCCCCCTCTACATCGATGAATATGGCCGGTTTTGCGTAACCGCTGGCATCGACAATCGTGTCAATCTTAGCGACCTTTCCGCTAACAGACGAGTGGATGGCGGCCGATACAAAACCACCGGGTTCGGCAATCTTTGTACCCACTTTCACGACATCACCCTTGGCCACGATAGGCTTGGCTGGAGCACCGATGTGCTGTCCCAGCAAGATAACGGCCTTTGCCGGAACCTCGGCCTTGACGATAGGCTGATGCGCTGAAAGCTTATTTTCGTGTGGATGAACTCCACCAATTGAAAATGTCTTCAACATACAATTCTGTATTTTAGTCTGTTATTATTCTGTTACTTTCGGAGCTTCTGTAGCC
>CAMWRY010000197.1 GCA_947176775.1 uncultured Bacteroides sp.
TGACCATCGTGACGGAACGCTACCGCACACAGTACGCACTGGTTTATACTACCCGACTAACGGAAGCGGTAACGGACAAAGAGATACACGCGGCAGAGACCACGGCTTACCATAACCCGGCAGTGTCGCTCTCCACGGAGGATATGTACCGGTTTGCCCGTAGGATATGGACTTCCCCAGCGAGATACCGGAACGTAAGCTGCAAGCAACACCGTATGAATATGCGCCTGAACAATATTTATACCGTAGGCGATTACTTCTTCTTTGACTTCTCGATAGAGAACCGTACACGCATCCGTTTCGATATAGACGAGATACGAGTGAAACTCGCTGACAAAAAGGTGTCGAAAGCCAGCAATGCACAAGTGATAGAACTGCAACCGGAAATGATACTGGAACAGGGTAAATCGTTCCTGCATGGCTACCGTAACATCGTGGTGATACGGAAAATGACCTTCCCCAATGACAAGGTGCTGACCATTGAACTAAGCGAAAAGCAGATTTCGGGGCGCAATATCTCGCTGAACATCGACTATGAGGATGTGCTGAGTGCGGACAGTTTTAATAAAGTCTTACTTAATGAAGAATGAGGAATTAAGCAATGAAGAATTTTTATTATAAAAAGATATTTGCGGCAGTGGCAATCCTGTTTACTACTTGTGTTCCGGGATTTGCGGACGACCATAAAGGGAGGTTGCAGATTGGCACCGGATTCTTGTATGAGCGAGGTATGGACTTGACGGTGGCTTACGAGCATGAGACACGCTATCATAACGCTTGGGAATATTTCGGGAACGTATATCTGAAATGGGACGAATGCGCTTCGTGCGGCCACGTGTGCCCGAAGTCGTTCTGGAACAACTACAACACGTGGGGCTTGGGCATAGCCTACAAGCCTTGCGTGACACGAGGACGCAACCACCACGGCAACCTGCGCATAGGCGGTTCGCTCGGCTCTGACCGACACGGCGTAGTGGGCGGCGTACACGCAGGATATGAACATAGCTACTCCTTACGCAAGGGGTGGCAGGTGTACTGGCAGGTGAAAAGCGACCTGATGATTGGCGGGGAGGATTTGTTTCGCACGGGAGTGGTTATCGGGGTGAAGCTGCCGGTGAAATAAAGAATTAAGAATGAGGAATGAAGAACCGGCTACCTGACATGATAATGAATAATGGCAGGGATAAATAATGAATACGGATAATGATAAATAAGACACAGAATATGAATGGAATGCAGATACGAATAAGGAGAATGGCGAGGGCTATTCGTAACAAGACAGGGAAAGGTATGAAACAAGGGAGAATGGCCTTGGGTATGATGCTGGCCACTATGTTGGGGTTGGCGGCTTGTGATGAACACCGGGATTTCCCGGACACCGGTATGAAGGTAGGCCATATCCTTTGTACAGACGGTGAGGTAATGAGCTATGAGGATTACAGCCGGTCGGGAAAGGAGGCCATTGCCGTGGTGTTCCATCTGAACCGGGATGAAGCGGTGGCAGGAAACGGATATGCAGTCTATCTGCATGACCTTGCACCGGCAGCTTTTGCGGACAGCATAGGGATTGCACAAGGTACATCGGCTGACTTGGCGGCTTTGGACGGCAATGAGAATACGTTTGCCTTGTATGAGACCACGGAAACAGCCTCGCCAATGGCTGAGCAGGTGTTTGACCTGTGGCGATACGGGCAGAGTGCCTACGTGCCTTCGGTGGCACAGATGCGCTTGCTGTATGCCAGCCGTGAAGTGGTGAATCCGTATATCGAGCAGTGCGGTGGTGTGGCTATCCCGGACAATGCCAACGAATGTTGGTACTGGACTTCGACCGAAGTGGCCGGACAGGAGACGGCTAAAGCGTGGCTTTACTCAACCGGCAGCGGTGCGATACAAGAAACTCCTAAATGGCAAGCACACAAAGTACGTCCGATAATCACACTGAATGAATAATCATCCAACAATATCACTATGGAAGAGAGCAAAGAGTTACAGGGAGTATATAAGATATTTCGCACAGCAATCTATGTATCCCTACTTATAGAGTTCTTTATGTATGCCATTGACCCGGAGGTACTGGACTACTGGAACGGAGTGGTATGCGATGTGCATAGCCGTATTAAAAGCTGGTTTCTTTACCATGACGGGCACTTGGTGTACAGTAAAATTGCCACGTTCGCATTAATATGTATCACCTGCGTTGGAACGAGAAACAAGAAACATCTGGAATTTAATGCACGTAAACAGGTGCTTTATCCATTGGTCAGCGGTATCGCACTGCTGATTGTTGCTGTATGGCTATTCAGCTTTACGATAGACTTTCGACTATATTCCCTTCGGTTGAACATTGTTTTATATATGGTGTCCTCAGTAATCGGAACCCTATTGGTACACGTGGCGTTGGACAATATATCGAAGTTCTTAAAGGAAGGGTTGCTGAAAGACCGATTCAATCTGGAGAATGAAAGCTTTGAGCAATGTACGGAACTGGTGGAGAACAAATACTCGGTAAATATTCCGATGCGGTTCTATTATAAAGGCAAGTTCCGCAAAGGCTGGTGCAACATCACCAATCCGTTCCGTGGCACATGGGTTGTCGGCACACCCGGTTCGGGAAAGACATTCTCGATTATCGAGCCGTTTATCCGTCAGCACTCAGCAAAGGGCTTTACGATGGTGGTCTATGATTACAAATGGCCGACACTTGCCACAAAACTCTACTATCATTACCTAAAGAATCAGCAGCTCGGCAATCTTCCCAAAGGCTGCAAATTCTCGGTGATCAATTTTGTGGATGTAGAATACTCCAGACGGGTAAACCCTATTCAGCAGAAGTATATCAATAATCTCGCAGCCGCTTCGGAGACGGCCGAGACCCTGTTGGAATCTCTGCAAAAGGGTAAGAAGGAAGGCGGTGGTGGTAGCGACCAGTTCTTCCAAACCTCGGCGGTAAACTTCTTGGCCGCTTGCATCTATTTTTTTGTAAACTATAAGAAAGAACCTTACGACAAGGAGGGGAACAAACTGTGTGCGGAAATGACAGAAGAACCACAGACCAAACGGCTGAAACCGACCGGAAGGGTGTTTGACGCACAAGGGAATGAAGCGGAACCAGCCTATTGGCTGGGCAAATATTCGGATATGCCGCATATCCTATCCTTCCTGAACGAGAGCTACCAGACTATTTTTGAGGTACTAGAAACAGACAATGAGGTGGCTCCACTGTTGGGACCGTTTCAAACAGCCTTGAAAAACAAGGCAATGGAACAATTAGAGGGTATGATTGGCACATTACGTGTCTATACCTCCCGACTTGCCACCAAAGAAAGCTATTGGATATTCCACAAAGACGGTGATGATTTTGACCTGAAAGTAAGTGACCCGAAAAGCCCGAGTTATCTGCTGATAGCCAACGACCCGGAAATGGAAGGAATAATCGGCGCACTGAACGCATTGATATTAAACCGACTGGTAACGCGAGTGAATACCGGCCAAGGGAAAAATATCCCGGTGAGCATCATCGTGGACGAGCTGCCTACACTATATTTTCATAAAATAGACCGGCTGATTGGGACAGCACGAAGCAACAAAGTAAGTGTGGCTTTGGGCTTTCAAGAGCTTCCACAGCTTGAAGCGGATTATGGCAAGGTGGGTATGCAGAAGATTATCACCACCGTGGGCAATGTGGTGTCGGGGTCGGCACGCGCGAAAGAAAC
>CAMWRY010000198.1 GCA_947176775.1 uncultured Bacteroides sp.
GCCACGGTACCAGCATGTCCGTCAGCACCAGCATCCCCCTCTTCACCGGACTGGAGCTTCCGCACCAGTATGCCCTAGCCAAGCTGAACCTCAAAGCTGCCATCGCCGACCTGGACAAAGCCAAGGAGGACATCTCCATCAACATCGCCTCGGCCTACCTGCAAGTGCTGTTCAACGAAGAGCTTCACCAAGTGGCATTGGGACAAGCCCGGCTGAGCCAAGAGCAACAGGCACGCATCAGCCGCCTGGCCGAACTGGGCAAGGCCTCTCCGGCCGAACTGGCGGAGGCCAAGGCACGCGTGGCACAGGACGAGATGAACGTGGTGCAGACGGAAAACAACTACAAACTGGCCCTGCTGGACCTGAGCCAGCTTATCGAGCTGGATACTCCGGAGGGATTCAGCCTGGAATCGCCAACGGCTCATCCGGACCTGGTTCCCCTCACTCCGCCGGACGAGATATTCCAAACGGCCCTGGCGAGCAAAGCTTCCATCCAAGCGGCACAGTTCCGACTGGAAGGGAGCAAGCACAGCATCCGCATCGCCCAGAGCAACTACTATCCGCAGTTGAGCCTGAACGGCAGCCTCGGCACGAACTACTACTCCACCATCGACCGCACCTTCAGCCAGCAAATGAACGACAACTTCAACAAATACGTGGGATTCAACCTCAGTGTGCCTATCTTCAACCGCCTGGCCACCCGTAACCGGGTGCGTACGGCACGCCTGCAACGCGAGAACTACGCCCTACAGCTGGATAACGCCAAGAAGGTGCTCTACAAAGAGATACAGCAGGCATGGTACAACGCTGCCGCTGCCGAAAGCAAGTACACCAGCAGCCATACGGCCACCGTGGCCAGCGAAACCTCCTTCGAGCTGATGAGCGAGAAGTACGAAAACGGAAAGGCCAATGCCGTGGAGTATAACGAAGCCAAGCAGAATCTGATGAAAGCGCAGTCCGACGAGCTGCAAGCCAAGTACGACTATCTGTTCCGCACCAAGATTCTGGATTTCTACAAAGGAAAGGAGATTGAATGATATAGGAAATCGGATATCCGAAACCTACAGTCCATAGAATAGGAACGAAGTATAATTTTAGTTGTTGTGTTTGATTTCTCCCCTCTTCCCTGACATGCAACGGGAAGAGGGGAGTTTTTTTCATACTTCACATCCCACGCCATCGGGATAAAAGGACGATAAACAAACGACTTGCAGATGAAGATACGAGCACTGCAAAAGAGTGAAGACCCGTTGCAGAGCTACTGCACGCCCGTTGCAGCGACACTGCAACCTGCCTTGCAGCAACTCTGCAACAAGTGTGCAGCAACTCTGCAACAAGCGTGCAGCAACTCTGCAACAGGCACGCAGCAACTCTGCAAGAAGCCATTGCAACGAAAGCAAGCCATGTCTTGCCAAACAATCGCCATAAAGTGGAGGATTCAAGCCTTTTGCCTTGATGCAACAAGTGCTGTTTTTTACCGCGCATTAGCTTCCAATTCCTTGGGGAAAAGGCAAAAAGAAAGCCGCAAATACCTCTATTTGCGGCTTCTTATCTTTAAACTAATAAATGACGAAATGACTTATCAAGCCTTCACTCCGTTGTATTCGTCAGAAACAGTCAGTTTCTTTCTGCCTTTGGCGCGGCGTGCTGCCAATACTCTGCGGCCGTTTGCTGTAGCCATTCTCTCACGGAAACCGTGCTTGTTTTTTCTCTTTCTGTTAGAGGGTTGAAATGTTCTTTTCATTACTGTATCTTGTTTTTATGTTATTATTCTCACGAATTCGGGGTGCAAAAATAGAGACTTTTTTCAAATAAACCAAGAGATAACTCTTTTTCTCTCAAAAGTTTTTGTGTTTTTTACCGATTTCCATTACTTTTGCACCCACAAATCAGCACTGAAAAAGCGAATACTAATATATAATATAAAGACTATAAGTATGATTAATGCCCAAGACATTAAAATCGGAACTTGCATCCGCATGGACGGCAAGCTGTATTTCTGTATCGACTTCCTGCATGTAAAGCCGGGAAAAGGTAACACATTCATGCGCACCAAGCTGAAAGACGTAGTAAACGGCTACGTACTGGAACGCCGCTTCAACATCGGTGAAAAGCTGGAAGACGTACGCGTAGAACGTCGCCCCCACCAGTTCCTCTACAAGGAAGGTGACGACTACTTGTTCATGAACCAGGAGACATTCGACCAAATTCCCATCGCACACGACCTCATCAATGGCGTGGACTTCCTGCTGGAAGGCATGGTGGTAGACGTTGTTTCTGACGCTTCGACCGAAACCGTACTTTATGCCGACATGCCTATCAAGGTACAGATGAAGATTACCTACACCGAACCGGGCCTGAAAGGCGATACCGCTACCAATACCCTGAAACCGGCTACCGTAGAATCCGGCGCAACTGTTCGCGTTCCCCTCTTCATCAACGAAGGCGAAACCATCGAAATCGATACGCGCGACGGCTCCTACGTAGGACGCGTGAAAGCATAAGACTTCACGGAAACAAGGCACAGACCCTTTTCCGCTCATCCCCGGCGCCACACGGCAGCCGGGGATTTTTCTTTTCACCCCTTCAACTGCAAAGTTTAAAGAATATACCTTATCTTTGCAAGGATAACCCCAAACAGAAGACCATACCCATGAGATACTCCGTCATCATCCCCGTGTACAACCGTCCCGACGAAGTGGACGAACTGCTGCAAAGCCTGACACAACAGACCTTCAAGGAGTTTGAAGTGATTGTCGTGGAAGACGGCTCTTCCATCCCCTGCAAGGCCGTGACCGACACCTACCGCCCCCTGCTGGACATACACTACTACGCCAAGCCCAACTCAGGCCCCGGGCAGACTCGTAACTACGGAGCAGAACGGAGCCGAGGCGAATACCTGATTATCCTGGATTCGGACTGCATCTTGCCCGAAGGCTACTTGGCCGCCTTGGAAGAGGAGCTGCAACGCCGGCCTGCCGATGCCTTCGGCGGACCGGACCGCGCCCATGCCTCGTTCACCGACCTGCAAAAGGCCATCAATTACTCCATGACCTCTTTCTTCACCACCGGCGGCATCCGCGGAGGAAAGAAGAAGATGGACAAGTTCTATCCGCGAAGTTTCAACATGGGTGTGCGCCGGGAGGTGTACCAAGCATTGGGCGGCTTCTCGCGGATGCGCTTCGGCGAAGACATCGACTTCAGCATCCGCATCTTCAAGGGGGGCTATGACTGCCGCCTGTTTCCCAGCGCCTGGGTGTATCACAAGCGCCGGACAGACTTCCGGAAATTCTTCAAGCAGGTGCACAATTCCGGCATTGCCCGTATCAACCTGTACAAGAAGTATCCGGAGTCGCTGAAGCTCGTCCACCTGCTGCCTGCCGCCTTCACTCTGGGCGTGGCGTTCCTGCTGCTTGCCGCCCTCTGTTGCCCCTACAGTCTGCTCCCCATCCTGTTCTACGCCCTGCTGGTCTGCGCCGACTCTACCGTACAGAACCGCAGCCTGCGCATCGGCATCTACTCCATTGTCGCCTCCTTCATCCAGCTTATCGGCTACGGCACGGGCTTCCTGCGTGCCTGGTGGAACCGCTGCATACGGGGCAAAGAGGAATTCGAGGCATTCAAGAAGAATTTTTATAAATAAAGGTTTAGTAGATGACAAAAATTGAAATTATGCTGTTAAACATCTAAATTTCAGGCG
>CAMWRY010000199.1 GCA_947176775.1 uncultured Bacteroides sp.
CGCATATCTTGTCTCGTTACATGGATATTGCTTATCTTCCACATAATTCCATCGATAATTACCTATTTCCTTTTTCAATCCAAACTTTGGATATTTCAGGAAGGTCTTTTGGTCTATTTCTTTCCGAGAATTCAGCCAATCAAACAAATCTACATAATCATCTTCCGATTTCAGGAAGTCTGCCGTTACATCTACATCTAAACGTAAAGCTTCATTTACTTCTTTTTCCCTCTGGTAAATCCGGATATTGGAAAGAAAATGCCACAAACGGAACTCTTGAAACAAAGGATGTGACTTGGCAATACATTTTAAAGGAGCTTTTTTGATTTCGCTCGTTTCACGGTCTATATATGCATTTTCTTCATAAGGACAATTAGCTATCAGTGATTTCTTCGTTTTTAATGGCCTTTGATAAAACAAGACATCATCCATTAATAAATATACGAAATTACGCCCTGATATATTCTTCTGCTGCACCTCATTGTTAGGATACAATGCCTCAACACACATCGTATACAGACTCTTATCCTGCAATTCCGCATGAAAAGTACACTGTTTTCGTAATATCAGATTCAACTCGTCCTTATAAAATTTTCGTTCCACCGTTTTTACCAGTTTCCCTATTATTTTTTGTTGAGGTTTCTGTAATAAAGTATCATAAATATAACATCCTACAGTTTTATGGGCATTGACGATATCAGCTTCTGTCCTTTTCTTTATTAGCATCCAATCATCTTCTTTGGGAGCTCTGAAAGAACGTTTCACTTCACCATATTTATCTAGCTTAGGAGTACCATTCGGATTCAAGTCTGTAGTTACAATAAATTCCTTTATTTGACCTTCCCAATCCAAAGGTACATTACTGCTTCTACGATATATCCATCCATTTTCCAAATGGACATTATACCATATATCCCGTCCTTTCTTTTCATCGGTAGCTTCTACCGACACTACTTTCAGCGCATAGAATTCGACTGACTTTCCCGTATTTTCTTCCTCTTCTTCCCCTCTTAGCTGATAATAACCACGTTTCTGATTAAAATTCAAAAGAATCCAAGCCAATTCTTCTTTCGAAATCTTTTCCGTCAAGGCTTTCTTGCGAAGGTAATATATTGTCCAATCGTAAGGAACCTTTTTACCTTCAGAAACCAATGAAGGCTGGTGCTTTGTGAAATCTGCCAACATTTCATTGAAAGCTTCCTGAAATAAGAAAGTATATTTCCCTTGTTCATTTTTGACCCACGGTAATTTAGGTTCTGTATCAGCCAGAAATTTACCTGGATGCTTTTCAAAATCTATTTCTTTTAAATAATGCGTTGGCAAAAAGCCTAAAATATTCAACACTTTATGCAATCGTTCACGACGTAGCAATTGGCGTTCACGCAATCGGCGTGCTCCTCTGAGCCGTGTTCGTTCCGATGTCTGTGATATGGAAGTTCCTTTATCAAAATCGCCCAGAACAGCAGCATCCATCGGAATGATTCTACTGCCTGCCATTTCAATCCAAATTCGTTCAGTCTGTTCTTTTATTACTGAATTTACGACAGCCCATCCGATACTATTAGTACCTAAATCCAATCCGATTATTGTTCTCATAATGCTTATATTTAATATATTTTCTCCAAAGATATTTTTTTTATAAATACAAACACTGTTTTTACAGATTTATTTAGTATCTTTGCCATACTAAAATGAAGCAAATCACAATAAGGATTATTCCGTTGTGAAAACATTAGGTTCCCTCGTCCTTTAACGGGGGATTTTTTATTCGTACTCTAAACGACTTCATGCTCTCAAAAATATAATTCCGACCATAATCTTACCACTTTCTTAATGCTTTCCCTACCTTTTCTTATCGCACTGGCATATAAATCGAGATTTATATCTAAATTTGCATAGATTTAAAGATATGATATGAAATACTCTATACTTCTCTTTTTTCTGCTCCTTATCGGTGGTGTTCAGGGTGGATATGCCCAAGAAACGGAGGCTTCGGGCAAGGTTTCGTTGGTGGCGCCTTTCGATTTTCCCATCGTCTTCTCGGGCAATTTCGGCGAGTTACGTGCCAATCACTTCCATGGGGGGCTGGACTTCAAGACCGGCGGCACCATAGGTAAGCCGGTGCGTGCCTTGGCCGATGGATACATCTCGCGCATTCGCGTCACCCACGGATCGGGTTATGTGCTCGATGTGGTCTACGACAACGGCTATTCTACGATAAACCGCCATTTGAGCGCTTTTGTGGGCGAGGTAGCCCGTAGGGTGGAGGAGCTTCAGTATTCCGAGGAAAACTGGGAGGTGGAGATTACTCCTGAACCAGACGAGTATCCCGTTCGCGCCGGACAGGTCATCGCCCTGAGCGGCAACACCGGATATTCTTTTGGTCCGCACCTGCATCTGGACATGATAGAAACGGCTACAGGCGAGTATATAGATCCGTTGCCCTTCTTCCGGGATCGGGTGAAGGATCGGACTGCTCCGCGTGCCGAGGGTCTTATGTTCTTCCCTCAGCCGGGCAAGGGAGTGGTGGAAGGTAAGCAGACTTGTTGTGCTTTCCCGATACAGCCTGCGAAGCCCATTACAGCTTGGGGGCTGATTGGGATTGGCATCCGTGCCTATGACTATATGGACGGGGTACACAACCGTTATGGCGTGAAGTCGGTGGTGCTGGAGGTGGATGGCCGCGAGCTCTTCCGTAGCACCGTGGATCGCTTTGCCGCTGAGGAAAACCGCTACATCAATTCGTGGACTTACGGGCAGTACATGAAGTCGTTCATTGAGCCGGGCAACCGCCTGCGCATGTTGCAGGCATCTGGCGACCACCGTGGTCTGGTGAACATTGATGAGGAACGCCTCTATCAGTTTGTCTATACGTTGAGCGATGCGCTGGGAAACACCTCCCGGGTACGTTTCACGGTACAAGGCAAGCGGTCGGCCATTGCTCCGGTGGAGCATCGCGAGAAGTACATCCTCCGTTGGGACCGTGTGAACTTTTTGCAAGAACCGGGACTGGATCTGGTCATCCCACGAGGGAGGCTCTACGAAGATGTGTTGCTGAATACTTCGGTGCAGGCCGATAGTGGCGACATTGCTTTCACCTACCGGCTACATGATGTGCGTATCCCCATGCACGATGCCTGCGACTTGCGTATCAGCTTGCGGCGACGTCCGGTAGAGGACATGAGCAAGTACTATGTGGCCGGTGTGACGGCGCGCGGTGACAAGTTCAGTGTAGGAGGTAAGTATGACGAGGAAGAGGATTGTATGAAGGTGCGTATCCGCGAATTGGGGACTTATACGGTGGCAGTGGATACTGTTCCGCCGGTGATAACTCCCGTGAATCAGGCGCAATGGGGACGCACTGGGAGAATCGTTTTCAAAGCGAAGGACCGGGAAACCGGTATTCACACTTACCGGGGGACGATAGACGGGAAATATGCCTTGTTCGGAAAGCCCAACTCTATCAGTGGAAACTTGGTCTGCGAGCTCGACCCGAAGCGTGTGAAGAAAGGAGGAAGGCACCGGGTGGAAATGACGGTGACGGACGGATGCGGTAACCGGACGACGGAGCAGTGGGAGTTTGTGTGGTGACTCTATCGCATACTGCAATCTCTAATCCTTTATCTGATAATTATTTAACCATTAATCATTAATAACAACAGAAGTATGAACAGCAAAAGAC
>CAMWRY010000200.1 GCA_947176775.1 uncultured Bacteroides sp.
GTCTTTCACGGTCTCGTCGGTGATGTCGAGCAGAGATACCGGGTTGGGGAAGTTGGAACGGGAGGGGTCCATGGCATACTCTCCGTTCTCGTCGCGCACCGGAATGGTGGGGTTGAAGCGGATGGCAGATACCAGGATGCCGGCATTTTCATTGTCACCGTCGCCCAAGGGTACGTTGTCGTAGCGGTTCTGCGAGTAGTTGGCTGTCAGACCTACGCTCAGGTACTTATTGATGACTTGGTCGAGGTTGATGCGTGCCGAAAGACGGCTGGTGCCGTTGTTCTTTACCACACCTTCCTGCTTCATGTAGTTGAAGGAGGCCATGTACTTGGTGCGTTCGCCGCCTCCGTTGATGGAGAGGTTGTGCTGGTGCATGTAGCCGGTACGGGTCACTTCGTCCAGCCAGTCGGTTCCCTGCACGGGCTTGCTCAGGTCGAATTTCGGCGTGAAAGGAGTAGGATTGGGATTCGGGGTGATGTAGCCGGCATAGATGCCTTGTCCGTTTTCCTTCATCCAGCGCTCTTTGAGCTGCATGTTTTCCACCTCCATGTATTCGCGTGTAGAGAGTACGTCATAGTTGGAGCGGATGTTCTGGAACGAGCCGGAACCGGAGTAAGATACTTTAGCACGTCCTTCTTTGCCGCGTTTGGTGGTGATGAGGATGACACCGTGACCGGCACGTGCACCGTAGATGGCGGTGGAAGCGGCATCCTTCAGCACAGAGATGGACTCGATATCGTCGGGATTGAGCGATTCCAGCAGGTTGTCGGTGTTTCCGGCTTCATAGACCGTGCCCGAGCTGAGGCTTCCGGTATTGTTTATGGGGAAGCCGTCGATGACAATCAGCGGTTCGTTGCCTGCTCCCGTAGAGGCTTCGCCACGGATGCGGAACTTGGCGGCACCACCCGGTTGTGCCGATTGCAGGTTGACTTGCAAGCCGGCCACCTTGCCGCCCAGGGCATGCGAGATGGAGGAGACCGTAGAGGTTTCTATCTCCTTCATATCCATGGTGCCCACGGCACCGGTCAGCGACTTCTTGCTCTGTGTGCCGTAGCCCACGACTACGACCTCTTCCAGCAGCTCGGCATCTTCTGCCAGGCGGACGATGACGGGACGGCCTGCAACGGCTTTCACGCGTTGCGTCTTATAGCCGATGTACGATACCTCCAGGCTGGCACCTTCTGCCACTTGCAGGGTGAAGTTGCCGTCGATGTCGGTCACTACGCCGTTTGCGTTCGAACCGATTTCCATGACCGTGGCTCCGATGAAGGGGGTGCCTTCGGCATCGGTTACCGTGCCTTTTACTTGTATCTTGTTGTTCTGCTGGGGATTGGCGGAAAGCACAATCATCTTGTCAGAGACGGCGTAGGTGACTCCCGTTCCGCGGAAAATTTCGTCCAGAATGTCCGAAACGTTGCCTTCGGTCGTCGATACGGAGACTTGCCGGTTGACGTCGATGTGCTTGTTGTTGAAGAAGAAGCTGAAGTCGGTTTGCTTTTCAATCTCTTTCAGTACTTCCTTGACACTTTTGTTTTGCAGTCTGATACTGATTTTGGTGTTCTGTGCGTATGTACCTGTTGCGTATGCCAGACTGACAGAGCAGGTCAGGAACAGAACGAAGAATCGCATGTACAACGGGATTCTTTGGGAGTTTCGCCAAAGCGAACGGGTTGCCTTGCGTAGAGGCGAATTCATTTGGTTCATAATGATTAGTATTTAAGTGATGTAAATTAATGTGTGCTTGTGGCACGTATTCTTCAATAATTATGTTTCGGTGTAAATTAATAGATTTCGATTCGCGTTTTTCTTTCCGTATCGTTCTCTTCGTTCAGGTATCGCCATTTGATGCGCGACGATAGGCGGAACTTGTCGAGCACGCGTTCCAGGCTCTGGTTGGCGAATACGCCCGTGAAGGAGTACTCTTTCAGTTTCGGGTTGCTTAGGATGAAATCCGTGTGGAAGTGTTTGCTCAGCAGCTGGAGTGATTCTTCCAGCGGTGTATTTTCCAGAATGATTTTTCCTTGGGTCCATCCAGTCTCGCTCACTCCTGTGGTGCGTAGCAGTTGCACTTTGTTGGTTTCCGCATCGTATATCACTTTGCTTCCCGGAGCCATCGTGATGCCTTTCACCTTGTCCTTCTCTTTGGCTCGGTATGTGAAGTTTATCTTTCCTTCGAGCAGGGTGGCCATCACACGGTTGTTCTCTTCGTATGCTTCCAGGTTGAAGTGGGTTCCCAGCACCTCGACCCGTGTGTCGTGAGGGGTGGATACGATGAACCGTCTGTCCGGGTCTTTGCTCACCTCAAAGTAGGCTTCTCCTTTCAGCGACACCCTGCGTGTGTTGCCGTTGAAGCTGGCAGGATAGGTGAGCGAGGAGGAAGAGTTCAGGTAGACCAGGGTGCCGTCCGGCAGGGTTAGCGATGACGACATGCCCGGACGGGTGTGTACCTCTACCAGCTGTTCCTCTTCCTGTTGTCTGCCATATTGCGATACCAGATAGAGGGCGAGCACCGGTATGAGCAATACGGCAGCCGCCTTCTGCATCCATTGTCCGGCAAGCCGGAGGCGCCGGGCCGTCCGGTGGTTCTGCACTTTCCTGAATGCTTGTGGCAGGTTCAGCCGCTCTTCCAGTTCAAGGGTATCGGCGGCGAGGCAGAGGCGGTTGATGCGTTGTGCCATGCGGCGGTTTTCGTCCGATTCCTTCATCCAGTGTCTCACGTAGGCAGCTTCTTCTTCCGACGTTTTGCCTTCGCAGTACCTGACGAGCAGTTCTTCTATGATATATTCATTGTCCGTATTCATCTGTTTTTGGGTTTTTTTGTAGATATGACAAAGCTGGCTTTTGATTTTCTAAATGGAGAGTGACTTTTTTTTAGTTTTTTTTTTGTTCATGTGTAAAATCCCTATATTTGCCGACGAAACAAGCGTATGCATCCTCCCCAAAAAACACTTGTCATGGAAGTCATAAACCATCAGTCAGAAGAAGAAGTGATCTTGTTGCGGGCATTGAGGCGTGGCGACAAGAAGAGTTTTGAGCGGCTTTTCTACCGCTATTATCCGTTGCTTTGTGCGTATGCCCGTCGTTTTGTGAGTATGGACGATGCCGAGGAGGTAGTACAGGAAGTGTTTGCTCTCTTTTGGGAGAAGCGTGAGTCGTTGCTTGTCCGTTCGTCGCTCAATGCTTATCTTTTTCGTATGGTCTATCACCGCGTGCTGAACAAACTCGCCAAGGAGGATGCCATGCACCGTGCCGACGAATATTTCTGCCAGGATATGAACGACCTTCTCTATGACGAAGAGCCTTTCAGCCTTGAGGAATTGCAACAGCGCATAGAGGCTGCATTGGCATCTCTGCCGGATACTTATCGCGAGGCCTTCATGCTCTATCGGTTACAGGGTTTGGAATGCAAGGAGGTGGCGGCACGGTTGGGTGTTTCGGACAAACTGGTGTACTATCGCGTGCAGCAGGCTGTCAAGCTGCTCGAAAAGGAACTGAAAGACTATCTGCCGCTTGCCTTGTTACTGATTTCGGCGTCTTCCGCTCCTTGCAGGTCTTTCTGAACTCACGTTAAGTTAGTTTTTGTTTCTCATGCCAATCATTTAAAGTCCGTTGATTTCTTCTATTGAAAGCCCTGTGATTTGGCTGATGGTTTCTATCGGAAGTTGCGAGGCCTTCATGT
>CAMWRY010000201.1 GCA_947176775.1 uncultured Bacteroides sp.
TCCAAATCCTTATTCTGCCACTCTTGACTTACCCCGACATCCTCAGGATCCAAAGCAAACCGCCATTCTCCGGCCAAAGAAAGTTCGGATGATTCTTTCTGACACGACATCAATGAAAGCATCCCCACCCACATAAAACATAAAACAAAACGATTCAGTAGTTTCATAACCTTTTAATTAATCAAATTATTCATATACTTTTCATTATAATAAAGAGTTCACCATTCGACAATGTATCTGTACACCTTGGTGATTGTTATCCATCTCGGCAGCAATACGGAAATGCAGTTCTGCTTTATCCAAATTTCCCAGCCCGAGCTGTCCCAGTCCCATCAAATAATTGCAATGGATGCGATTCTTCTTATCCATATCGTCCTCCCATATCTGAAGGTCCGGAAGCGAAACGGCAAAATAGTCCATCTTGAAAGTATCGAACAGATGTTTTTCACCAAAATCAATCAGACGATTAAAACAGCTACGGGCTTCCTCTTCACGCCCTAGCTTACGGAGAGCCAGTCCCTGATAGAAAATCTTATCCGGCTTTTGGTCATTATAGTACATGGCGGCAGCCGGCTGACTGTTTCCCACACTAGCAGCGAGGAACAATCCGCGAGCCTCCTCTTCATGTTCCATTGCTTGCAAAATACACGCCTTGTAATAATTAAAATCATTCTCCTGAGCTCCATGCAGTTTCCCCTCACCCAGGTTGTGCGGATAGATGAAACATTCGTCAATCAGTTTCAACGCCTTCTCGTTTTCACCGTTTTTCAGGCAAGCCTTTACTAGTTCGACACGAGCCAGCTGATATTGGGCGGACACCTTTCCTTCTCCTCCTTCCCAAGGATGAAAACGGCGAGCATCAATCATGCGAATGGCCTCCTCATAACGTCCCAACTGATTCAGCAACGTAGCATACTCCAGATACAAATCATCGCGCAAGAAAGCGGTCTCTTTGAATTCGTCCAGAAAAGCCAACCGCTTGGCATGCGGACGATTCAAGCGCTTATACAACTGATCGAGTTCCATTAAGATACGCGCATCCTGCGTATCCAATCTGAATGCCTTCTCCAACAAAGCCACTGCCTCTTCTTTCTTGTCCAACTTGTTAAAATAAGCCAATGCCAAGTTGCGGAGCACTGTCGGAAAAGTATCGTCCTGCTCCATAGACTTTCTCCACTCGGCTATCGCTTCCGCATACTGGCGTTTATCGTACCACAAGTTTCCCAAATAGTAGTGTGCTTTCGGTGCCCTGTCTGCAAAACGGATAACCGACTGCAAAGCCGTGATGGCTTCAAGAGCATTCGGAAAACAATAGTCAGCCGACTGATTCTCGGCTATGCAGACAGCCTCCGTAGCCTCTTCCAAACGTCCCAAAGACAATAAATACCAACATTTATAATAATATAGGAGCGTGCATTCCGTAGTGACTACTTCACAAGCCGCCTCGACCACCTTCAAGGCTTCCTCCCAACAACCGGCGGAAGCATAGTCAAGTGACAATTCCTCGTAGTTGTGCCCTTCGCGGCGCATCCGCACCACCAAATCATCCCACACGTCCTTCTCGCCTGTCAGCAAATATTCTTCAAAGCTACAGCCAAAATTAAACCGGTCAATAGCCAACGATTCATGTATCAAAGCCAGTGCCTCGTCCGTACGTCCGAGGTGACGAAGAATCATGGCTTTTAAATGACGCCCTCGCAGATTATGCCAGTTGCGGAGCAAAGATTTGTCAATTTCATACAATGCATCGTCCCAATTACCCTTCGAGACAGACAATTGAGCCAATGAATAATAGCCGGCATCCTGCCATGCCGCATTCCAGCAGGCTTTATAGAAAAAGTCGTAAGCCTCGTCCGTCTTTCCCTGGTATTTCAGCGACAAGCCAAGGTTATACAACGGTTCGCCGTCATAAGGATTGGGATTCATTGTTGTCAGTGTCTTGACAGCCCTACGCAAATAAGGTTCGGCTTTTGCAAACTGTCCTTTACGAATCAACCACAACCCCATGGCATTATTGTTTCGGACATCGTCCGGATCACGGCTAAGTGCCTCTTCGTAATAGTCGGTGGCAGTATAAGTGGCATGACGATATTGTTCCAAATGCAAGCCAGTCAGATAAAGCTGCTCTGTCGTGCGGATATCCTTCGGGGCAAGTGCAGCCTTCGCCGGTTCGGGTACCTCTTTGATTTCATCGGATTCGGGTTCCCAAGACAGTTGGAGCTTCCCTTTTGAATTGCGGATAAAAATGCGGACTCCGGCCAAAACCTCAACCGGAACCAGTTCTTCCAATATCGTTTCAGGTGTAACATCACGAATAATGTCAAAAATAGGTTTTTCCCCCTTCATTACTACAATATGCAAATCCTTCTGCACCGAAGTGGCAAAGATTCTCAGACGGGCAGCACCTTCTTCCGGCTCAATGTTCATCAATAAGTCAGACGAGGCGTTCTTCACTACTCCCAACTCGCGATAAGGCATAAAGTACTGGACAAAAGACTTCTCTTCATACGGTTGCAGCCAAGTAAAATCCGGTTGATTGTCGGTATAAACTCCTGTCATCAGTTCAATATAAGGACCATCGTCATCTGTCAGATTACGATCCCAGGCCTGTCCGAAATCACCGTTGCCCCACGTCCACTGTTTTTTTCCCGGCGAGACATGATGATTGGCCACATGCAAGACACCTGCATGGGTGTCATTCTCATATCCTCCAACAAAATTGTACTTAGAACGAATCGCCATATAGGAAGTGGGAACCGGGATATTCTTATACCGGGAAATATCGACCCCTGCCGAATAGTCCATCTTGTAATAGGTTCCAGTAGCTATCGGATAGCGCGAAACATCTCGTTTTCCATGATCGAATACCGCATTCACATCGTCGGGGAAAACCGACTGGTAGTATTCGTTGACAGCAACCGCCGGATTCGCCCACCAAAGGAATGTCTGTGGAAGCGGAGTCGGGTTGTACACCTTTCCTTGTATCTCCAAAACAGCACGTCCCGGACGCAACGTGAATCCGGCCATACCCTTCTGATGGAACATTCGCTCCCTCTCGCTGACCCAGACCACCACACTGCCATCCGGATTCTTCTCGATGGAATAATCCACCGGCAAGAACGTGCTCGGGCGATGATGTTGCGGCCAGTTGAACTCAATACCTCCGGAAATCCAAGGCCCGGTCAAACCGACTAAAGCCGGCTTAATCACTTGGTTGTAATAAATGAAGTGACGTTGCTTTATTTTATCATAAGCCATTTGCACCCGTCCTCCAAGTTCAGGCAGAATCATCACTTTGATATATTCATTCTCCAAATACACGGCGTGATAAAGTTTGTCTCCGCAGGTATCTTCTATCTTCTCAATGACAGGATAGGGATAAACCACTCCGCTACTCCCCTGATACACACGTTTTTCCAAAAACATCGGGTTCTTTTCCGGTTTACCGATGCCGTAAGTAGGAAGAAGAATGTCTTCTTCCCATACTTTCACAGAATCTATCATAATGTATTAAACCTATTTTATTAATTCTTTTTCCAATTCCTCCAATGTCTTTCCTTTAGTCTCCGGCAAGCGCATCCGTATAAACAGAAAACCGGCAAAACAAATTCCACCATACAACCAAAACGTACCCGCAGCGCCGACCGCTTCGTTCAAAATAGGGAAAGTATAGGTC
>CAMWRY010000202.1 GCA_947176775.1 uncultured Bacteroides sp.
AATACACAACTTTTCGCGTATACAATTTCAATAAATAAACAATGAAAAAAGGTTTATATGTAGGCCAAATCAGTATCTAATAAGAAACTTTAACACTTTGCCAAAATACCTATGATACAAAATCTTGATGAGTTCTGCTTGTGAGATATACAATAAATAGTGTACCTTTGCCGAACGAAAAACAGACCGCCGATTATGCTACAGACTCTCAAAACCTATTTCGGTTACGAACGTTTCCGTCCCCTACAGGAAGATATTATCCGCCATCTGCTGGAGCGGAAAGACGCATTGGTACTGATGCCAACGGGAGGTGGAAAGTCCATCTGCTACCAATTGCCTGCCCTGCTGAACAAAGGCACGACCGTAGTGGTCTCTCCACTCATCTCCTTGATGAAGGATCAGGTAGAAACGCTCCGCGCCAATGGCATTGCCGCTGGCGCACTGAACAGTAACAACGACGAAACGGAGAATGCCTCCCTGCGTCGCGCCTGCACGGAAGGCAGACTGAAACTACTCTACATCTCTCCTGAAAGACTGTTGGCTGAAATTAACTATCTGCTGAGAGACATGCACATCTCTCTATTTGCTATCGATGAAGCCCACTGTATCTCGCAATGGGGACACGACTTCCGTCCGGAATATACGCAAATGGGCATCCTGCATCAGTTATTTCCCCAGGTTCCTATCATCGCACTGACTGCTACAGCCGATAAAATTACCCGTGAAGACATTATCAGACAGCTGCACCTCAACCACCCCCGAATATTCATTTCATCTTTCGACCGCCCCAACCTGAGCCTCACTGTGAAACGGGGGTATCAGCAGAAAGAAAAAAGCAAGGCTATCCTTGACTTCATCGCACGCCACCCCGGAGAGAGCGGCATCATCTACTGCATGAGCCGCAACAAGACCGAGTCCGTAGCGCAGATGCTTCAGAAACAAGGAATAAAGGCAAGCATCTATCATGCAGGACTTTCGCCTGCACAAAGAGACGAGACACAGGACGACTTCATCAACGACCGCATACAAGTGGTATGTGCTACCATTGCTTTCGGAATGGGAATCGACAAAAGTAATGTGCGCTGGATTATCCACTACAACTTGCCCAAAAGCATCGAAAGCTTCTATCAGGAAATAGGACGCGCCGGACGGGACGGACTGCCAAGCGACACCCTTTTGTTCTATTCGCTGGCCGACCTTATTCTGCTTACAAAATTCGCGACAGACAGCGGACAGCAAAATATCAATTTGGAAAAATTGCAACGCATACAGCAGTATGCTGAGGCCGACATCTGCCGTCGCCGTATCCTGTTGAGTTACTTCGGTGAGAACACGACCTGTGACTGCGGAAACTGTGATGTCTGCAAGAATCCTCCCGAACGTTTCGACGGGACGATAATCGTACAGAAGGCGCTGAGCGCCATCGTACGTTCGGAACAACAGATAGGAACCGGAATCTTGGTGGACATACTGAGAGGGAACATGAGTCACGAAGTGACGGAAAAAGGCTACCACCACCTGAAGACATTCGGCGCCGGACGCGACGTGCCTGCCAGAGACTGGCACGACTACTTGCTACAGATGCTGCAACTGGGCTATTTCGAGATAGCCTACAATGAGAACAACCATCTGAAAATCACTCAAAGCGGAACTGAGGTCCTGTTCGGAAGAACAAGTGCAGAACTTGTCACCATCCGGCGCGAGGAGGCCGTGCCGACAGGAAAGGGGCGCAAGCGCAAGGTAGCAATTCCGCCTAAAGAATTACCACTGGGACTCCCCAATGTGGAGAACGATGACCTGTTCGAAGCCCTCCGCTCGCTCCGCAAGCGGCTTGCCGACCAGGAAGGGCTTCCCACCTATATCGTGCTGTCTGACAAAGTGCTTCACCTACTCAGCACTTCACGCCCCACGACCATCGAAGCATTCGGGAACATCAGCGGCATCGGTGAGTACAAAAAGAAGAAATACGGAAAGGAATTCGTCGAGATGATTCGGAAATATAGTTAAGTTTCAAGAAATTATTTACACTGTAACAGCAACTCCCTAAGCTCTCCTCGCAGCACTCCGAGCGAAACTGCCTTTTCAAAGTCACGTTTCGCCAAATCCTTTCTCTTTTGGGAGAGGTAGATTTGTCCCCTCATCAAGTAAGCTTCCGTCTGAGAAGGATCCAAGCCAATGGCTTCTTCCAAATCCATCAGGGCCAGGTCAGCATGTTTCAGATCCTGCTCGACACCTGCACGTGCCACGTAAAGCACAGCATATTGCCGTTCGGTCATCCCTTCGGCCGCTTCTCCCTTTTCCGCAATCATAACATTCAGTATCGAAAGCGCCACTTCGTGCTTGCCCTCTTTCTGCTCCAGCATAGCCAGCCCCAAACGACCGTTGTAACTCCGGGGAGCCAGCTTCAGCAAACGCTCATAATCAGACTTTGCAAAATTGTAATTGCGCTGCCGCATATAGATGTAGGCGCGCATCAGCAGAGCTTCTTGATTGTCGCTTTCCAAATCCAAGACCAAGGAATAATCCACCCGTGCCCTGTCGTCTTTCCCCAATTCCAGATAAAGGGCGGCACGGTTCATCAGGACAGGCACGGCACGCGGAGCAATGTTCAGTGCCATCGTATAAGACTCAAGCGCCAGTTCGTATTGATGCTGGCGACGCTGTATCGTACCCAAATTGGAAAACAGCAGCGCATTGTACGGATTGGCCGGCTCTAGTTTCAGAGCTTGCTTGATGTATTCTTCCGCCATCGTCAGACTGTCCTGCTCCATAGCAACCACGGCATGCTCGCTCAGTTCCTGATACGTTTGGGAAAATGCAGGAGCCACCATCGTGCTCCAAGCAAGCAAAGAGAGAATCAGTTTCTTCATATCAAATATCATTATCGTTCTAAAGGATAGGTGTCGAAGGCAAACAGTTCTGTTGACAGATAGCGTTCTCCCGTATCAGGCAACAGGGCTACGATCATTTTGTCTGCAAATTCAGGACGCTCGGCCAGCAACCGTGCCGCATATACCACCGCACCGGATGAGATGCCTGCCAGCAGTCCCTCCGTGAAGGCCAACTCACGTCCTCCCCAAATAGCCTCGTCATCAGGCACCGGAATCACTTCATCCACCATGGAAGCGTCATAAATGGAAGGGATGAAATTGGCTCCAATTCCTTGTATGCGATGCGGTGCGTCTTCACCTCCTTCCAAGACCGGAGAAGAGGCTGGCTCCACAGCCGCTATGTAAACATTCGGATTATGTCTCTTCAGCGCCCGTGCCACTCCACAAACGGTGCCTCCCGTACCTACACCAGCCACAAAAACCGCCACTCTGCCATCCGTATCCACCCAGATCTCTTCGCCCGTAGTATACTCATGAGCCTTGGTATTGGAAGGATTCTCAAATTGTTGCAGAATGACCGCGCCGGGTATCGTATCTCGCAGTTCTTTTGCCTTAGCGATGGAACCGGACATGCCAGCCAGCCCATCGGTCAGCACAATTTCTGCACCTAAGGCTTTCAGTAGGTTACGACGTTCCACGCTCATTGTTTCGGGCATAGTCAGTATCAAACGATATCCTTTGATAGTAGCCACCATCGCCAATCCCACTCCGGTATTGCCACTGGTAGGCTCTATAAT
>CAMWRY010000203.1 GCA_947176775.1 uncultured Bacteroides sp.
ATAACCTTAATATTGTATTTTTTGGCAAGCTCCAGCAACTTGGCATTGGCCTTCTGCTGGAGAGGATAGGCTTCGTGGTTGGCACGTTGCACAGTGGCCTTGTGACGCTGGAGTTCCAAATAGTAGTCATCGCCAAACAGATTCTTATACCAGCGCACCGCCTCTTCTGCCTCGTCCAGCCGGTCATTGATAATTTTCTTAGGGACTTCGCCACCGATACAGGCCGAACAGACAATCAGTCCCTCGTGATACTTCTCCAGTTCGCTCCGGTCTGTACGCGGACGCATATAGTACCCCTTTGTCCAAGCACGCGAGACGAGTTTTATCAGGTTATGATATCCTTTTTCATTCTTAGCCAACACAATCAGGTGATAGCCGCTCTGATCCTGCTTACCCTCCTTTTGCCCCATGGTGCGACGGGCTACATACATCTCGCAGCCCACGATAGGCTTGAACAACTTCGCCTCCGCAGCAGCAATTCCGGCACGACAAGCCTCCATCTCCGCTTCCTTATCCTCACAAGCAATCTCGCCGCTTTCGATACCGGCCATCCGTTTCTTCAGGTCTTTTATCTCCCCTTTCGGTCCGCTGTTCTTCTTGTTGACGTAGTTGGTAAACTCCTTTATGCCGAACATATTTCCGTGGTCGGTGACGGCAATGCCCTTCATACCATCCTTCATAGCCTTGTCTACCAGCCGACTAACACTAGCCTGGCCATCCAGAAGAGAGTATTGGGTATGGACATGTAAATGAACAAAATCTTGCATATCTATCCTTATTCTAATGAGAGGCTAAAATTACAACCTCTGCAACTGCTGGCAAAAATATTTCCCAAAAAGTTATCAACACTTGCATTTCTCTTCCAAATCCTTGTTAGATTTTCAAAATAAACCTATTTTTGCAGATAATTTCTATCTAAAATATCAAATACCGATATACATGAGCCGACTAAAAAGATTAAAAAAGATACGCATACACCGTGAAGGAACACATACATTGGCAGGTAGCCTGGTCTTGATTCTGGCCGTCAACGCTGCCCTATACTTCGGATTGGAATGCAAAGTTCCTTTTTATGTAGTAGCGATTATCAGTCTCATCGTATATGGCATCCTCGTGAACTTCTTCCGCTGCCCCATCCGTTTGTTTGGGCAGGAAACGGAAAAAGTTGTGGTAGCTCCTGCCGACGGTAAAATCGTAGTAGTGGAAGAGGTGGAAGAAAACGAATACTTCCACGACCGCCGTATCATGATATCTATATTCATGAGCCTAGTCAATGTACATGCCAACTGGTATCCGGTGGACGGTACTGTGAAAAAGGTGTGGCACCAGAACGGGAAGTTCATGAAAGCCTGGTTACCCAAAGCCAGTACAGACAACGAGCGCTCCACGGTAGTCATAGAGACTCCGGACGGCGTGGAGATTATGGCACGGCAGATAGCCGGCGCCATGGCACGCCGCATCGTGACTTATGCCGAACCGGGCGAGGAGTGCTACATTGACGAGCACATGGGATTCATCAAATTCGGCTCCCGTGTAGATGTCTTCCTGCCATTGGACAGCGAAATACTTGTCAAACTGGGACAATTGACCACCGGCAATCAGACCGTGATAGCCAAACTAAAATAATATAAAGTACGACCATGGCAAACCGCATTACCAGCCATATACCCAATACACTGACTTGCCTGAACCTGTTTTCCGGATGTATTGCTTGTGTCATGGCATTCGAAGCCAACTATGAATGGGCACTTGCTTTCATAGTCTTCAGTGCCATATTCGATTTCTTCGATGGCATGATGGCGCGTTTGCTGGACGCGCATTCCGTTATCGGCAAGGATCTGGATTCCTTGGCGGATGATGTCAGTTTCGGGGTAGCCCCTTCCCTGATTGTATTCTCCCTGTTCAAGGAGATGGATTATCCGGGTATCATGGAGGGTGCGGCCGATTATTTTCCCTATCTGGCGTTTCTGCTATCCGTCTTCTCAGCCTTGCGGCTGGCCAAGTTCAACAACGATACCCGTCAGACGAGTTCGTTCGTAGGGCTTCCGGTTCCGGCCAATGCACTGTTCTGGGCTTCGCTGGTGACGGGTGCACACGATTGGCTGGTGAGTGGCAGTTTCCATCCGGTCTATCTGCTGGTGTTGGTCGGTCTGTTCTCATGGCTACTGGTGTCAGAAATCCCAATGTTCTCGCTCAAATTCAAGAACTTGTCGTGGAAAGAGAACAAAGTGAGTTTCATTTTTCTGCTGATCTGCATTCCGCTCCTTCTTTTCTTGGGAATCTGTAGCTTTGCAGCCATTATCATTTGGTATATACTGCTCTCAGTTATTACAAAAAAAAACAAGTAAACAAATCTTTTGGTACAATTGTTGTATTAGAGTCCGCAGAAAGCGAACACATAAAAAGATATTAGCCCATGCTTCACATTTTAGGATTCTTGTTCATCGTCATACTTGCCATCCTGCTCATCGGTCTCAGCATTATCGGCACAGTAGTCCGCAGTCTGTTCGGATTGGGCAGACGCCGCACTTCTTCTCCCAACTCCGGTTCCTATCAGCGAGGAAACGAGCATTACCAACCGGGAGGATATTCCTATAATGACAACAGAGCATCTACCGAAGAGGTACAGCCTGAGGAAAGCGAAATACACCCCCAGCGCAAAAAGCTATTCTCCAAGGATGAAGGAGAGTATGTGGATTTTGAGGAGATTAAGGATTAGGGATTCATCGCTAATTATTTCCGTTTGGCGGCAAAGAACTCTTTCATCAGTTGGGCCGATTCTTCGGCCAACACACCTTTTACTACTACGGTTTTGGGATGCAATGCTTCCGGAGCATAGCGCTGGTAGCCTCTTTTCTCATCTTCGGCACCAAATACCAGACGTCCTATCTGCGCCCAAGCAATGGCACCGGCACACATCACGCAGGGTTCCACTGTCACATACAGTGTACATTCATTCAGATATTTACCGCCAAGGGTAGCGGCGGCTGCCGTAATGGCCTGCATTTCGGCATGGGCGGTAACATCTGTCAGTGTCTCTGTCAGGTTATGGGCACGGGCAATAATACGATCCTTACAGACCACCACCGCACCTACAGGAACCTCTCCTCGTTCACTCGCCTTATACGCTTCCTGAAGCGCCTGCTTCATATAATCAATATCTGTCATTTTTTAAAAGAGTTATCGGGGATTAAGAGGAGCTATCACTCCGCTACACTCTATTGGAAATTAAAAGTCAATGCCACAACACATTAACACATCAATCATCTTAACACATTACCAATCACCGCCTCATATCGTGCTCACCGAACAAGGTAGGATAATCCTCCTCCATATTCTTATGGATAAACATGAGAACAGTTTCCCGTAGCCAGCGTGATTTATTCGTTATCTTGTACTTTTCCAGATAACGGTCCACAATCCGCAACTCCTCCTCACTCATCAGGCATACCATGCGCTGTTCGCGTTTCGGCTCTTCGGGTGTTGCTTTCGCACAGGTTTTATCTCTCTTTCTCATATCTGTCTCTGATACACAGCGGACGCTGCGGACGATAAGTCTCGTGTAGAT
>CAMWRY010000204.1 GCA_947176775.1 uncultured Bacteroides sp.
ACGGAGGGGAAAAAGGTGTTTACGGCTTTGGCCGGGGAGATGCTCGATAAATCTTGTCCGGCGGATTATAACCAGGCGATTATGGACTTCGGGGCTGTGCAGTGCACGCCGCAGTCGCCCGATTGCCTGTTTTGTCCTTTGTCCGGCAGTTGCCGGGCACTATCGGAAGGGAAAGTGCGACAATTGCCCGTGAAGCAGCACAAGACCAAGACTGCCAATCGCTATTTCAACTATATATATGTCCGCATGGGCACGCATACCTTGATACATAAGAGGAGGGGAGATGATATCTGGAAAAACCTTTTCGAACTACCTATGGTCGAGACGGACAAGGAGCTGTCCGAAGAAGAGTTTCTGGTATCTCCGCAGTTTCAGGCTCTTTTTGCAGAGGGGGAAAAGCGGAAAGTGCGCACGGTGCTTCGGGGGGTGAAGCATGTGTTGTCCCACAGAGTGATTTATGCCAACTTCTACGAAGTCACTTTGCCAGATGATTCGGCTTCTTTTTTGGGGTATCAAAAGGTTGCAGTGGAAGATTTGGACAAGTATGCGGTGCCTCGGCTGATTCATGCTTTCTTGGAGAAATATGTATAAAAGTTGTCCATATTCTTGCATGGTGTGAATATTCTCGCTAATTTTGGCAGCAAATTAATAAAATAGAAGTTTATGTCGGTAAATAAAGTGATATTGTTGGGAAATGTAGGACAAGACCCCAAGGTGACTTATTATGACGGTGGAAGTTGTGTGGCACAGGTATCCTTCGCTACTTCTGAAAGGGGATACACATTGCAGAATGGTACGCAGGTTCCGGAACGTACGGAGTGGCATAATCTTGTATTTCGTGGCAGACTGGCTGAAGTTGTAGAGCAATATGTACACAAAGGGGACAAGCTTTATGTAGAAGGTAAAATCCGCACCCGTTCTTACGATGACCAGGGAGGAATCAAACGCTATGTGACCGAAATCTTTGTAGATACGATGGATATGCTCTCCCCTAAATCGGCCAATCAGGGCAGTGCCGCATCGCAAGGTAGCGGAACTGCTCAGCCGGTACAGCCGCAACAACCGGTACAATCGCAGGCTTCCCCTGCACAAAATAATCCGACGGACGACTTGCCGTTCTAATTGTTTAACTAAAACCAAAATCTTTGGATCCAGACGCTTATTTATGCCAGTTGGCAGATGTTTTTAACGGTATATCCGTACAGACTCCCTCTATTTCGGCCCTTGTGGCCATTGTGTTGGCAGGCTTGCTGTTGCTTGCTTCAGGTTTTGCATCAGCTTCCGAAATAGCCTTTTTCTCTCTTTCTCCGTCAGATTTGAATGCCATAACGGAGAGGAAGCATCCTTCAGATGAAAAAATCAGCAGTCTGCTGGATGACAGCGAACGTTTGCTGGCAACGATTCTGATTACGAACAACTTTGTGAACGTGACCATTATCATGCTATGCAACTTCTTCTTTATGAATGTATTCCTATTCCATTCACTCATTGCGGAGTTTCTTGTCTTGACAGTAGTCCTCACGTTTCTGCTGTTACTTTTCGGTGAAATCATGCCTAAGATATATTCGGCCCAGAAGACGCTGGCTTTCTGCCGTTTTGCAGCTCCCGGCATTATGTTTTGTCGTTCTGTGTTCTATCCACTGGCATCCATGCTGGTGCGTTCCACCTCTTTCCTGAACAAGCATGTGATGCGCAAGAACCATAATATATCAGTCGATGAACTATCGCATGCTCTGGAGTTGACTGACAAGGCGGAACTTTCGGAGGAAAACAACATTCTGGAAGGCATCATCCGTTTTGGCGGAGAGACGGCCAAGGAGGTTATGACTTCTCGTTTGGATGTGGTGGACCTGGATATCCGTACTCCTTTCAAGGATGTGGTGAAGTGCATCGTGGAGAATGTCTACTCCCGTATTCCGATTTATGCGGATAGCCGTGATAATATCAAGGGAGTGCTCTATATCAAAGACTTGCTTCCTCATCTGAACAAAGGGGACAATTTCCGTTGGCAGTCGCTTATCCGTCCTGCCTATTTTGTACCTGAGACCAAGATGATTGATGACCTGCTGCGCGATTTTCAGGCGAACAAGATTCACATAGCCATTGTGGTCGATGAGTTTGGCGGTACGTCGGGCATTGTCACTATGGAGGATATTATCGAGGAGATTGTGGGTGAAATACACGATGAGTATGATGATGAAGAGCGTACGTATGCTGTGCTGAACGACCATACTTGGGTATTTGAGGCCAAGACTCAGCTGACCGATTTCTATAAGATAACGAAGATTGATGAGGAGGCCTTCGATGAAGTGGCCGGAGATGCTGATACGCTTGCCGGATTATTGCTGGAACTGAAGGGAGAATTTCCGGTTCTCCATGAGAAGGTGACTTATAATCGTTATGAGTTTGAGGTGTTGGAGATGGATAACCGTCGTATCTTGAAAGTGAAGTTTACGGTGAATGCTCCAGCCGCTCCTACCTCTTCTTCCCTTTAATATTTATTTTCCCATGCCTCTTTTTTTGCAACATACAGCTTCCTCTTACCGGTGGGGAATTTGGAAAACGGAGGAATCTTGGGAAGAGTTGTTGGCCATGTTGCCCCATCAGGAAGTGTATCGGGAGGGTGTACGGCGCTTTACGGCTGTACATCGCCGTCTGGAGTGGCTGGCTGTCCGTGTATTGCTCTATACATTGTTGGGAGAAGAGAAGGAGATAGCCTATTATTCCAGTGGGAAACCTTATCTGGCAGATGCTTCTGCCTCCTTAAGTATTTCGCATACCAAAGGTTATGTGGCGGTGGTCTTGGGAGAACCGAACCGTGAAGTAGGCATTGATATCGAGCAGTATGGCGAGCGTGTCAGGAAGGTGGCGCATAAGTTCATGCGCCAAGACGAACAGGTATCTCTTTTCCAGGGTACTGACATCTGGTCCTTGTTGCTGCATTGGTCGACTAAGGAGACCCTGTTCAAGTGTCTGAATGCGTCGGAAGTGGATTTTCGCGAACATTTGCGTATTCTGCCTTTTACTATACAGGAAACCGGTGTGCTTGTTGCCGAAGAGTATCGCACGGCAGAGCAACGCCGATTCACTATCCGTTATCGTCTGTTTCCGGATTTTGTCTTGACGTTGAGTTTGTGATAATGGATAAACGTGTATGTTAGAAGAATGTCCGGGCGAAATCACTTCGGCCGGACATCATCAAATAAACTTGGCAGAGTTTATTACCTTTCTTACTTTCTCTGAAATCAGGTTTGATGAATGAAATGACGGACGGTCTTGTCTGGTTCATTAGACTCAACGCTTTTTCCTCGAAAGCAATGACACGTGTTGCATGGCAGGTCTTCTGACTTGTTTCTGTTGCAGGCGCCTTCCCGGAAGTTCCAGTGGCATAAAGTTATTGCTTGCAACGTATTTCGCGAAACTTACAGCAGCGGGACTGTTCAGGATTTGCACCTGATTCCCTTTTAATCACTCTCCCAGAAGAGGGAGGATGAACCAATGCAAAGCAAAAGTAAGTATTTCTATCCATATAC
>CAMWRY010000205.1 GCA_947176775.1 uncultured Bacteroides sp.
CGGCTGAGCGTGTAGATGGAGACACCCAGGAAGGCGGCTACATACTTCAGCTTCACGCGGTTTATCAGTCCGGGGTAGCGGCGGTTGAACTGCTCGTAGCGCTCCTTGGGTGGCAGTTGCAGCCTTTCCACAAACATGTGGCTCAGCTCCTTGTTTACGTTCTGATGCAGTATTCTTCCCCAGTTGGCAATGTCGATGTAGGTTTCGTAGAGGGTGTTCAGCTTGTCGATGTGGATGACGTAGATCTTGCAGTCCGAAAGCGTTTCCACACTTTCGATGGAGGGCTGCCGGTAATAGAGCGAGTCCATCCCGAAGGTCACGTCGCCCTCCTGGCTGAACCATGTGGTGGTATCTTGCCCTTCATAGTGGAATATGGAACGGGTAACCCCTTCTTCGATGAAGTAGACCAGTCGGTCGGTCACTCCCGACTGAACGATGCAGGTGTTTTTGGGATAAACTCGCAGTTGCATGTTCGATACCAGTGCTTGCAGCGCTTCGTCAGAAACCGGATATGTCTGCCTGATTTTATGAATGATGTTGTTCATGGAACGGAAACTCTTTATTCGCCAGCAAACTTACATATTTTTATTAAGTTCTTGTTTAGCTTTTCTTCAAAAAGTTTATTTATACTCGGCTTTGACCTTTATGTAACTGTGTGTATGCTTGTATATGTGAAACTTAAAATTTTGTAGCTGTGAAAAATCAGATAAGTTTTTTATCCATCTAACGATATAGTAGAAACCACCCGAAAACAGACTTTTCATAACCTGCTAAAAACAGAAAGCCTCGACAGTTAATTTCTTAACTATCAAGGCTTTCATCAAGAGCGGAAGACGGGGCTCAAACCCGCGACCCTCAGCTTGGAAGGCTAATGCTCTATCAACTGAGCTACTTCCGCAAATTTAGTGGGCAAAGATGGATTCGAACCACCGAAGGCGTAAGCCAGCAGATTTACAGTCTGCCCCATTTGGCCACTCTGGTATTTGCCCAATTGCTTTTGAGAACTACTTCAAATCTCTCATTGAGTAGGTTTGTTTCTCAATTGCGATGCAAAGGTACAACTATTTTTGTAAACTCCAAGCGAAATCGATCATTTTTATTGCAGAAATTGCACATTCATCACCTTTGTTGCCCAATTTGCCGCCGGCACGCTCTTCGGCCTGTTCCATTGTATTGGTGGTAATCAGACCGTAAATCACTGGAACATCGCCACTTGCGTTCAATTGGGTGATTCCTTGGGTAGCTCCCATGCAAACATAGTCAAAATGTGGCGTATCGCCTCTGATTACACAGCCGATGGCAATAATTGCATCCACTTCGCTGTATTCGATGAGCTGATTGGCTCCGAAAGTCAGTTCAAAACTGCCGGGTACTGTTTTCACCAAGATATTTTCGTCTTTGGCACCGTGTTTCTTCAGGGTGTCTACCGCACCTTTCAGAAGGGCACCGGTAATATTGTAGTTCCACTCGGACACGACGATGCCGAACTTCATTTTCTCCGCACTGGGTACAGAATTAAAATCATAGTCCGAAAGATTGTGATAAGCTGTTGCCATAAAATAGAAATTTAAAAAATTAATAGGGGAGAGGAAAAAAGAGGCACGGATTACGCAAACTTCACGGTTATTGTTGCTTGCCGTGTTTCCGTGTAATCCGTGCCCGAGATTCTTATAATATAAATAAGGTGTATTACTTCTTTAGCATTTTAGCCTGTTCGATATACTTGTCGATATCCATTGCTTGATATGAGCGGAAGTATTTGTCCTTGATAGTGGTATATGCCTTGATGGCATCATCATACTTGCCCTGTTTTACCAGGATTTCTCCGGCTTGCAACAGATAGATGGGGCTAAGCGAATTGTTGTCGGCTTCGTTGGCAGCCTTCAGCAACATGGAAGCGGCCTTGTCCAGCTGGCCGAGCTGTGCGTAGCAGTTGCCCATGGCGCCTTTCATGGCAGGAGCTACCATTTGGTCGTCTCCGTCGAAGCTGTCCAGTGCTTTCACTGCTTCGTCATATTGGCCGAGGTGTGCATAGCAGAGACCCATATAAGCTTTTGCAAGATTGGCAGCTTTGGTGCCGCTGTATTCATTGGCAACTTTGGCAAATCCGGCGAAACCGATGCTGTCACCGTTCAGAGCCTGTGCATAAGCGTCTGCCTCGAAGTATTCCTGTCCTTTGAACAGGGCGGCTTGTGCCTTTTCTTCACGGGGGTCTGCATACAGGTTTTTGTACATCACTACACCGGCGATGATGATGACTACTGCTGCTACAGCGCCGATAATTGTCTTCTTGTTCTTAATGAAAAAGGCCTCCGATTGTGTCAGTGCGTCCTCCACGTTTAAGGCTTCATTCGTCATTTTTTGTTCTGCCATTTTTATATAATCTTTTTGTTATTATTCCTATTTATCTATTTCGACCTGCAAAAGTAAGTTTTTTATAGGTATCAACGAAATTTAGCGGCATCTTTTTTTGTATTTTCTATTTGGGTGAGACTGAGTGAGTATAAAAAGAAGCTGGATAAAAAAACTTATAAGCAAAATTTAAACAGGCTCCGATGTTGTGCTGCTTTCGGTTTTGCACTATCTTTGCCGCCGAACTCATCGTTACGACAATGATACTGAAACGTATATCTATACTCAATTATAAGAATCTGGAGCAGGTGGAGATTTCATTCTCGCCCAAGCTGAACTGCCTATTCGGGCAGAACGGGATGGGAAAGACGAATCTGCTGGATGCAGTCTATTTTCTCTCTTTCTGCAAAAGTGCCGGGAATCCTATCGATTCCCAGAATATCCGGCATGATGCCGAATTCTTTGTAATACAGGGATTTTATGAAGCTGCCGATGCGACTCCCGAGGAAATTTACTGTGGCATGAAGCGGCGCCGGAAGAAGCAATTCAAGCGCAACAAGAAAGAATATACCCGTTTGTCTGACCATATCGGCTTTCTGCCCTTGGTCATGGTCTCGCCCACTGATTCCGAGTTGATAGCAGGAGGGAGCGACGAGCGACGCCGCTTCATGGATGTGGTGATATCGCAGTACGACAAAGAGTATCTGGAAGCATTGATACGCTACAACAAGGCGCTGGTGCAGCGGAACACGTTGCTAAAGAGCGAGCAGCCTGTGGAGGAGGAACTTTTTCTGGTTTGGGAGGAGACGATGGCGCAGGCAGGCGAGGTGGTATTCCGCAAACGGGAAGCCTTTATCCGGGAGTTTATTCCTATATTCCAGTCTTTCTACTCGTTTATTTCCCAAGACCGGGAGAGTGTAGGGCTGAGCTATGACTCCCATGCCCGTGATGCCTCTTTGCTGGAGGTGCTGAAGGAGAGCCGTGCGCGCGACCGGATAATGGGCTACTCGCTGCGCGGTGTGCACAAGGACGAGCTGAACATGCTTTTGGGCGATTTCCCTATCAAGCGCGAAGGGTCGCAGGGGCAGAACAAGACTTATCTGGTGGCTTTGAAGTTGGCGCAGTTCGATTTCTTGAAGCGCACCGGTACTACTGTGCCTTTGCTGCTGC
>CAMWRY010000206.1 GCA_947176775.1 uncultured Bacteroides sp.
GTTCAGTACGGACATGAAGTACTACATGAACCGCTATTCCAACCTGAGCACGCCGACCGTCATCACGCTGAACGACAATACGGGCAAGACTCTCACCACCCTGGTGGACAACGCAGCCCTGAAACAGGAAATCAGCAAGTACGACATGCCCCGGAAGGAGTTCTTCACCTTCCAGACTTCGGAGGGAATCTCCCTGAATGGCTGGATGATGAAGCCGACCGACTTCTCGGCCAGCAAGAAATATCCGGTACTGATGTTCCAGTATAGCGGTCCCGGTTCGCAGCAGGTACTGGACCAGTTCAGTGTGAGCTGGGAAACCTACATGGCCTCACAGGGCTATATCGTGGTCTGTGTGGACGGACGTGGTACCGGCGGACGTGGTGCGGAATTCACCAAATGTACGTACCTGAATTTAGGTATCAAGGAGGCGAAGGACCAGGTGGAGACCGCCCTCTACATGGGTAACCAGCCGTATGTGGACAAGAACCGCATCGGCATCTGGGGATGGAGCTTCGGCGGATATATGACCATCATGAGCATGAGCGAGGGCAGACCGGTGTTCAAGGCCGGAGCAGCCGTAGCAGCCGTTACCGACTGGAATTATTATGATACCGTCTACGGCGAACGCTTCATGCGCACCCCGAAGGAGAATGCCGAAGGCTACAAGGCAACTTCCGCCTTTACGCGTGCCGACAAACTGCACGGTCACCTGCTGCTGGTACACGGCATGGCAGACGACAATGTGCACTTCCAGAACTGTGCCGAATATGCCGAACAATTGGTACAACTGGGCAAGCAGTTCGATATGCAGGTTTACACCAACCGCAACCACGGCATCTATGGAGGAAACACCCGATTGCACTTGTACACAAGATTAACAAACTTCTTTAAGAAAGAATTAGAATAATGTGAAGAATGTGCTAATGTGGGGGGAATGTGCTAATTGGCTGCGATATGTGTATAGTTATACTAATACATAATATTAGGGATTGACACATTAGTATATTGAAATATTGCCCACATTAGCACATTAATCACATTAGCACATTAACAATTTATGTCAGAAAGAGTACGGAAGCCGGAATGGCTTAAAATAAGCATTGGCGCGAATGAGCGCTATGCAGAGACAAAACGCATTGTGGAATCACATTGCCTGCATACCATTTGCAGCAGTGGGCGTTGCCCCAATATGGGAGAATGCTGGGGGAAAGGAACGGCCACCTTCATGATTGGAGGAAACATCTGTACCCGAAGCTGCAAGTTCTGTAACACGGCAAGCGGCAAACCGCTGCCGCTGGATACCGATGAACCTACACACGTGGCAGAGTCCGTCGCACTGATGAAACTCTCCCATGCCGTGGTCACCTCCGTAGACCGTGACGACCTGCCTGACTTGGGTGCCTCGCATTGGGCACACACCATACGGGAAATAAAACGCCTCAACCCGGAAACAACGGTGGAAGTACTGATTCCCGATTTCCAAGGGAGAAAGGAACTGGTGGCACAGGTCATCGAAGCGCAGCCGGAAATTATCTCGCACAACATGGAGACCGTAAGCCGCATCAGCCCTCTTGTACGTAGCGCTGCTAAGTATGAAACCAGCCTGGAAGTGCTGCGACAGATTGCAGAAAGCGGCACTACTACCAAGTCGGGCATCATGGTAGGGCTAGGCGAAACACCGGAAGAGGTGGAAGAACTGATGGACGACCTGCGGCAAGTGGGATGCCAGATACTTACCATCGGCCAATACCTGCAACCTACACACCGGCACTATCCGGTAGCAGAATACGTCACTCCCGAGCAATTTGCCCTCTATAAGGAAAAGGGATTGGAGAAAGGATTCAGTCAGGTAGAGAGTGCTCCGCTGGTGCGTTCTTCCTATCATGCAGACAAATCGGTACGCTTTATACAAAAAAAGAGATGAAATAGAAAACATTTATGCTGTCCCGATTGTTATGAGATAAACGACAAAATCATAATACGGATAATGAGCCATCAAAGAATTCTATCATCAAGATTCAACACATCGCTGGGATTCATCCCTGTCATTGTGTCCATCCTGTTATGTGAGTTCATCACACAAGACATGTCCATCTGCATCGGTGCAGGCACAGGACTCTTGTTCAGCATACATTCGATGAGACACAGAGAAACGCACATTCCACAAATTATCCTTTACTGCACTACCGGGATGCTTATGCTGATGTCGGCAATGACCCTGTTTGTCCCCAGCAACAGCCCCCGATTCATGTTCCCGTTCACGCTGGAAGTCAGTGCCGTCATACCTCCGCTCATCCTCTACCTCAACCGGAAAAGGCTTCTGGACTGTCGCATCCCGATGAACCAGAAGTGCAGCCGGAAACTCTTTGTACAGGGAGCGGAGGCGGCTATCGTCTCCGCACGGGTCATTCTGATTCTCAGCCTGCTGCATTTCCTGACTATCTTCTTTGCCATTCTGATCAGCTATCCCTTGGGGAGCACTACCCGATACCTATTGTTCTACATAGCACCGCCGCTTGTCTTCCTGTCTGCCATTCTGTTCAACCAATTCGGCATCTTCTACTTCAACTCGGTGATGGAGCACACGGTCTTTGTGCCGATTGTCAACACGAAAGGCGATGTCACCGGGAAAGCCATTGCTTCAGAAGCGCTTAAACAGAAAAGCGACCACATCCATCCGGTCGTCAGGATTGCCGTTGCCTCGCACGGCATGCTGTTCCTGCTTCCACGCCGCAGGAACAGTGTGTTCGAGAAAGGGAAGGTGGACCTGCTGATGGAAGATTACCTGATATACGGAGAGTCGCTGGAGCAGGGCGTGCACAGGATATTGCACCAAACGCTGCCTGCCGCCCGGCCGAAGCGTCTGCACTTCAACTTCATGTATCACTTCGAAAACGAGGAGACCAACCGCCTGGTCTACCTCTTCACGCTCTATCTGGACGATGACTCCCTCTTGCGCAATCCGGCCTTCGAGGGGGGAAAGCTATGGACCTTCAGGCAAATAGAGCACAACTTGGGACAAGAATTCTTCGGCAGCTGCCTAGAACATGAGTTCGAGCAGTTGGAATCCATCATTTATACAAGAGAAAAATACAAGGAATCTTAGAGAGGTCGGGAGCTTTGCCCTGCCACTCCTTTACAGTCTTGGTCTTAATGTACTCCCCTTCGCAGGTGATGTTGGCCGCGATGCAGAGTTTGGTTTGCGGACGGCAGTTGTGCAGGATGTCTTCCAACATCTTGTTGTTGCGATAGGGTGTCTCGATGAAGAGCTGGGTCTGGTGCTCGTTGTAGACGCGCTGTTCCAGCATCTTCAGTTTCTTGGCACGTTCTGCCGGCTCTATGGGGAGGTAACCGTTGAAGGCAAAGCTCTGTCCGTTGAAGCCGGAGCCCATGACGGAGAGGATGATGGAAGAGGGTCCCACGAGGGGGACCACTCTCAGATTTTTCCGTTGAGCAATGGCCACTACGTCGGCTCCCGGATCGGCCACGGCCGGACAACCGGCTTCGGAGATGACGCCCA
>CAMWRY010000207.1 GCA_947176775.1 uncultured Bacteroides sp.
CTCTTTTTGTTGCACTAAATGCCATAAATTTATTTTTTCTTTAAAAGATATTAGTAATTATAATTCAAACCTTAATGTTTCTACTTTTTCGAGACGCGCCCGCAGCTTGGGCATCATGGACTGCCGGATGCGGAGCGTCATGCGGCAATCCATGTCGTAGGATTGCCCCACGATGTCCGGCTCTTCCTCCTTCACCACCCTCATCACATCGTTCATGAAGGGATATTCGAAGAGGAAGGCCACCGTCTCGTCCACAGTCTTCTCCACAACAGTAGCGGCGGCAATGGCTTCGGCAGCGGCAGCCTTGTAGGCCACTATCAATCCGCTCGTCCCCAGCTTGATACCACCGAAGTAGCTTACTACGACAATCAAGATGTCCGTCAGTTCGTTGGAGTTGATTTGTCCCAGAATCGGCTTGCCGGCCGTGCCCGACGGCTCTCCGTTGTCGTTGGCCCGAAACTCCTTGCGCTCATGTCCCAGCATGTAGGCATAGCAGACATGACGGGCATCGTAATACTTTTTCTGGTAAACTTCCAGATGCGCCTTTACCTCCTCTACCGTACGCACCGGCAAGGCGATAGCAATGAACTTGCTGCGTTTCTCTGTGTAAGTGCCCTCGGAAAGGGCAGCGATGGTTTTATAGGTATCTTCACTCATACGGCTGCAAAGATAGTGCAAAATCGAAAGTAGCAGAAATATGCAGGAGAATATTTACCGTGTTGCCCCGTACGGCTAAGGATTCCAATCGCCATAGATTCCTTCAAAGGCTGCCTCATCCTCGGCTGAAGCCGGAGAACAAAGCAAGGAAAGTGGTATCTACAACAAAAAAAGACAGAGGAATTATCCTCTGTCTTTCTGACTTTGTTCTTCGGGGCTATTCAGCATCCTGACCATCTGCCTGACGTCCTGTTTATCGGCCTTGCTATATAAACCAATCTGTTGTCCAGGCACTGTTTCCTTTTCATTTCGCAACGGCTCTTCGGAGCGGCAAGATGCTTCCCTCGCATCACTAACCTTTTTGTTATCCTTGTTCATACCTATTGAATTTTGTTGATATCATAGTAACAAGCCGATACAGCAGAATGTTCATCCATCCGGCAAAAAAAATATGAATCGGGATAAGAGCCTATTTAAATTCCCCAATAATATGGAATATTCATTTATTTCCCTTACATTTGTAATTCTAACAAGAGAACCCAGATTTATCAAACTTATCTAATAAGCAGAATGAAAAGAGATGAATTAATTTTCGACATTATCGAAAAAGAACACCAACGTCAGCTCAAGGGCATTGAACTGATTGCATCAGAGAACTTCGTAAGTGACCAAGTTATGCAGGCGATGGGCTCCTGCCTCACCAACAAGTATGCCGAAGGATACCCCGGCAAGCGTTACTATGGCGGTTGCGAGGTAGTGGACCAAAGCGAACGGATTGCCATCGACCGGCTGAAACAGATTTTCGGTGCAGAATGGGCTAACGTACAGCCGCATTCAGGCGCGCAGGCCAATGCTGCCGTATTCCTTGCCGTACTTAATCCGGGTGATAAATTCATGGGACTGAACCTGGCACACGGCGGTCACCTTTCCCACGGCTCATTGGTCAACACTTCCGGCATCATCTACACTCCCTGCGAATATAACCTGAACAAGGAGACCGGTCGCGTGGACTATGACCAAATGGAAGAGGTAGCTCTGCGCGAAAAGCCTAAAATGATTATCGGCGGCGGTTCTGCTTATTCCCGTGAATGGGACTACAAGCGCATGCGCGAAATCGCTGACAAGATAGGTGCCATCCTGATGGTGGATATGGCCCACCCTGCCGGACTGATTGCAGCCGGCGAACTGGACAATCCCGTGAAGTATGCTCACATCGTAACATCCACTACCCACAAGACACTGCGTGGTCCTCGCGGTGGTGTCATCATGATGGGCAAGGACTTCCCCAACCCATGGGGCAAGAAGACTCCGAAGGGAGAAATCAAGATGATGTCACAACTGCTGGATTCGGCCGTATTCCCCGGCATCCAAGGCGGTCCGCTGGAGCATGTCATCGCCGCCAAGGCCGTTGCCTTTGGCGAAATCCTGCAACCGGAATGGAAAGAATACGCCAAGCAGGTGAAGAAGAACGCCGCTACATTGGCACAAGCCCTGATAGACCGTGGCTTCACCATCGTCTCCGGTGGTACGGACAACCACTCCATGCTGGTAGACCTGCGCAGCAAGTATCCCGACTTGACCGGTAAGGTAGCTGAAAAGGCACTGGTATCTGCTGACATCACCGTGAACAAGAACATGGTTCCCTTCGACAGCCGTTCTGCCTTCCAGACTTCCGGTATCCGCCTGGGTACTCCTGCTATCACGACCCGTGGCGCCAAGGAAGACCTGATGATTGAAATTGCCGAAATGATTGAGACGGTACTCTCTAACGTAGAAAACGAACAGGTTATTGCAGAGGTTCGTGCACGCGTCAATGCGAAGATGAAGGAATATCCGCTGTTTGCTTACTAATAGCTGAAGAATCAAAATAAAAGAATAAAGGCTGCGCAGTTCCAAGTGGACGTTGCGCAGCCTTTATTTTAACTTTTCATTTTTACTTTAAGAAAGTCCCTCTATATTACCGTCCACAATGTCGATGTGCTCGGCTTGCGGCTGCTTGGGCAATCCCGGCATACGGAGTATGTCGCCGGCAATAGCCACAATCATCTCTGCACCGTTATTGATTACGATGTCCTTGATGTGGAATTCGAAGTTGTTTACCGCTCCATACATCTTGGGATCGGCCGAGAAGGAATACTGCGTCTTGGCTATGCACACAGGATAGTGACCTATGCCCATCTTCTCTATCAGCTTGATGACCTTGCGCGAGTGAAGACTGTATGTCACCTCACTGGCTCCGTAGAGGTTGCAGGCCACTTTCTCTATCTTCCGCTCTACGCTGTCGTTCTCCTCATACGTGTAGTGCAAGGGGGCGGACGGCCTGTTCTCTATCGTATCCACCACCAGACGAGCAAGATCCACTGCTCCTTCGCCGCCCTCGGCAAAAGCATTGTTCAGGGCAAAGCCTACCTTCAGCGTCTCTTCGCAATGGCGACGGATGGCTTCCACCTCTTCGTCCGTATCGCTGGCAAAGCGGTTGAATGCTACGACCACCTGCTGCCCGAAAGAACGCAAATTGCGCACATGCTTGTCCAGATTACCGAAGCCTTCGCGCAATCCTTCCAAGTTCGGTTCCTTAATGCGGTCCAAGCTGACACCGCCGTGCATCTTCAGACCTTGGGCGGTGGCGACAATGACCGTCAGCTTGGGCTGAAGTCCGCTCTTGCGGCACTTGATATTGTAGAACTTCTCCGCACCGAGGTCGGCGCCGAAACCAGCCTCGGTCACTACATAGTCACCGAAAGTCATCGCCATCTTTGTGGCAAGAATGGAGTTACATCCGTGAGCAATGTTGGCGAATGGGCCACCGTGAACAAAAGCTGCCGTACCTTCGGTGGTCTGTACTAGTT
>CAMWRY010000208.1 GCA_947176775.1 uncultured Bacteroides sp.
GGCTGGTAGGCATCTCCATCGACGGCCCCCAGGAGTTTCACGATGAATACCGGAAGAACCGGCAAGGAAGGCCCTCGTTCGTCAAGGTGATGCAAGGCATCAACCTACTGAAGAAGCACGGAGTGGAATGGAACGGAATGGCGGTGGTGAACGACTACAATGCCGACTATCCGCTGGAGTTCTACCGCTTCTTCAAGGAGCTGGGATGCCACTACATACAGTTCGCCCCCATCGTGGAACGTATCACACCGCACACGGACGGAAGGCACCTGGCCTCGCTGAAGGACCGGGAGGGAAACAGCCGACTGGCCGACTTCTCCGTCAGCCCGGAGCAGTGGGGCAACTTCCTCTGCACCCTGTTCGACGAATGGGTGAAGCAAGACGTGGGAACCTACTACATACAGCTGTTCGACTCTACACTGGCCAACTGGGTGGGCGAGCAGCCGGGCGTCTGCTCCATGGCCAAGACGTGCGGACATGCCGGAGTGATGGAGTTCAACGGCGATGTATATGCCTGCGACCACTTCGTCTTCCCCGAATACAAGCTGGGCAACATCCATCAGCAGACACTGGTAGAGATGATGTACAGCGAGCGGCAGCAAGCCTTCGGGCAGATGAAGCAGCAGTCGCTGCCCCGTCAGTGCCGGGAGTGCGAATGGCTGTTTGCCTGCAACGGCGAGTGCCCCAAGAACCGCTTTGCCCATACCGCCGACGGAGAACCGGGGCTGAACTACCTGTGCGCCGGCTACCGCAAGTTCTTCCGCCACGTAGCCCCCTACATGGACTTCATGAAGAACGAACTGATGAACCAGCGGCCGCCGGCCAACGTGATGAAGGCATTCAAATGAACAACTTATAAACCCAAAACAATATGAAGATTACATTAAAGAAAAGCTTGCTTGCGGCCATCGCCGCACTGACCGTTTGCTCCGCACGGGCAGACGAAGGCATGTGGCTGCTGCAACTGATGAAGCAGCAGAACTCCATCGACATGATGAAGAAACAGGGACTGAAACTCGAGGCAGACGACCTCTACAACCCCAACGGCGTATCGCTGAAGGATGCCGTAGGCATCTTCGGCGGCGGCTGTACCGGCGAAATCATCTCGCCCGAAGGACTGATCCTGACCAACCACCACTGCGGCTACGGTGCCATACAGCAACACAGCTCGGTGGAGCACGACTACCTGACCGATGGCTTCTGGGCCATGAACCGCAGCGAGGAGCTGCCTACCCCGGGACTGAAGTTCCGCTTCGTGCACCGCATCGTGGACATCACAGACCTGGTGAACAGCAAAATCCAGTCGGGCGAGATCGACGAGGTGAACGCCATGGGCTACGCCTTCCTGGGCAAGCTGGCCAAGGAAGAGTTGGGCAAGAGCGACCTGAAGGGCAAACCCGGCATCGAGGTGCGCGCACTCCCCTTCTATGCCGGAAACAAATACTACCTCTTTTATTATAAGGTGTACAGCGATGTCCGCATGGTAGCCGCTCCCCCCTCGTCCGTAGGCAAGTTCGGCGGCGAGACGGACAACTGGATGTGGCCGCGCCACACGGGCGACTTCTCCATGTTCCGCATCTATGCCGACAAGAACGGCGAACCGGCTGAATACAGCGCCGACAACGTGCCCCTGAAGACGCCCAAATACCTGCCCATCTCCATCAAGGGACTGAACGAGGGCGACTACGCCATGATCATGGGCTTCCCCGGCAGCACGGAGCGCTACCTGACTCAAAGCGAAGTGAAGCAACGCATGACGGCCGTGAACCAAGCCATGATAGACATGCGCGGCGTGCGCCTCGAAGTGCTGCGCAAATACATGGATGCCAGCGACAAGACACGCATCCAGTATGCCAGCAAGTTTGCCGGAAGCAGCAACTACTGGAAAAACTCCATCGGCATGAATAAAGCCATCATCGACAACGACGTGCTGGGCACCAAGGCCGAGATAGAAAAGCGATATGCCGCCTTCGCCCAGGGCAAGCCCGAATACGAGGGCGTGGTGGGCAAGATAGATGCCATCATCGAGCGGAGCACACCCACCCTGCGCCAGCTCTACTACGTGAACGAGGCATTGCGCGGAGCCATCGAGTTCGGCAGCACCTACATGATTATGGACAACATCAAGCAGGCGCTCCAGGAGAAGAACGACTCGTTGCTGCAAGCCTCCAAGAAGCAGCTCGAAGCCGCCTTTGCCGACATCCACAACAAAGACTATGACCACGAAGTAGACCGCGCCGTGGCCAAAGCCATCCTCCCTGCCCTGGCCAAGGCACTGAATGCCGACGAGTTGCCCACCTTCTACCAGACCATCGACAGCGACTTCAAGGGCGACTACGATGCCTACGTAGACAACCTCTATGACAACTCCATCCTCTCCAGCCGCCAGAACCTGGACAAGTTCCTGAAGAAACCCACGGTGAAGGCCATCGAGAAAGACCCGGCCACGGCCTACTCCCGTTCCAAGAACGAGAAGATGAAAGCACTCAGCAAGCAGTACATGGAACTGGAAAGCGGCCTGGAACTGCTGCATAAGGCCTACATACGCGGCTTAGGCGAGATGAAGCAGCCCGTGCCCTCGTATCCGGATGCCAACTTCACCATGCGCCTGACCTATGGCAACGTGAAGTCGTACAACCCACGCGACGCCGTGCACTACAACTTCTATACCACCACCGACGGTATCCTGGAGAAGGAGAACCCCGAAGACCGCGAATTCAACGTACCTGCCCGTCTGAAAGAGCTGATACAGAAGAAAGACTTCGGCCGCTATGCCATGCAGGACGGCACCATGCCCGTCTGCTTCCTCACCACGAACGACATCACCGGCGGAAACTCCGGCAGCCCCGTCATCAACGGTGAAGGAGAGCTTATCGGCACCGCCTTCGACGGCAACTGGGAGTCACTGAGCGGCGACATCAACTTCGACAACAAGCTGCAACGCTGCATCGCGCTCGACATCCGCTACGTGCTCTTCATCCTCGACAAGCTGGGTGGCTGCGGCCATCTGCTGAAGGAGATGACCATCGTAGAGTAACCCCGTGACGATGCCTCCCGAAGGGGCCGCGGACACCTGTGCCAAGTGTCCGACACACTTGTGCTAAGTGTCCGACACACCTGTGCTACGTGTCCGCGCCCCCTTCCCAACCCATGTATCACCCCAAAAACATTCCCCATGAAGAAAATAGTATTCCCCCTGCTCTTGGCCGCCGCCACCACCCTCACGGCACACGCCGACGAGGGCATGTGGATGCTGACCGACCTGCAGAAACAAAACGAGGTGGCCATGACCGAACTGGGCCTCCTCATCCCCGTCAACCAGATTTATAACCCCGAAGGCATCGCCCTCAAAGATGCCGTCGTGCACTTCGGCGGCGGCTGCACCGGCGAGGTCATCTCGGCCGAAGGCCTGGTGCTGACCAACCATCACTGCGGCTACGGTGCCATACAGCAACACAGCTCGGTGGAGCACGACTACCTGA
>CAMWRY010000209.1 GCA_947176775.1 uncultured Bacteroides sp.
TTTCCGGTATCTTTGGTCCTTGTGCCGGTGGTGCCGTTTACTCTCCTGCCCTGACGGACTTCACGCTGATGATGGAAGGTACTTCTTATATGTTCCTCACCGGACCGAAAGTAGTAAAGACCGTAACCGGCGAGGACGTGACTCAGGAAAATCTGGGTGGTGCCAGCGTTCACTCCACTAAGTCGGGTGTTACTCATTTCACAGCCGAAACAGAAGAAGAAGCTTTGGCACTGATTCGCAAGCTCCTGAGCTACATTCCGCAAAACAATCTGGAAGAAGCGCCTTACGTGGACTGCACAGACCCGATAGACCGTCTGGAAGACTCGCTGAATGACATCATTCCCGACAATCCGAACAAGCCGTATGACATGTACGAAGTGATCAGCGCCATCGTGGACAACGGCGAATTCCTTGAAATCCAGAAAGACTACTCCAAGAATATCATCATCGGCTTCGCACGCTTCAACGGACAGTCCGTTGGTATCGTGGCCAATCAACCGAAATATCTGGCAGGTGTGCTCGACAGCAACGCATCTCGTAAAGGTGCACGCTTCGTCCGCTTCTGCGATGCCTTCAATATCCCCATCGTATCGCTGGTAGATGTACCGGGATTCCTTCCGGGAACAGGCCAGGAATACAACGGTGTCATCCTGCATGGTGCCAAACTGCTGTATGCTTATGGCGAAGCTACCGTGCCCAAAGTTACCATCACTCTGCGCAAGTCCTACGGTGGTTCTCACATCGTGATGAGCTGCAAGCAGCTCCGTGGCGACATGAACTACGCATGGCCTACTGCCGAGATTGCCGTTATGGGTGGTGCAGGTGCCGTAGAGGTATTGTATGCACGTGAAGCCAAAGAACATGAAAACCCGGCTCAATTCCTCGCCGAAAAGGAGGCCGAATACAACAAGCTGTTTGCCAATCCTTATAATGCAGCCAAGTATGGTTACATCGATGACGTAATTGAACCACGCAACACACGCTTCCGCATCATCCGTGCCCTGCAGCAGTTGCAGACCAAGAAACTGACTAACCCGGCCAAGAAGCACGGTAATATTCCTCTTTAAAGTGAGATTCGAGAACTGAGAATTGAAAAATAAAACTCATAATTTATGAAGAAAATACATTTTGGAGTATTCCTTTCATTGGTGCTGGTGTTAGGCTTCTGCTCTTCTTGCAAAGAACAGAAATCGAACAACAAGCTGTTGCTGAATGAAGTGCTCGTCAACAACGAGAGCAATTTTCAGGACGACTATGGCCTGCACAGCGCATGGATTGAAATATTCAACAAATCATACGGCAGTGCCGACCTTGCAGGTTGCTATCTGAAATTCAGCAGCCAGCCGGGTGATACAGCCAGTTATTTCATCCCCAAAGGGGATGTCCTGACCGTGATAAAGCCACGTCAGCACGCATTGTTCTGGACAGACGGCGAACCGAGACGCGGCACCTTCCACACCAACTTCAAACTGGATCCGACAAATACCAACTGGATTGGCCTCTATGACTCGGGTAAGAAGCTGCTCGACCAGATTGTAATCCCGGTCGGTACCTTAAAGGCCAATCAGTCGTATGCTCGCGTCAGCGATGCTGCAGACCAATGGGAGGTCAAAGGAGGAAGCAGTGACAAATATGTGACTCCAAGTACCAACAACAAAACCATCGACAGCAATGCCAAGATGGAGAAGTTTGCAGAACATGACAGCAACGGTATAGGTATGGCTATCTCGGCCATGAGCGTTGTATTCAGCGGTTTGTTGCTGCTCTTCGTCTCTTTTTATGTCGTAGGCAAGCTTTCCGTAAACCTGAGCAAGCGCAACGCCATGAAGGCCAAAGGCATCACAAACAAGCAAGAAGCCAAAGAGAAACAGCTGGGACAAGCCCCGGGAGAGGTGTTTGCCGCCATCGCCATGGCCATGCACGAATTCCAAAGCGACGTACACGATGTGGAAGACACGGTGCTTACCATCACCCGTGTGAAACGAAGCTATTCGCCGTGGAGCTCCAAGATTTACACGCTGCGTGAAACTCCTCACAAAAAGTAAAGTCACCCTAAAACAAACAGAACAATGAAAGAATATAAATATAAGATTAACGGCAATGTATATAAAGTTGCCATCGGAGACATTGAAGACAACATCGCTCACGTAGAAGTGAACGGCACTTCCTATAAAGTGGAAATGGAAAAGGCACCGAAAGAAGCACCCAAGCCCGTAGTACGTCCGGTGGCACGACCGGCTGCAGCTGCTCCGGCTCCGGTAGCACGACCGGCCGCAGCCTCTACAGGCAAGTCCGGTGTGAAATCTCCGCTTCCGGGTGTCATCCTCGACATCAAGGTGAACGTGGGCGACACAGTGAAGAAGGGACAGGTTGTCATCATCCTGGAAGCCATGAAGATGGAAAACAACATCAATGCTGACAAAGACGGTAAGATTACAGCCATCAACGTAAGTAAAGGGGACTCTGTTCTCGAAGGTACTGACCTCGTAATTATCGAATAATATGGGAGAATTTATCACATTTTTAGGAAACAACCTTGCCGATTTCTGGACTTATACAGGTTTTGCCAATGCAACGGTGGGACATGTGGTCATGTTGCTGGTAGGTTTGGGTTTCATATACTTGGCCGTGGCCAAGGAATTTGAGCCGATGCTGCTGATTCCGATAGGTTTCGGTATGCTGATCGGTAACATTCCCTTCAACATGGAAGCAGGCCTGAAGGTCGGCATCTATGAAGAAGGTTCCGTACTCAATATCCTGTATCAAGGTGTAAGTTCCGGTTGGTATCCGCCGCTCATCTTCTTGGGTATCGGTGCCATGACGGATTTTTCCGCCTTGATTTCAAATCCTAAACTGATGTTAGTGGGCGCAGCGGCGCAATTCGGTATATTCGGTGCTTACATGATTGCGCTTGCCATAGGCTTCGACCCCATGCAAGCCGGTGCTATCGGTATCATCGGCGGTGCCGATGGCCCGACGGCCATCTTCTTGTCTTCTAAGCTGGCTCCTAACCTGATGGGTGCCATCGCGGTATCCGCCTATTCATACATGGCGCTGGTACCGGTGATTCAGCCGCCCATCATGCGCCTGCTGACCAACAAGCAGGAACGTCTGATCCGCATGAGACCTCCCCGTGTGGTTTCTCATACAGAGAAAGTGATATTCCCGATTATCGGTCTGTTGCTGACCACCTTCCTGGTTCCCTCCGGTCTGCCCTTGCTGGGTATGCTGTTCTTCGGAAACTTGCTGAAGGAGAGTGGCGTGACACGTCGTCTGGCCAATACGGCAAGCGGTCCGCTGATTGATACAATCACGATTCTGCTGGGTCTCACCGTAGGAGCATCGACACAGGCATCCGAGTTCCTGACGTTGGACTCTATCCTGATTTTCTTCCTGGGTGCCTTGTCGTTTGTCATCGCTACCGCTTCGGGTGTAATCTTCGTGAAGATATTCAACCTCTTCCTGAAGATGGACAA
>CAMWRY010000210.1 GCA_947176775.1 uncultured Bacteroides sp.
TGACAGGACCAGAATCTGTAGTGTTACCATTACACCATAGCCCAATGTTTGGTTTGTTTCTCGTTTGCGGTTGCAAAGATACGAAGAATTTTGTAAACGCAAACAAAAATGAGCATTTTTTTTGCAGGAAACAGATAAGATACCGTAATCCAAAGGATTATATAACTAAAAAAAATCAAAATTTGAAAGAGTTTTCCTCTTTTGCGTGTTTGATATGAGAAATCAACGTATATTTGTCAACTGTTTTAATATAATAATGTATAATGAACGAAACGAAGAAACTGATTCAACAGATAACAGAAGGTATTCAGGATAAAAAAGGTAAGAAAATCGTCATCGCAGACCTTACTCAGATTGACGATACAATATGCAACTATTTCGTCATCTGCCAAGGTAACTCTCCCAGCCAAGTGACAGCCATCGCAGAATCCATCAAGGAATTCACACGCAAAGGTTCCGACACCAAGCCTTTTGCCGTAGACGGATTGCGCAATGCCGAATGGGTAGCCATGGACTACTCGGACATACTGGTACACGTCTTTCTGCCTGAGACGAGGGAGTTCTACAACCTGGAGCACCTTTGGGCAGACGCCAAATTAACTCAAATTCCGGACCTCGATTAATCTATAAGTATGGATAATAATACGAACAAGAAACCTAATAAAGTGAATATGCCCAAGTTCAACCTGAACTGGCTGTATATGATTATAGCCATGATGCTGCTGGGACTGTACCTGACCAACGAAAGCGGTACGGCAACCAAGAACATCTCTTATGATGAATTCCAGCAGTATGTACGCAACGGCTATATAAATAAAGTTATCGGTTACGATGACAACTCCGTAGAAGCTTATGTCAAACCGCAACACGTAGGGAGTGTTTTCCGACAAGACTCCAACCGCGTGGGCAAGAATCCCCTGATAACGACCGAAGCCCCTTCGCGCGAAAGCCTGGGCAACTTCCTGCAAAAGGAAAGGGACGAAGCTCACTTTGACGGTTCCATCAACTACGAAAAGAGGCGCAACTACTTCGGTGCCATTTTGTGGCAGATTCTTCCTTTTGCATTCCTCATCGGCTTCTGGATTTTCATGTCACGCCGCATGACCGGTGGCGGAGGTATGGGAGGAGGCGGAGGCATCTTCAGCGTAGGAAAGTCCAAAGCACAACTGTTTGAGAAAGGCTCCCCCATCAAGATTACTTTCAAGGATGTGGCAGGACTTGCCGAAGCCAAACAGGAAGTACAGGAAATCGTTGAGTTCCTGAAAGAACCGCAGAAATATACCGACTTGGGAGGTAAGATACCCAAAGGTGCCTTGCTGGTAGGCCCTCCGGGAACCGGTAAGACCTTGCTTGCCAAGGCTGTGGCCGGAGAGGCCAACGTGCCGTTCTTCTCTTTGGCCGGTTCCGACTTTGTGGAGATGTTTGTCGGCGTGGGTGCTTCGCGTGTCCGTGACCTGTTCCGCCAGGCCAAGGAGAAAGCGCCTTGCATCGTGTTTATCGACGAAATCGATGCCGTGGGACGTGCCCGTGCCAAGGCTGCCGCTATGGGTGGCAACGATGAACGCGAGAACACGCTGAACCAGCTGCTGACCGAAATGGACGGCTTTGGTTCCAACAGCGGTGTCATCATCCTGGCCGCCACCAACCGTGTGGACGTATTGGACAAGGCTTTGCTGCGTGCCGGACGTTTCGACCGACAGATACACGTGGACCTGCCCGACCTCAATGAACGTAAGGAAGTATTCGGCGTACACCTGCGCCCCATCAAGATAGACAACAGTGTGGACGTGGATCTCTTGGCACGCCAAACTCCCGGATTCTCAGGCGCAGACATTGCCAATGTGTGCAACGAAGCTGCCCTGATAGCTGCCCGTCACGGCAAGAAGTTTGTAGAGAAACAAGACTTCCTGGACGCGGTAGACCGCATTGTGGGCGGACTGGAGAAGAAGACCAAAATCACAACTGAGGCAGAGCGCCGCTCCATCGCCATACACGAAGCCGGACATGCCAGCATCTCCTGGTTGCTGGAGTATGCCAATCCGCTGATTAAGGTGACCATCGTACCTCGCGGACGTGCCTTGGGTGCCGCCTGGTACCTGCCGGAAGAGCGCCAAATCACCACCAAGGAGCAGATGCTTGATGAAATGTGTGCCACCTTGGGAGGACGCGCCGCCGAAGACCTGTTCTTGGGCAGAATCTCCACCGGAGCGATGAACGACCTGGAACGCGTGACCAAGCAAGCATACGGCATGATTGCCTACTTGGGCATGAGCGAGAAACTTCCCAACCTCTGTTACTATAGCAACGACGAATACTCTTTCAACCGCCCATACAGCGAGAAGACCGCAGAACTGATTGACGAAGAAGTGAAGAAGATGGTCAACGAGCAGTACGAACGAGCCAAGAAGATACTGTCTGAAAACCAGGAGGGACACAACCGACTGGCACAACTGCTGATAGACAAAGAGGTGATTTTCGCCGAAGACGTAGAGCACATCTTCGGAAAACGCCCGTGGGCTTCCCGTTCGGAAGAGATTATCAGTGCCAAGACTTCTGCCGAACTGAAACAGGTGGAAGAAGAGGAAGAGAAGAAAGCCGCTGAAGCGGAAAAGCAGGTCAAGGAACAAGGACAACATGAAAAATAACTTTATCCAACGTGCCGTTACCGGCGTGTTATTCGTCATAGTATTGGTGGGCTGTATTCTCTACAGCCCCCTTTCATTCGGTATATTGTTTACCATTATCTGCGCACTGAGTGTGCAGGAGTTTGCAGGATTAGTCAGCAAGAGCGGCGAAGTGAGCATCAACAGAACCATCACCGCCCTGGGAGGCGCTTACCTCTTCCTGGCAGTCATGAGTTTCTGTATGCAACAGCCTGTAGGGGCACGGGTATTCCTCCCCTATCTGGGACTGCTGCTCTACCTGATGATTACGGAGCTTTATCTCAAGAAGAAGAATCCCACAGGCAACTGGGCTTACTCCATGCTGAGCCAGCTGTACGTGGCACTCCCCTTTGCCCTGCTAAACGTGCTTGCCTTCCAGAATTCCCCGGAGACAAGCAGTGTGACCTACAATCCCATTCTGCCGCTTTCCATCTTCGTATTTATCTGGCTGAGCGACACGGGCGCCTACTGCGTAGGTTCGCTGATAGGCAAGCACCGCCTGTTTGAGCGCATCTCTCCAAAGAAGTCTTGGGAAGGCAGCATCGGCGGCGGAGTCTTCTCCATCGCCTCTTCTCTTGCCTTTGCGCACTTCTTCCCCTTCATGACGGGATGGCAATGGGCAGGCTTGGCAGTTGTTGTCGTTATTTTCGGTACGTGGGGCGACCTGACCGAATCGCTGATGAAACGCCAGCTGGGCATCAAGGATTCCGGCAACATCCTGCCGGGACACGGAGGCATGCTGGACCGCTTCGACAGTGCCCTGATGGCGATACCTGCGGCAGTGGTCTATCTG
>CAMWRY010000211.1 GCA_947176775.1 uncultured Bacteroides sp.
CATACATAGCATCGCCGTATGTCTGGAAAAGGCCATCAATACACTGGGATACAAGCAGGTGAACACGCAATATTTCGACACGCTCCGCTTCGCACTGCCCGACACCCTCTCGGCCCAGCAGATACGCACCATCGCCCAAAGCAAGGAGGTGAACCTGCGCTACTTTGAGAACGGGGACGTAGGCATGAGCATCGACGAGACCACAGACATAGCTGCCGCCAACGTACTGCTCTCCATCTTCGCCATTGCCGCCGGAAAGGATTGGGAACGGATAACCGACATTCCGGAAGCCAACACCATCCGTCAGGAGATGACGCGCCAAAGTACCTACCTGACGCACGAAGTATTCAACAAATACCACACGGAGACAGAGATGATGCGCTACATCAAGCGCCTTGACCGCAAGGACATCTCGCTGGCACATTCCATGATTTCACTCGGTTCGTGCACCATGAAGCTGAATGCCGCTGCCGAAATGCTGCCGCTCAGCCGTCCGGAGTTCATGAACATGCACCCTCTGGTGCCCGAAGAACAGACCGAAGGCTATCGCGAACTGATACACAACCTGAGCGAAGACCTGAAGACGATAACCGGATTTGCCGGTGTCAGCCTGCAACCCAACTCCGGTGCCGCCGGTGAATATGCAGGCCTCCGTGTCATCCGTGCTTATCTGGAGAGCATCGGACAAGGGCACCGTAACAAGATATTGATACCGGCATCGGCTCATGGTACCAATCCGGCATCGGCCGTACAAGCCGGTTTCAGCACCGTGACTTGCGCCTGCGACGCACAAGGCAATGTGGATATGGACGACCTGCGTGCCAAGGCGGAAGAGAACAAGGAGAGCCTCGCTGCCCTGATGATTACCTACCCTTCTACACACGGTATCTTTGAGACGGAAATCGTAGAAATCTGCCGCATCATCCATGCGTGCGGCGCGCAAGTATATATGGATGGTGCCAACATGAATGCCCAGGTGGGCCTGACGAATCCCGGCTTCATTGGTGCGGACGTTTGCCACCTGAACCTGCACAAGACCTTCGCTTCGCCTCATGGCGGCGGTGGCCCGGGCGTAGGTCCTATCTGCGTGGCCGAACATCTGGTGCCATTCCTCCCGGGACATAAATGGTTTGGCAATGCTGCCAACCAAGTGTCTGCCGCTCCTTTCGGCAGTGCAGGCATCTTGCCCATCACCTACGGCTACATCCGCATGATGGGAACGGAGGGACTGACACGTGCCACCCAGATAGCTATCCTGAACGCCAACTACCTGGCTGCCTGCCTCAACGATACGTATGGCATTGTCTACCGGGGAGCCAACGGTTTTGTGGGACACGAGATGATATTGGAATGCCGCAAAGTGCACGAAGAGACGGGAATCAGCGAAAACGACATCGCCAAGCGCCTGATGGACTACGGGTACCATGCTCCTACCCTCTCCTTCCCCGTGCACGGCACACTGATGATTGAACCGACGGAAAGCGAGAGTCTGGCCGAACTGGACAACTTCGTACTGGTGATGCAAACCATCTGGAACGAGATTCAGGAGGTGAAGAACGGCGAGGCCGACAAGGCGGACAATGTACTGGTGAACGCTCCACATCCGGAATATGAGTTCGTTTCCGACAAATGGGAACACAGCTATACGCGCGAGAAGGCCGCTTACCCGATAGAGAGCGTACGCGAGAACAAGTTCTGGGTGAACGTGGCACGCGTGGACAATACGCTGGGCGACCGCAAGCTGCTGCCGACGTGCTACGGGTGCTTCGACTGACGACGAAAAGAATAGTTAATAATAGATATGTAGATGACGCAGATTATACAGATTCTTCTCTTTTTGAATCTGTATTCTGCGTCATTTGCTCTTTCAGGAATAAGGACGGAACCTTAACGAAGGATGGTCACCATGCCTTCCTTCAGCTTCTTCTCCTTCATCGGGGCATCGGCAGGGGCATAGCCCAAGGCAGCACAGCCATAGACCCGGTGGTTTTCCGGTACACCCAACTCGGTAAGAAAGGCACGCACTTCGGGGTCGTCGCACGTCTGTCCCAACTGGTTTATCCAGCAGGAATCGATGCCGAGGGACTTGGCGGCCAGGAAGATGTTCTCCAAGGCACAAGCACAATCCATCGAAGCCCACCACTGGGTAGGTTCGTTGGACACGATAACCAGTGTGGGAGCATGGTAATAGCAGCAATAGGTCTGGCTGTGTCCGCGTTCCTGCAAACGAGGTTCGTCACTCTTGGCAAAGGCGCCTTTGATTCGTTCGTTCAAGGCGATCAGCACTTCGGGATTCTGAATGGCGGTGAAGTGCCACGTCTGGTAGTTCATGCCGCTGGGGGCATACGTAGCCGCCTCCAGAATAAGATTCAAATCTTCTGCCGACACTTGTCGGTCTGTGTAGGCACGGACGCTACGCCGCGCCCGGATGTTCTCTAATACCTGGTTCATGATTCTATGTTATATTAAGGAGTTGTCGGGAGTTACCCGTCTATCGTTTCACCAACCCTATCTTGGCATTCAGTTTGAAATACCAAATGCCGTTCTCGCGTTCTAAGAAACCGTATTTATCCTTCTCTACGGGACCTTTCTCCAAGCGTGTGTTGTGATAAAGGAAATCGGCAAAGACTTGGGGACGGGACTTGTGGTAGCAAAGCACCTGGCCGTTGCTGTCTGTCAGCAGCATGCCTTCCACGGCCGAATCGGTGCCGTTGTAAATCTTAGCCGGACGCATGCCCAGGGCCAAAGCCAACAGGAACTGCTTCACCTTGAACTCGTAGAAGCGGTGCTTGTTTATCAGTTCGTCCTTTATTTTCAGCGGATTCATCTCCTTGATCTGCTCGGTCAACTCACTGATCCGGGTGATGCCGTCCAGATGCATCAGGCGCACCATCTCTGTCAGCAGACGCGGAAAATGGAGGTCTATCATCAGCAGGTTACAGCGGAACACACGGTCGGCCACGTCGGCATACTTCAGCACACCGCCCAGCCGCTCAATCATCAACATGCGGTCGGCCACTTCCGTAGGAGATTCGGGCAAGGCGTTCACCTTGTTCACCGTGGGCACGGCAAACTTGACCCCACTCTGCTCCAGCTTCAGATTAGCGGTACGCCCTCCATCCAGCAAAGGGTTCATCGGCGCCAGCCGGCAACGGACGTTGAAGCCCGTCAGCGGTGCTTCGGAATGCCAAAAAGCGATGGAGAAATCAGTGCGGTCTTCCGTCTTTGCCTCCAAATCGTAGATATTGACCGCATCCAGAAAGCCTTCCAAACCTTCGGTCACTTCTATCTCCTCGCCCGACACATGCTTCAACAAATCCAGAATCATAGCCGCCGCATCGCTGAAATCCTCTCGCAGGAAACGTTCTTCCACCTTGTCGCCCGACACAAACCGCCCGTTCTTCTCGACAGTGCCGTTTAC
>CAMWRY010000212.1 GCA_947176775.1 uncultured Bacteroides sp.
TTGCAGGACCTCTCCCATCCGGAAAATGTGTATATATTCGGTAATCTCTCCCATCTGTATGCAGACCAGGAAGGAGTCGCTTTCTTTCTACGGAATTTCAGCAAAAACTACGAAGGGGTGCCTCCCGTCCTGCAACATTTGGGAACGGTTTCCTTCCACGGAGAAGTCTCAGGCTATTTCACTGACCTTGTGACTTACGGGGAAGTCCATACCGACATCGGCACCATCCGTACCGACGTGAAACTGACCTCTGATAAGGAGAAAGGCTATTTTGCCTATTCCGGTGCGGTGAAAACGACAGATTTTGAACTCGGCAGGATGTTGGGTGATTCTAAATTGGGGAAAGTAACCTTCAATCTGGATGTCAACAGCAGCCATTACGAAAAACAATACCCGTCTGTCCTATTGAAGGGACTGATTGCCTCATTGGATTACAGCGACTACACTTACGAGAATATCACCCTGGATGGCGAATATAAGCAAGGAGGCTTTACGGGAAAAGTAGCCTTGGACGACCCGAACGGTTCGGTCATCCTGAACGGCACCATCAATACTGCCAGCCGAATGCCTACCTTCAACTTTCAGGCAAGTATCGACAAAGTTCGTCCGCATGCCCTGCATCTGACGCCCAAATATGAGGATACGGAAATATCCGTCAAGGTCAAAGCCGACTTTACCGGCGGCTCCATTGAAGAAATGATAGGTGAGATAAACATAGACAGCTTGCAATTCGCAGCTCCGGAAACACCCTATTTTCTGGATAACCTGAAAATAGCGGCCATCAGAGAGAGTGACGACCGGAAGCGACTGACTATCCGGTCCGGCTTTCTTCAAGGCAGCATAGAAGGTAACTACTCCTACCGCACCCTGCCCATCAGTGTGCTGAACATCATGAGGCGCTATATTCCTGCCTTGATTTCGCCTGAAAAGAGACCTGTAAAGACGGAAAACAATTTCTATTTCGACATACATGTCTACAACACGGACTTGCTCTCTACCGTTTTCCTGATTCCGGTAAAAGTATATGCTCACTCCACCATCAAGGGGTACTTTAATGACAAAGCGCAACGGATTCGCGTGGAAGGCTATTTTCCCCGTCTCCGTTATGCCAACAAGTTTATAGAGTCCGGCATGTTCCTTTGCGAGAATTCCGACGACCAATTCCATACACGGCTGCGTTTCAGTAACCGCAAAGCGAGTGGCGCCGTCAATATGGCTTTGGAAGCACAGGCCATGAACGACAGTATTCGGACTACCCTGAACTGGGGAAACAGCAGTGCGGCTACCTACAGCGGCAAACTGTCTGCCGTGGCTCGCTTTATCCGCGAACAGAAAGGCGAGCATGACGGAAAAAAGAAACTGCCACCGCTGAAAACCATCATCGATGTCCGGCCCACCCACGTGATATTGAACGACACTTTATGGGATATACACCCTTCGCAGGTGGTGTTCGATTCCGGCAAGATACACGTCAACGATTTCTATTTCAGCCATGAAGATCGGCACTTGCGCATCAATGGTACCGTTTCATCGCAACCGGAAGACACCGTGCGCCTGGATTTGAAGGAAATAAACATCGGCTATGTGTTCGACATTGCCGACCTGGGGGTCAATTTCAAAGGCGAAGCCACCGGCCCAGCCTTTGCCAGCGGCGTGCTGGAAAACCCCGTCATGAGTACCGACCTGTTTATCCGCAACCTCGGGCTGAACGAAGGGTTGCTGGGAGACGCCGATATCCATGGAGAATGGCATCACGATGTGAAAGGTATCTACCTCGATGCCCATATTCAGGAGAAAGATATTGCCCGGATCCACAAGAGCCACGTACAGGGGTATGTCTATCCTCTGAAACCGACCAGCGCACTGGACCTCCAGATTGAAGCGGATGGAACAAACCTGAAATTCATACACCACTATATGAGCAGCATCACGCCCGAATTCAACGGGCGCGCCACCGGTCATGTACATTTCTACGGCAAATTCAAGGCGCTCACCATGGAAGGGCGTGTCTTCGGCGATGCTTCCATGAAGATAGATGTGCTCAATACCACTTTCTCCCTCAAAGACAGCATCTATATTGAGCCTGGCGGACTGACTTTCAGCAACAACCGTATCTTGGATACCCAAGGGCACGAAGGAAAAGTGAGCGGCTACCTGCACTATCAGCATTTCAAGAATCTGGAGTATCATTTCGACTTCAATGTCAACAACATGCTGGTAATGAACACTAAGGAGTCGCCGGATTACCCCTTCTACGGCACGGTCTATGGAACGGGGAACGCCACCATTGCCGGCAATGCCCAAGACGGAGTAAACATCGACGTTGCCATGACCACCAACCGGAATACCCTCTTTACTTATATAAAAGATAATGTATCTACAGCGGTCAGCAACCAGTTCATCAAGTTTGTAGACAAAACTCCGCGCCGTGCCGTACAGGACTCTGTCCGCCTTTCCGAATACGAGATGGCCCAACGGGAAGTCGAAGAAGAGGAAGAAAGTGATACCGATATCCGCCTGAACCTGCTGGTGGATGCCACTCCCGACGCCACCATGAAAATCATCATGGACCCTATCGCCGGAGACTACATCAGCGGACGGGGAACCGGAAACATCCGTACCGAATTCTTCAATAAGGGAGATGTAAAAATGTTCGGCAGCTACCGGCTCAACCAGGGAATCTATAAATTCAGCCTGCAAGAGGTTATCCGAAAAGACTTTATCATCCGGAACGGAAGTACCATTGCCTTCAACGGTTCGCCGCTGGACGCTACCTTGGACATTCAGGCCGGCTATACGGTCAACTCGGCCTCCTTGAACGATCTGATGCCCAACGAAGCCACTTCCGGCTATATCAGCCAGACCAATGTGAAAGTGAACTGCATGATGGCCCTGACCGGACAACTGACTTCCCCCGACCTGAAGTTTGACATCGAACTGCCCAATGAGCGCGACGAAGTGCAGGCCATTGTCCGCAACTATATCCCTACCGACGAGCAGATGAACATGCAGATACTCTATCTGCTGGCCATCGGAAAGTTCTATACGCCGGAGAATCTGGGAGCGACCCAGAATTCAAACATGATGTCCAGTGAAGTTTCATCGACCCTATCCGGGCAGTTGAACAACGCCTTGTCCAACATCCTCAACATCAACAACTGGAACTTCGGCACCAACTTCAGTACCGGAGAAAGGGGCTGGACGGACATGGAATTTGAAACCATGCTTTCCGGACAATTGCTGAACAATAGGCTGCTTATCAACGGAAACTTCGGCTATCGTGACAACCCGATGGCCAATACCAATTTTGTGGGAGACTTTGAAGCTGAATGGCTTGTCAATCGTTCCGGAGACATCCGCTTGAAAGCCTACAACGAGACCAACGACCGATAT
>CAMWRY010000213.1 GCA_947176775.1 uncultured Bacteroides sp.
CTATTACTACATTCTTCCGAATTCCACTTTTTTGTAGTAACTTTGCACACTGAAAAGAGTAAGATATGAGCGAATATAAATTTGATGAAGATAGCGTTAAATCGTTGGTTGAGTGGGCTAAAGGTGCATCTTTTCCCAAAGAAATTAGGTTGTCTGATGCTGAGTATATAAAGGATATGAAACGTTTTGTGCAGTCGAACTTGAGTGATATAGAGATTCATTATCCTGATGATTTTTACAATCCTGCTATCATGCGGCTATATCAGTTGAAAGAGTGTATGGAAGCGCATTTGTAGATTGTTTCTGATATGCGCTGGCCAGGCTGTTCCAGATGCTACAGTCTGCCATCTGAAATGCCCTAGGTTTCGAGAGATGAGGCCTGCTCTTTTTAGTGTAAAGGCGTGGAATTTTAGATGAAAAATCCCTGGGTTTCTGCAAATAACCCCAGGGATTTTTTGTGCAGTATTGGCGGTAGCAGACAAAGGAACTTCGCTGCAGGTACGTTTATTGCCTCTTATAGTTTTATCTTCAGAATCTTTCCTCCATATCCTTCGACGGACACATTAGTTGCTTTGTAGGGAAGAAGGCTGATAGTCTCTTCTTTTCCGCTGAGCAAATCCGTGGTTGTATATTGGTCCATTTGCGGTATTTGCAGGAATTCGAAGGCGTGTGAGGGGATGTTGATGGCAAGGTCTGCCGAGAGGTGGTCAAAGTTGACCACGAACAGCAGCAACTCATTATCGTGCTTGCGCAGGAAAGTGTACTGCTTGTGCTCGTTGAAGCGCCATCCGTTGACGTTGGCATACATCAGATCGAAGAAGGCACCTTGGGTAATGGCTTTCTCCTCATTGCAGAGATTCAGCAACCGCTTATAGAAAGCGTGCAGGCGGTTTTGGGCATCGGTCAGCTTCGTGCCGTCGAACTTGCCTCCGTGGCGCCAACGGCGGATGGTGTCCACGCTCCAGTAGTCGAAGATAGTGGTGCGTCCGTCGCGTCCGCTGAACCCCTCGCTGTCCATGCCCAATTCGCCAAACTCCTGGCCGAAGTAAATCATCATCGGGTTGGTATTCATACAAGCCGATACGATAAGTGCCGGAAGCGCCTTGCGTGGGTCGCCGGCAAAGAAGTCGGAGGCGATGCGCTGCTCATCGTGGTTCTCCAGGAAGTTCAGCATGCGCTTTTCGATGCCCCCTAGGTTCTGCCAAGAGCGAGTAATGGCCGTGGCTGATTCATATCCGCAAGTAATGGCTCTCAGAGTGTCGTATAGTCCTACCTTGTCATACAGATAGTCGAACTTGCCGCGGAACAGGTAGTTCCTGTATTCGCCCGGATTGTAGACTTCGGCTATGAACAGCAGCGAGGGATACTGCGCCTTTACCTGCGGAATGGCCCATTCCCAGAATTCCACCGGAACCATCTCGGCCATGTCGCAACGGAAGCCGTCGATATCCTTTCCGGCCCAGAATAGCAGGATTTCCAACATCTTGGTCCAAGTGTCAGGGATGGGGTCGAAATGGTAGGTGCCGCCGTTTTGGTAGTCCACACCGTAATTCAGCTTGACGGTCTCGTACCAGTCGGTGATGTTGGGGTAGGCGTCGAAACGGTTGTTTCCGGTAGCCTTGGCCGGGAACTCTTTGTAGGCCTCGGCAGCGGCGCCCTTCATGTCGAACTGACCGTGCAGCTCCGACTGAGGGATGTAGTAGAAGTTGTTGTATGGACTGAAGGCGTAGTGAGTGTCGTCGTTCGAGCCCAGTTGCGAAGTGCCGTCCGGCTGGGCATCCGAGTAGTATTGGCGAGCCACGTGGTTGGGCACAAAGTCTATAATGACCTTCAGGCCGCTGCGGTGGGTGCGTTGCACTAAGTTCTCGAACTCCTTCATGCGTTCGGGCACGTCTTGGGCCAAGTCGGGGTCGATATCGTAATAGTCCTTGATGGCGTAGGGCGATCCGGCTTTTCCCTTCACGATGGCCGGATGGTCGGGTTGTATGCTGTGGCGGCGGTAATCCGTCTGCGTGGCATGCTCGATGATACCCGTGTACCAGATGTGCGTAGCACCTAGTTTCTTGATTTCTCCCAACGCCTTGGCGGTGAAGTCGGCCATCTTGCCGCATCCGTTTTCTGCGATGCTTCCATTATTGATGCAATGATTGTTGCTGTTCCCGAAAAGTCGGGTAAACACTTGATAGATAATTAGCTTATTATTTTCGTTGTTCATCTTTCTTGTTCTATAGATTTATCGTTTATTATTATTATTTCCAAATGTTGCCTTTCTCAATAAATAGACGTTCCAGCACATCGTTGGTGGTGTTGTATCCTTGCATGAATATCTCTTCCGCCTTCTCCAACTCTGTGTTGCTGTATCCCTCCAGGTTGTAAGGCTCTATCAGCAGGTCGGCCTTCTCGCGCTCGGGAAAAGAGTTGGAGCGGAACATGAAGTTGTAGGAGCGCAAGGCAATGCTCACGATGTTCATCTTGTACTTGGTCGCCATCAGGGGGCTGACGTTCACGGCCACTACCTTCTCGCATACGCGGTGCAGGGTGGATACCGGTAGATTCATCAGCAGGCCTCCGTCCACGTAGTGCGTGCCATCTATGTTCACCGGAGCAAACAGCACCGGCATGCAGCACGAGGCCGCCACACGCTCGGCAATGTTCCCTTTGTGGAAGTGTACTGCACGTCCGTGGTCTAAGTCGGTAGCAGTGATTATCAGGGGGATTTGCAGCTCTTCCAGCCTTTGGGCTTTCAGGTGGCTTCTCAGAAAATCGATGAATTCTCCCAATTCAAACAAGCCTACTTTGGGGATGACCAATTTGGTCAGGTCCTGAAACTTGTGCCCGGCAAAGTAGTCCAGCACTTTGTGTGGTTCGTTGCCGTCGGCATAGAACACACCGGCCAAGGCTCCGGCACTGACGCCGGAGAGAATATCGGGCTTGATGTCGTGTTCCAGCAAGGACTGCATGACACCCAAATGGGCAAAGCCCTTGATGAAGCCGCCGCTTAGGGCAAAGCCTATCGGATATTGTTGGGTGAACCAATTGTTCGTTGCAACTTCCATGGCAGAGATATTAGGGTATGAACCGATACGGACTTAACGAATGGCTTTCAGCAACGCATATCCTCCGAACCATTGAATCAGCATGCCCGGAATGCCAATGCGGAAATCTTGTACGGCCGTGAAGAAGTCTCCGCACAGCGCCCACTCAAAAACTGTACCTACCATCTGGTAGGAGAGCACCACCCCCAGCAAGGCCCATAGTGAGATGCGCTTGGCATGGCGCGCGGCAAGGGCGGCTGCTCCGGCCAGCAGTCCGGACTTGATAAGTATGGCCGGCAATACGGCAGCGGCAGGCATGGCAAAGAGCAGATGGTTGATG
>CAMWRY010000214.1 GCA_947176775.1 uncultured Bacteroides sp.
TACACAAACATTTCACTAATCTTTTTCTTTTTTGTTTCATTTTTTAGTCATTTAAGTTTTTAGTTTAAGAGTCCATTTTTAAATCTACACTTTTTTTCTCACAAAGTTTCCGCATCAGCCGGATAATCTTTTTCCTGAAAAGGCGACCGACAATGGGTTATCGATTTCCTTTCTTCTCCTCTTTGCGATCTTTCAGTACGATGTGATGCTGTTTCTTCGTCCAGCGAGCGTATTGCTCATCGGTCAGCACCTTCTTCAGTTTCTTTTCGCGTTTCTGACATTGTTTCTCCATCTTCTCCCTGCCGTCTGACGGTGCGAAATCGCGAGGCGGACAAAGGTCCATGCCTTGAGGCAGACGGTTCCCACGTGGTCCTTGTCCGGGCCCTCTGCCTCCTCCGGAATTCGGCGCCCCTCCCGGCCTGCCGCCCATGCGAGAGGCTTCCGATTGATTCTTCTGATCTTCACGTGCCCATTTCAGGTTCAGTTTGTAAAGTTTGTCATACTGCTTTTCCGTCAGGCTGAGCAGCGAATCCATACGGTCGGTTATATGCCGTGCTAATTTCTCGGGTGAGAGGGGCATAGGCTTGAAGCCCTTTTCTTGTCGGCTGGGCATAGGCTTTCCTGCCTCCTGCGCCATAACTGCGCCGCTACCCATAAAGAGCGCAGCACATACGATAACCCAGAAATGTCTTTTCATGTCCATAAATTGATATTTAAGTTTCTGAGACAAAAGTAGCATGAAACTTCAAAAGCCCCAAACCAAATCTACCAAACTGCCATTTCTTTCTGCCAAACAGTACAAATGGAACCAAATGCAGGCATTTCCTATCATGTTTTGTCGACAATAACGCTCCGTTGGCAGGATTTATTTTATCGCCTGTATCAGAACCTATACTTTTGCACGCATTAGAAATGACGATGACTCAAACAACCTTTATAGTCAATTCATGATAGTATTGCCGACAAAATCATTATCTTCGCACCCGACTAACGGAATCAATACGATAAAGAAACAAAAAAGCCAATAAAGAAATGAACACACATAGTCTATGTTGTATCGGTTATATTACCCAAGATAAAGTAGTAACTCCTAAAAATACCATATACATGCCGGGAGGCACCTCTTTCTATTTCGCACACGCCATCAAACATTTGAATTCCAATGGATTTCTCCTGATTACAGCTTTGGCTGACGCGGACATGAATATCGTAGAGGAGATTCGGAAAGAAGGAATCGACGTCCAAGCATTGCACAGCACGCACTCCGTCTGCTTCGAAAATATTTATGGAGAAAACCAGAACGAGCGTACACAACGCGTCACGGCAAAAGCTGACCCGTTCACGGTGGAAAGCCTGAAAGAGATTGATGCAAGGATTATCCACCTGGGCAGTCTGCTTGCCGATGATTTCTCGCTGGAAGTCATCAAGTTCTTATCCGGGAAAGGACTTCTCTCGATAGACGTGCAGGGATTTCTTCGCAAGGTGGAGAACGAACGGGTGCTGGCAGTGGACTGGCTGGAGAAACGGGAAGCGTTGAAGTATGTCCACATACTGAAAGCCAACGAAGCCGAAATGGAAGTACTGACCGGATGTAGCAATCCTCGCGAAGCTGCACTGCTGATTGCAGACTGGGGCGTCAAGGAGGTATTACTGACTTTGGGCGACAAAGGCTCGTTGATATATGCCCAAGGGCAATTCCACGAAATACCTGCCTATCCGGCCCTGCAGGTCACGGATGCCACAGGATGCGGAGATACCTATATGGTAGGTTACTTGTATATGCGCAACAAAGGTGCGTCCTATCAGGAAGCCGGCTGCTTTGCCGCCGCCATGTGCACCATCAAACTGCAATCACACGGCCCCTTCTGTGGCACGGAAGAGGCTGTGAGAAATGTAATCGGCGGCGGACAGATGGCAAGCCTGGTGTAGATTCCTCAAAAGAATGAATCTCGTGAACAAGGTCATTGACGGTTCATCAGACGTTGCTCTGCCATCTGCTCGAACTTTGTGCCGGGACGCCCGTAGTTGGCATACGGATAAATGGAGATACCGCCACGTGGAGTGAAGATGCCTGTCACTTCGATATACTTAGGATCCATCAGGCGGATAAGGTCTTTCATGATGATGTTGACGCAATCTTCATGAAAGGCACCGTGATTGCGGAAGCTGAACAGATAGAGCTTTAGGCTCTTGCTTTCCACCATCTTGACATCGGGGATATAGCAAATGCGGATTTCTGCAAAGTCCGGCTGTCCTGTGATGGGACATAGACTGGTGAACTCCGGACAGTTGAAACGCACCCAATAGTCGTTTTCCGGATGTTTGTTGTCGAATGCCTCCAATACTTCGGGAGCATAATCCTGCTTGTACTCTGTTTTTCTTCCCAAAAGGGAAAGTTGGTCTTTTAATGCTGTCATAAAATATATCTTAACATGATTCTACCATAGATATGCCGTAGCCTCCTTTCTATTCGGTATAGGACTGAATCCGGGAGGTGGCTTTCTCTCAGCGTCTGGAAAGCAAGTATTTCTCCAAGCCTTCACGTCTCAGCTTACATGCCGGACAATGTCCGCAGCCGTCTCCCGGAATGCCGTTATAGCATGTCAACGTTTCGTGACGTACCAATTCGAGTACACCCAGTTCGTCCGCCAATGCCCAAGTCTCGGCCTTGTCAATCCACATCAACGGGGTGTGCAATACAAATTGCTCGTCCATAGCCAGATTCAGCGTCACGTTGAGTGACTTGATGAAGGCGTCCCGGCAGTCGGGATAACCACTGAAGTCGGTCTGCGAGACTCCCGTCACGATATGATGAATCCCTCGCTCGCGAGCATACACAGCCGCAATGCTCAGGAAAAACAGATTGCGTCCCGGCACGAAAGTATTCGGGAAGCTGTCTGCCGGCTTTTCCTGGTCCATCGGTATGCTGGTATCCGTCAATGAATTGTGCCCCAGCTGTCCGATGAAGGAGACATCCATCACCTCAAATTCCACACCTGCCCGATAGGCAATCTCTCTCGCCAGTTCCACCTCTTTCTTATGTTTCTGTCCATACAGAAAACTCAGTGCATATACTTTCTTAAATTCACGTTTCGCCCAGAAAAGGCAAGTGGTCGAGTCTTGCCCACCACTGAATACTACTAAAGCTGTTTGTTTATTCATATATCCCCTATTCTCCATACCTTATAAGAAATTCCCTCGTCATAGACATCACTCCCATCTATCCGCTTAATGGCCTTCACCACACGGATGGTCACGGGCAGTATCACCACCTCGTACATGGACTTCAGCAGAATCTGGATGCACATCATCAGCAACAACTCTCGCCATGCAATGATTCCACCGACTGCCACCGGAAAGAATATCAA
>CAMWRY010000215.1 GCA_947176775.1 uncultured Bacteroides sp.
ATCCTGGGCGGACCAAGCTACTCGCCCGACTTCGGTGCCGTGCTGGGCGGAAGCGCGCTGCTCACCTTCCGCATGAATCCCGGCGACACCACGCAAATGCGTTCGGTGGTGCCCATGGCCATCGCCTTCATGTTCAACGGCGGCATCAACCTCTTCTCCAAGCCGCAGCTCTTCTTCAAGGGCGACCGCTTCCGCATCTTCGGAAAGTTCAGCTTTAAGAATACGGAAGAGAACTTCTACGGCATCGGCTACCACACCAACCGGGACTATATCCGCAGCGACAGCACCAGCAAGTACAGCTACAGCGGCGTGCAGGTCAATCCCTGGTTCCTGTTCCGGCTGGGCAACAGCAACATTTTTGCCGGCCCCCAGATAGACATCAACTACGAACACCTGACAAAGCCCGGCAAGTTTCTGGTGGACGAGCCATCGTACAAGCAGGCAGGCGGCACGGCTCACGGCTACAACAACTTCAACTCCGGTCTCGGTTTCCTGCTGACCTACGACAGCCGCGATGTCCCTGCCAATGCCTACCGCGGCATGTATCTGGACTTTCGCGGCATGATGTACGCCAAGTTCATCGGCAGCGACCAGACCTTCTACCGGCTGGAGGTGGACTACCGCCAATACAAGTCGCTCGGCAAGCGGAAGGTACTGGCATGGACGGCGCAGACCAAGAACGTGTTCGGCGACGTGCCTCTGACGCAATATACCCTCACAGGCACTCCCTTCGACCTACGCGGTTACTACATGGGGCAGTATCGCGACAAGTCCTCGCACGTGGTGATGGCGGAATACCGGCAGATGTTCAACACCGACCGCAGCAACTGGATGAAACGCATGCTCCACCACCTGGGATTCGTAGCCTGGACCGGCTGCGGATTCATGGGGCCCACGCCCGGCAAAATCGAAGGCGTGCTGCCCAACTACGGCGTGGGCCTGCGCATCGAAGTGCAGCCGCGCATGAATGTCCGCCTGGATTTAGGAAAGAACACGGTCAATAAACAGACACTGTTCTACTTCAACATGACGGAAGCTTTCTGAGCAGAAGGCGCCTTGCAGCCAAAGGCAACTGCATAGAGACGCACCCTTACCCAAAGGGTTACATTCCCAGATGTCAGGTTTAGCGGCACATAAGCGATTCATGTTACTTATAATAATTTTTCTCACTCCAGACAATCCGGATGCATCTTTTCCGACAAGCATCGGACCCCCACTCAGAACACCTTCTGAGAGGGGGGTACATTCAGTGCCGTAGTGAAGGACATTCAGCACGGTTGTGAATCGGAAACCGTTCCACAGGATGCCCGAAGAGGATTCAACCGATAAGGATTTTTCAGCAAGCAGCAAAGGGTCTCACTTCAAGCTACCACCGATAATATCCAGCAACTCGTTCGTAATGGCCTGTTGGCGGCTCTTGTTATACTGCTTCGTCAGGTCCTGAATCAGCTCGTTGGCATTGTCCGTTGCCGTCTGCATGGCAAGCATACGGGCGGCGTGTTCAGACGTATTGGAATCGAGAAGCACCGTAAAGATTTTCTGGCTCAGCACCTTGGGAAGAAGTTCCGCTATCAGTTCGCCGACCGAAGGTTCCACAATGTAGTCGTTTTTGAAGCTACGGGCATCTTCCGGCATTCCTTCCGCTGCTTCCTGCGCCACTTGCGTCAAGTCGATGGGCAAGTAATTCTCGCGAACCAGCACCTGGTAACCCATCGATTTGAAGTGATAGTATATCAGCTCCACATGGTCCACCTGCTTTTCCACAAACGCCTGCATCAATTCCTTCGCCAACTTGTATGCCTCGACATACGAAGGCTTGTCGGCCATCGGTTGATAGCTGCCTTGCGGCACATACCCCATCTTCCTCACGGCCTCTTCCACCTTTTTCCCGACGGGATATATCAAAAGATTCTCTTTGCCCAGCGACTGATACTCCTCCAAAGTCCGTTCCAGCATCTTCGCTACATTCGAGTTGAATGCACCGCACAAGGAGCCGTTGGACGAGAATGCCACAACCGCTACCCTCGTCACCGGCCTTTTCTCCGTGTAAGGCGATTCGAAGGACGCATCCGTACGCAGAAAGTTCGTCAGAATCTCATTCAGCTTCCGTTGATAAGGCAACATGTTCTCAATCCGCCCCTGCGCCTTGTGCAGTTTGGCGGATGCCACCATCTTCATGGCCGACGTTATCTGGCGTGTACTCTTGACGGAGCTTATTCTATTTTTTACCTCTTTCAGTGAAGCCATATCTATACACGATTTACATAAATTGTTTTGCAACCACTTCGGCTGTCTGTTCAATCTTCTTGCAGACCTCCTCATTGATGATGCCTGCCTTCAGCACATCGAGCACCTCCTTACGGCCGTTCATCTCAAGGGATTCAAGGAAGGCGCGCTCGAACTCACCGACCTTGTCCAAAGGAACCTCCTTCAACAAGCCATGCGTACCGCAATAGAGGATGGCTATCTGCTTCTCTACCGGCATAGGGCTATATTGGGGCTGCACCAACAGACGCGTATTCTTCTGCCCTTTGTCGATGGCCAGTGCCGTCACGGGGTCCATATCGCCGCTGAACTTGGTGAACGCTTCCAGTTCGCGATACTGTGCCTGGTCTATCTTCAGCGTGCCAGCCACCTTCTTCATGGCCTTGACCTGGGCATTGCCACCCACACGGCTCACGGAGATACCTACGTCAATGGCCGGACGGTTTCCCTGATTGAAGAGGTTCGTATCCAGGAATATCTGTCCGTCGGTAATCGAAATCACATTCGTAGGAATGTAAGCGGACACATCTCCTGCCTGAGTCTCGATGATGGGCAGTGCAGTCAGCGAACCGCCTCCCTTCACCTTTCCCTTCAGGCTGTCCGGCAAGTCGTTCATTTCGCGTGCCACTTCCTCCTGACTGATAATCTTCGCCGCACGCTCCAGCAAACGGGAATGCAGGTAGAAGATATCGCCCGGATATGCCTCACGCCCCGACGGACGACGCAGAATCAGCGAGACTTCGCGATAGGCCACCGCCTGCTTGGACAAGTCATCGTAAACCACCAGGGCATGACGTCCGGTATCGCGGAAATACTCGCCGATGGCCGCCCCGGCAAAGGGAGCGTAGTACTGCATGGCCGCCGGGTCGCCTGCCGTGGCAGCTACCACGATGGTATAGTCCATCGCACCATACTGCCGCAGAGTATTCACGATAGAAGCTACCGTAGAGCCTTTCTGCCCAATGGCCACATAGATGCAATACACCGGGTCGCCTGCCTCATAATTGGCACGCTGGTTGATGATGGTATCAATGGCAATGGCCGTCTTACCGGTCTGCCGGTCGCCGATAATCAGCTCACGCTGTCCGCGGCCGATGGGTAT
>CAMWRY010000216.1 GCA_947176775.1 uncultured Bacteroides sp.
GCTATATCCGGCAGACTGGAACGAATTTGAAGATGGGGAAGGCTCTTTCCTCTTCTATAATCCCAATGAGTGGACCGGTAATTTTCGTATTTCGGCTTTCAAGGGGAATGCTGCCTATGGCAGAGACGCCGTGCGGCAGGAACTGAAAGAGAATCCTTCTGCCGCTTTGGTCAAGGTGGGACGGCTGGAGTGTGCCTACAGTAAGGAGATGTTCGAGGAAGAGGGAGTGTACTATACTTCCCACCTCTGGATGACGGGTGTAGATGACATGGCCTTTGAATGTTCGTTCACGGTGAAGAAAGGAGAATCGGTAGCGGCAGCAGAGGAGGTTATCGCTTCACTGGAGGTGCGGAAAGAAGGTGTGAAGTATCCGGCTGAGGTTATCCCGGTACGCCTTTGGGAAATCTATCAGATCAATGAGGCGTATGAGTGGGTAGATGCCACTGTGAAGGATTTGCTGAAGAAAGACTTTCAAGGTACCGAAGAAGATATCGCTAATATGCAGCAGATTGTGGACAAAGGCAACATCGGTCCCAAGAAGAAGGACGCGTGGTTGGCGTTAGGCATCGTGCTTTGTGTCATTCTGGCTAATGAAGTGGATGGCATGGAGTGGCGCACGCTGGTGGACGGCAATCGGGAAGCGCCTGTGTTGCTGAACACGGCTACCGGTGAGTGGATAGACCCTATGAAACTGGCTTGGAGTAAGGTGAAGGCAGGCAATAAAGTTGACCTACCGGAAACTTATGCTACCCTTCTTTAAATCTCAACACTTAATTATCAATTCAATTGGCTGCAATTAATTCAATTCTTCAAGTGGAGAATCTGACCAAGTCGTTTGGCGATTTGGTGCTATTCGAGAATATATCTTTCGGTTTGGCCGAAGGCCAGCGTGTCGGGCTGATTGCCAAGAACGGTAGCGGCAAAACCACTTTGCTCAATATCCTTTCCGGTAAGGAAGGGTATGACACCGGTACCATTTCCTTCCGTCGCGATTTGCGTGTGGGGTATCTGGAGCAGGACCCACAATACCCCAAAGAGTTGACCGTGCTCGAAGCCTGTTTTCACCACGGCAACAGTACCGTTGAGCTGATTAAAGAGTACGAGCGTTGCATGGAGACGGAGGGGCATCCCGGACTGGATGAGATTCTGGTACGTATGGACCACGAAAAGGCTTGGGAGTACGAGCAGAAGGCCAAACAGATTCTGTCTCAGCTCAAGATACGCGATTTCGGTCAGCAGGTGAAGCAGTTGTCCGGTGGACAACTGAAGCGTGTGGCGCTTGCCAATACCCTTATCACCGAACCCGATCTGCTGATACTGGACGAACCTACCAACCATCTCGACCTTGATATGACCGAGTGGCTGGAAGAGTATCTCCGCCGGAACAACCTCAGTCTGCTGATGGTGACTCACGACCGTTACTTTCTGGACCGCGTATGTTCTGAAATCATGGAGGTAGACAACCGGCAGATTTATCAGTATAAAGGCAACTACAGTTATTATCTGGAGAAGCGGCAGGAGCGTATCGAGGCCAAAACCGTGGAGATAGAGCGTGCCAACAACCTCTACCGCACGGAGCTGGAATGGATGCGGCGTATGCCACAAGCCCGTGGACACAAGGCACGTTACCGCGAAGAGGCTTTCTACGAATTGGAGAAAGTTGCTAAGCAGCGCTTTCGCAATGACAATGTCAAGCTGGATGTCAAGGCATCCTATATTGGCAACAAGATATTCGAGGCAGACCATCTGTATAAGTCTTTCGGTGACCTGAAGATATTGGACGATTTTTCCTACATCTTTGCCCGGTATGAGAAGATGGGCATTGTGGGAAACAACGGCACAGGCAAGTCCACCTTTATCAAGATATTGATGGGGCAGGAGCAGGCGGACAGTGGTACGCTGGATATTGGCGAGACGGTGCGTTTCGGTTACTACTCGCAGGAGGGGTTGCAGTTTGACGAGCAGATGAAGGTCATCGATGTGGTGCAGGACATCGCCGAAGTGATAGAGCTGGGCAACGGTAAGCGGCTGACGGCCTCGCAGTTTCTGCAACACTTCCTCTTTACCCCCGAAACTCAGCACAACTATGTCTATAAGCTGAGCGGCGGCGAGCGTCGGCGCCTCTATCTCTGCACGGTGCTGATGCGCAATCCCAATTTCCTGGTGCTGGACGAGCCTACGAACGACTTGGACATTGTGACCTTGAACGTACTGGAAGAGTATTTACAGAACTTCAAAGGTTGCGTGATTGTTGTAAGCCACGACCGTTACTTTATGGACAAGGTGGTGGATCATCTGCTGGTGTTCAACGGACAAGGCGACATTCGCGATTTCCCCGGAAACTATACACAATACCGTGATTGGAAAGATGTAAAAACCCATCAGGAGAAGGAAAAAGAGAAAGAGGTAGCCAAAGCCCGGGAAGAGAAGACCGTCAAGGTGAGACAGAACGAGAAACGCCGTATGTCGTTCAAGGAGAAACGTGAGTTTGAACAACTGGAACGGGAGATTGGTGAGCTGGAGGCCGAGAAGAAGGCTATTGAAGAGGCTTTGTGCAGCGGTACCTTGTCGGTGGACGAACTGACGGAGAAGTCGAAACGCTTGCCCGAACTGTCGGACCTGATTGATGAAAAGACTTTGCGCTGGCTGGAGTTGAGCGAAATCGGAGAGAATTAAAAGAAATAGAGAATTGAATACCCGTTGGCGGAATTAATTCGCAGTTCTGCTTCTAAGTATTGATTAACAGGTTGATTATCAGGTATTGAAAGAGGCTCTGACAGACACTTGTGTTCAACGTGACAAACACTTGTGTTCAAGCTGACAGACACAAGTGTTTGAGACGACAGACACAAGTGTCTGTCAAGCCAGGGAATATTGGGGGAGAATTTAAGAAAATTACCCCTGCCACTGAAGTGGGTCATGGCCCTGGGACTTAGGGTACGGGTCCTCCCATGACCACCTCCACATGATGGGTGCCGGGAGAGTGCTTCACGACGTTGCCTTCCACCGGCCGGCCGTCCACGGTAAGGGAGCGGATGCCCCGGCAGACGTGGTCGGGGTTCTGCACGGTGATGTGGTATTCGGCATCGCGGAAGCGGCGCTTCACGCGGAATCCGTCCCAGGAGGAGGGGATGCAGGGGGCGATTTCCAGCCCTTCGTAGGTGGGGCGGATGCCGAGGATGAACTGGCTGACAGCATACCACATCCAGGCGGCGGTACCTGTGAGCCAGCTGTTCTTGCCCTCGCCGGGACGGGCGGCGTCCTTGCCGGCCACCATCTGACAGCAGACGTAAGGCTCTACCTTGTGCAGGGCGCTGTGGGCTGAGGTGTACGAGGTGCATATCTTGCGGTAGTACTC
>CAMWRY010000217.1 GCA_947176775.1 uncultured Bacteroides sp.
TTTTTTTTAATGTTACGTCTACGATCGAGAGCTACACGAGCCTTATCGTCTGCATCTGCAGATTTTTATCAGAGACAGGTCCAAATGTTTCCTTCATCCACAAAAAGGGCACCTCTGAACTTCCAGAACAACCGTGTGCGGTATTCTACACTGGCATCCAGCTTGATATCTCCCGATTGATTCATAAAATTGTTGTCTCCCAGGAAAGAGCCAGGCCCCAAATCGCGTACAGACCAACCGCGCACACTGTTGGCACCACCGGCGAAATAGCGTTTCTCAAACGGAAGCATCATTGCATTGCCATAAGGTATAGCAATGCCGGCACCGAAATGAAATGCCAGCGAGTTGCGATTGTCGATAACCATGTTCTTGGCAAAATCAAAATCCCCCTTCAGGTATTGAGCGAAAGGAATGCTCAGCAACGTATATTCTCCCGACGCATTTTTCTTCATCCCTCCCAGCTTGGCTACGGCATACAGCAAGTTACCGGCCGATTCAAAATTAAAGCGGATGGTATAGGAGTTGCCGATAGCGGAATTATTCATCAAAGTCTTTCCGGCACTGTTGTAGATATAGCTGTATCCGGTACGGACGATAAAGCGATCCTCATAGTTGTATTTGAGGATGTAGTTCTCGTCGTTCTCCAGAAATTTTTCTCTAAAGATAGGGTCAATGCTGGGCATATACAAATAGTTGATGTCCAGCAAATCTATGCGATGCTGCGAACGCCGTTGCTGTATTCCCCATTTATAGCTCCATCCGGCTGAGGCCACAATACGTGTAAACTCCGGTCTCATCTGATAACTGTATTGCAATCCGAACTCCGTAGTAGCCCGTATCCTCCGCTTGAAATCGCTGGAAAGAACCGGAAACATAAAGCGTGGGAAATTGATGGTTGCCTCCGCCCCCAGTTCGATATAGTCCTGATCCAATCCGTTCTGCAATCCGGACACGGCTTCATAAGCTCCACGCAGTTTGAGCATGAATGTTTCGGAGCCTTTCAACAGGTTACGGTGCTGGAAAGCGACAGAAGCAGCAGCTCCCAAATCGCCGGCCGAGTTCGTGCCTTCCACCTCAAAAGATACCGATTGTTGCTTGCTTCTCGTCAGCATCACATAGGCATTCAGCTTTGCACTGTCGTTCTGCTGGATTTCAAAAAAACGGATATTGGTGTATTTCAGCGCTTGCAGCCGTCCGAAACTTGAGTAAGTGAGTTGCACATCCTGCTCATTGTACAATGCTCCGGGTAATATGCGCAGATTGTTGGTCAGCACTTTAGGACGCAGATACAATTTATCCTTATAATAAATGGGGAAACCTTTATAATGCAACGAATCATTCACCTCAATGCTATTCAGTGCCGATGTCTGCAACACATTATAATCGGTTATGAAATTCACCTTGTTGATAGTATATTGCCGATGATTCTGCCACGCATCCCCATTATGCTGCTTGTAGGGAGACAGATGCAGGGTCAAGTCGACCAGATACGAATTGCGGACCGTATCTGCCGTATAGGATATGTATTCCTTGTTGAACTTATAATATCCGTTTTGAAGCAGACGGCTTGTGATGCGCTGACGTTCCGCGTCCAGTACGTTAACATCAAAATACATGCCTTCGGACAGTAGGGTCGCCGCGGAATCCTGACGTATGTATTCTTCTATCTTACTGTCCTGAATATCATATTTCAAGGAACGCACCTTGTAAGGTTTTCCGGTAGTCACCTTATAGACCAGCTTCATCTTCTTCTTTTTAGCCTGGCGTATCGGTTCCACCCGGGCGCCCATGTACCCCATATTCTGTACGGCCTTGGTGATTTCCTCACCGCTCCGTTCCGTCTCCCCCTCACTGTATATGACCGGAGCATCCCCCAACCTGCGTAAGGTACGGTTTATCCAACGCGTAGAGTCCCGGCCCGACCAGTTGTAGACATACAGCTGAGTCTTTATCAGGCTGAACCATTTAGAGTTAGGATTCTGCCTGATATAGATGGACAGACTGGAGGGCTTTACCTCTTTATTATCGGTATGTATACGTACTTCGTCCAGCAAATACGAGCCGTCCGGCACATACTTGGTAGAAGAACAGGAAGCCAGCAAAAATACGATAACAGTCACTATCGTGTAGCGGAAAGCTTTATTCATACCGAATCATTAATTGCGCATAAACAGCTACAAATATACTTGTATTTTTTTGTTCCCGAAACAAAAAACGCCGGAAGAGTGCAGAGTTTTTGATTATATTGAAATAATCACGTACTTTTGCGGACTGATAACACATATCCTATGGCATTAAGTAAAAACCGTATCAAATACATCCGTTCGCTGGAGCAGAAAAAGAACCGGAAAGCGGACAAAGTATTTTTGGCCGAAGGCCCTAAACTTGTCGGAGATTTGTTGGGACATTTCCCTTGCCAATTCCTGCTGGCAACCTCGGAGTGGCTTTCCGGAAACCGCTCGCTTTCCGTAACGGACATCACGGAAGTAACGGAAGAAGAACTTTCGCGTGCCAGCCTCCTGAAGACCCCCCAACAAGTATTAGCCGTGTTCCGGCAACCGGACGAAGAGTGGGACACTTCCGTCCTCAGCCATTCCCTCTGCCTGGCACTGGACGATGTGCAGGATCCCGGCAATCTGGGAACCATCATCCGCCTAGCCGACTGGTTTGGCATCGAGCATATCTTCTGTTCGCCAAACACGGTAGATGTCTACAATCCTAAAACCATACAGGCCACCATGGGGGGCATCGCACGTGTTAGACTACACTACACTCCTCTGCCCGAACTGATCCGTTCATTGAAGAACATTCCCGTTTACGGCACTTTCCTGGACGGAAAAAACATGTACGAACAACCCCTCTCAAAAAACGGGCTGATTGTAATGGGGAACGAAGGAAACGGCATAGGCCAAGAAGTGAAAGCACTCATCAACCGCAAACTATACATCCCGAACTATCCTGCCAGCCGCGAAACTTCCGAATCGCTGAACGTAGCCATCGCTACGGCAGTGGTCTGCGCCGAGTTCCGGAGACAGGCCGCATGGCAGTAAAGTCAAACGGGAAAAGCAGCCAAGGCACCAAGCCGTGAAGCTCTTCCCCCATGCCCGGAGGAAGAGCCGGCAATATATCACGGCACTCATCAAAGCAGGAATTACCGAATCCCGTTTCAGGCAGCAATGCAATGACTCCCGGCAACCATTCCGTATTCTCCACTTCCTCTGTCAATGGGAAAAGATGCGATATACATCGCCCTTCGCCCACCTCCACCACATATTGTTTCAGATAGCCATGCCCGGTAAGAAACAGAAAATGAGCAGCGTAACTTTTCAATTTTTCGGACTGGGACGT
>CAMWRY010000218.1 GCA_947176775.1 uncultured Bacteroides sp.
GCGTTACAGCGGTACGTGAGGCTGATAGACGAGCACTTGTACAAGTTGTTCCCCAAGCAGCTGGCGGCTTGTAAAGAAGAGGTGGCACGCTTTCAGGAGAAGGTGACAAAGGTGGCTCAGAAGTTCAGCCTCCAATACACCCGTCTGGTGGATGCGGCGGTGGACTATGCAACCGACAAGACCTTGCAGGAGCGCATCCATGCCGCCTCGGCTTACTTCCAGGAACAGTTGCAACCGCTGGATGCGGTGCTGGTGAATGTGGTGGCTTCCGACAACAAGGAACTGAAGAAGAAGCTTCGGGATGCTTTGGAAGAATTGGAAAGGTTGTTTGACCTGAAGTCCGGCCTTTTGGAATATGTCTTGGCGCATGGTTTCCACGTGGGGGACTACTTGAAACAGAAAGCGCTTCTTTCTTTGGACGATTCTGTTTCTTCTAAAAGTAAAGGAAAGAGTGTTGCCAATGGGGCAGGGCGCGAAAGTGGGCAAAGAAGCTCCCGTGAGCGGAAGCGTGCCTCGGCGGCAATCGAAGTGCCTACGGATGTGTTGCATCCTGAACTCTACAACCGTCTGGTGGCTTGGCGCAATGCGGAAGCCGCTCGGTTGGGGCTTCCCGTGTACACGGTCATTCAGCAGAAAGCTATGCTGGGTGTCAGCAACCTGCTGCCTTCAGACAAGGCCATGCTGATGCGCATTCCGTATTTCGGAAAGAAAGGGGCGGAGAAATATGGCGATGTAATCTTGGAAATGGTGCGTGCCTACCGTAAGGAGAAGGGGCTGGCAGAGGCCGAATTGCTGTAAGGTATTCTTTTCTACCTACCATCTCTCCTTTCGGGTACCACCCTCTCCGGCTCCCCCGTTATCGGGGGAGAGCAACCTCCCAGAAGGAGAATTGCTATGGCGGCATGTATGCTATCCGCTTATATCGAATTTACGTTACATTACAGCCCGAACATCAGTTTTATCCCTTCGTCCAGCGTGTGCGGCCGGTACGCCAGTTCCCGACGTGCTTTTTCGATGCTCAGTCCGCTGAATCGGGGGCGTGGTGTCTTCTCTTTCATCTCTTCGGTGGTGACGGGACGGATAAGCGAACGGTCCAGTTCCAGAATATCCGCTACCCGGTAAGCCATCTCTGCAATGGTCAGGCACTCGCTTCCACAGAGGTGGTAGATGCCGCTTTGCGGATGGGCAATCAGACTCTCCACTCCCTGCGCAATGTCCCCGACAAAGGTGGGCGTGCGCCATTGGTCGGAAACGACGAACACTTCTTCGTGGTTCCTTAACCGGTTGGCCACCAGTTGGAGCACATTGCCGTGTTGTCCCGGCAAGGCAGCGCCATACACCACCACTACACGCACAATGGCATAGTCTCGGCAGATGGCGGCGATGCGCTTTTCGCCTTCCAGTTTGGTGTAGCCGTAGTAGTTGACGGGGGCAGGAGTGTCTTCTTCCGTATAAAGACGGTTCGTATCTCCGCTGAACACAAAGTCGGTGGAGAGGTGAATGAAGCGGCTTCCGTATGCTTGACAAAGCTCTGCCAGATGCTCTATGGCAGTGATGTTGACAGCATCCGCTTCTTCGTGATGTGTTTCGCAATAGTCGGGCACAGAGAGAGCAGAGGTATTGATGACGGCATCGGGCTGCGCCGTTTCGAGCAGACTTTTCAAAGCATCACTGTCGCAGATGTCTTTGCGGATGAAGCTATTGTTGCCGGAACGGTGTCAGATGTCTTCGTGCATGTAACAGCCCGTTACTTGGTATAACGTATTTCGGGATAAGTCATTCAGGATGCGTCTTCCGGTGAAGCCGTTGGCGCCAATCACTATTATCTTCTTTTGATTCATTGATTTTTTAGGATTAAATTAAGGGATTCAATAAGGTACATGTCTTCCCTGCTGCACCTCTATTCGTATGCCGAAGGAGCCGTTGGCAGATTTCAGCTCAAACGCACCTTTGAAGTTGTTCTTCTCCCACGGCAGTGCTGAGGGGTTGGGCACTCGCCATCCGTCCTTGTCATATTGCCCGTAGGTGTTGAGGCGCATGCCGTTCTTTAGTCTGAAACTTCCCATTTGCAGGTTGTCGGTAGAGTTCCAGAAACCTGTCAGTCCGAAAGGATTGGAGCTGTAATAGGTGGAGTTGTTCAGAGAGAAGGGATTGTAAAATCCTTGCGAATAACTCTCATTGGGATTCAGCCGGAAAAGGCTACTGTAGTCCTTACTGGCATCGGGGACCTCCAACGTGAATTTCGGCAGGGTAGGAGCAGGCAGGTTCATCAGGCTCATATCCAGCAGGAAGCCGTCATAATTCTTCACGGTTGCCGGCAGTCCGCTTATCGTGTCGGTCGGCACTTCTTTTTGTGCGTGGACGGACAGGGTGCTTGTCATCAGTAAGACAAGGAGGCAAAACACTGTCCGTTTGATGGTTTTATGTTGGCGCATCATTATTATGTTTGGTAACTTTGCCATTTAATAGTTGAATTATTGAATTTCAAACACAAATGTAGTTGGAATATGTGAGACTTTTGTCTTTCCCAACCATAAAGTTACGACAAAATTCTGCTATAATCGAAAACGCTTTATTAAAGAGTGTTTCATCCATTAAAAATCAGCTTATAGCCTATTCCCCTTACATTCACGATGCGGATGCGCTCATCTCTTGCCAGCTTGTGCCGCAGTTTGGTGATGAACACGTGTAGGCTTCGGGAGTTGAAGAAGGTGTCGTCACCCCAGAGGTCGAGCAACAGGTTTTGGGTGTTGACTACTTGGTTACGGTTCTCGCAAAGGCGTTTCAGGATTTCCGATTCGCGGTGCGAGAGTTCTATCTCTTTGTTGGCATGGGGAGAGGCAGGGGGAGCCACGAAGCTGAGGCGTTGTGTGAGGGCATTGAAGCGGTAATCGCCGATTTCGAAGAGGGTGTTTTCCCGAGGCGCTTCCTCGGCAAAGGAGAAGGCCTTGCCCACCAGTGCCTTGATGCGGATGATGAGTTCCTGCATGCCGAAGGGTTTCTTTAAGTAGTCGTTGGCACCCAGTTCGAAGCCTTCCACCACATCGCTGATGGCAGAGCGTGCCGTGAGGAAGAGCACTGGCGTGCGTTTGTCGGTCTGTCGGATGCGGCGTACCATTTCGAAGCCGTCCATACGGGGCATCATCACGTCCGCCACCAGTACGTCGGGGCGCAGGTCGAAGAAGGCACGTAGCCCCTCTTCACCGTTGGCGGCGGTGTGAATGATGAACTCCTGGCCTTCCAGGGTATCTTTGATAATCATGGCGAGGGTTTGTTGCTCCTAAACCAATAGTACGGTAAGGCCTCTCTCCTGGCCCCTCCCCGGTAGGGAG
>CAMWRY010000219.1 GCA_947176775.1 uncultured Bacteroides sp.
CGATCCGAAGGTGCTGGAGAAAATCTGGGCAGACTGGGAGAAATTTGCCTCCTACGCCTTCAACAAGTCGCATGCCACGTGCTATTCGTGGGTGGCCTATCAGACAGCTTTCCTCAAAGCAAACTATCCGGCCGAGTACATGGCTGCCGTCATGAGTCGAAGTTTGGCAAACATTACCGATATCACCAAACTGATGGATGAGTGCAAGGCAATGGGCATCAAGACTTTGGGGCCGGATGTCAATGAGAGTAACCTGAAGTTTACCGTAAACGACGAGGGAAATATCCGTTTCGGCCTTGGAGCAGTGAAAGGAGTGGGTGAGGGTGCTGTACAGAGTATCGTGGAAGAACGCCGGAAGAATGGTCCTTTCAAGGGTATATTCGACTTTGTACAGCGCGTCAACCTGACGGCTTGCAACAAGAAGAATTTGGAATGTCTGGCCTTGGCAGGCGGATTCGATGGCTTTTCCGAACTGAAACGCGAACAGTATTTTGCCGTAAACTCCAAGAACGAAGTTTTCCTTGAAACCTTGGTGCGTTATGGTAACCGTTATCAGGCCGACCGGGCGGCTGCTGCCAACTCCTTGTTTGGCGGTGAGAATGTGGTGGATATTGCCACTCCCGAGATACCGGCTGCAGAGCGCTGGAACGATCTTGACCGCCTGAACCGGGAACGCGAACTGGTGGGTATCTACCTTTCCGCACATCCACTGGACGAATACTCCGTGGTGCTGGAACATGTCTGCAACACGCACATGGCGGAATTGGAAGACAAGAAGTCCCTTGTGGGACGTGAAATTACCATGGGAGGCATTGTGACAGCTGTGCGCCGGGGTATCAGCAAGAACGGTAATCCCTACGGTATCGCCAAGATTGAAGACTATTCCGGTTCGGCAGAACTTCCTTTCTTCGGAAATGATTGGGTGACTTATCAGGGATATCTAGGCGAGCGCACCTTCCTGTTTATCAAAGCCCGTTGCCAGCCTAAGCAATGGCGGCAGGAAGAACTGGAACTGAAGATAACTTCCATGGAACTGCTACCCGATGTCAAGGAAAAACTGGTAGAGAAGATTACTATTCTCATTCCTCTGGGGGTGTTGAACAAGGCTTTGGTAACTGATCTGGTTGAATTGACCAAAGAGCATCCGGGCAGTACGGAACTATATTTCAAGATTAGCGACCCGGACAGCAAGATGACAGTTGATCTGATTTCCCGTCCTGTAAAGCTTTCCGTAGGACGTGAGCTTATTACATATTTAAAAGAACGTCCGGAGCTTGAGTTTCGGATTAATTAGTTATCTTTGCTCCCCCAAGCACACGTCTTTTTGGAGAAAACGTCATGGGCTGTGGACAAACAATTATAGTTGATATTTAATATTTAATACGTAAAGAAATGGCTTTAGAAATTACAGACAGCAATTTCCAGGAAATTCTGGCAGACGGAAAACCGGTAGTGATGGACTTTTGGGCCCCTTGGTGCGGTCCTTGCAAGATGGTAGGTCCTATCATCGATGAGCTGGCTACTGAATACGAAGGAAAAGTAATCATAGGTAAGTGTGATGTGGACGAGAATGGCGACGTGGCTGCCGAGTACGGTATACGCAATATCCCCACAGTGCTTTTCTTTAAGAATGGTGAGTTGGTGGACAAGCAGGTAGGCTCCGCTCCGAAGCCCACTTATGTAGCCAAGATAGAAGCACTGCTGTAAGGCAGATATATTAACTCTTAAAAAAAATATAAGTATGGGAGTGGAAAACGATTTTTCACTGTATGATATCGATGATCAAAATACCATCGAGTACATCAGAAATTATTTGCCGCAGGAACTGAAAGGAAAGTTCTCTGACGACCAACTCTATTATTTTGTCGATTTGATTGATGAGTACTATGTCGAGAGCGGCATCTTGGATGCAGAGCCGGATGAGAGTGGCTTTATTGAGATCGATCTGGGGAAAATCGTGGATTACATTATCCAGGAATCCCATAAGGACGAAGTGGGCGACTTTGCCCCGGAAGAAATCCTTTTCATTGTGCAGGGTGAGGCGGAATACACGGAGACTATGGAAGATTTGAAGGCGAATGAGTATAACAGCTAAAGTGGCGTTTGCTACGCTTTAAAAGAAACATTTCAGAAGGGGGGCCAATGATATTTTGGTACCCCCTTTTCTGTATATTAACGTGAGTTCGATATAAACGATAACTCACATGCCGCATGGTGAATTGCTTATATCGAACTCACCTTATATTATTAAAGGTGTCGATTTCCCGGTGTATTATGCGACCGTCGGCGTATTCAGGAAAAAGAAGACGGCGGTGCAGATAAGGAGTATGCCTAGTACGCCATAGAACCAGCGTGCCTGCGTTCGCCCCACGTTCTGCACGACAAACTGGGTGTTGCGTGCCGTGAAGAACCAATTCCAGTTCAGCAGGGCAGCCAAGAGGGCAAGCAGGCCGGTGACGGCGAAAATTCCTTGGACGATGTATTGGGACATAAGGGATGGAAAATAGAGAATGAATAGTTAAAAGGTCACTTTCCGTTCTCCGTTCTCCTCTTCTTCGATGGTGACTTTGACGGTATTGCCCGGCAGGAGTTCATCCACCAGTTCCGGCCATTCGATGAAGCAGAGGGCACCGCTATAGAAATAATCTTCGTATCCCATGTCGTACACCTCTTCCAACTTCTTGATGCGGTAGAAGTCGAAGTGATAAATCAGTTCGCCGGCAATGTCGGAGCGATACTCGTTGACAATGGCGAATGTGGGCGAGGTGATGACGTCTGATACGCCCAGTTCCTCGCAAACGGCCTTGATGAAGGTGGTCTTTCCGGCTCCCATTTTTCCGTAGAGGGCGAAGACGGTGTTGTCGCCCATGGCCTCTATGAACTGGTGGGCGGCTTCGTGAATCTGCTCTAATGAGTGAATTCTTATTTCCATGATCTCTAATTTTTGTTTTTTCTGTGTGAATTGTTGTTGTCAGTGCCGATGTCGCGGCGATGCTGCAAAGATAGGCAAAAACTCTTTCCTGTTTTGCAAATGGCATAGATTATGATAGAAAAGAATATGATGGAGGCACCCGAGGGGACGTTCAAGTAAAAAGAAATCAATAGTCCGCCCAGGCAGCTGAGGTAACCGATGCCGATAGAAAGCCAGATGATGCGGTGAAACCGATGTGCAAACAGGTTGGCCGTCATCTGCGGAATGGTGAGCAGGGAGATAACCAGCACGATGCCCACCATGCGCAGGCAGGCTACGATGGTCAGGGCGATGAACATCATCAGCAGATACTCGAAGGTCTGCACAGGAATACCTTGTGAACGGGCAAATTCCTGAT
>CAMWRY010000220.1 GCA_947176775.1 uncultured Bacteroides sp.
CTGTCCGGCCTCAGGGCCGTTATCCGTCGGGCATTAGCCCAGTGGGTCCTGTCCTTGGTCGCCGTCGCCGCCGCCGCCGCCCGAGTCTGAGCCGGGCTTGTCGGTGCTGCTTCCGGTGCCGTTCAGCATGCTGATGCTGCTGATGTTTGTCCACGTCAGGTCGGGGCCTATCAGGTTTCGGGTGATGACGTTCCCCTGCCGGGTGCACTCAGGGATGAAGCGTACACGCGTGCCGGTGATTTGATAGGCGGTCACCTCCTTCTCCGTGTCCACGCCCTTCTTGTTGGAGAGGCAGGTGTAGTAGAAGGTTCCCAGGCCGGTGACATGCACGCTGCGGCCGCTGCTCATAAAGGTTCCCATCACCATGCCCAGGGCCTCTACGGCGGCGATGGCATCGGGTTGGCTGACGGTTGAGATAAGTGCAATCTGGTTGCACAGTTCGCTCATTTCCACGGGCTTGCCTACGGTAATGGCCTGTGGGTGCCACTTTTTGGACAATTTCTTGTAAACTGCTTTGAATATAGGCATACCATAAATTTTTAAAGTTAAACATGCCCTACAGGGGTCTGTAGATGGGTTTCGACACGTAGCACAAGTGTGTGTGACACTTAGCACAGGTGTGGCTGACACTTAGCACCAGTGTCTGTGACACGTAGCACAAGTATCGGCGACACGCAGCAGCGGCATCCTCGGCCTGTATCCGTCCCGTCGCCCACGCGCAGCGGCTGTAAGAATTGATTAAAATATAATGTATCAGCCTCGTCACCCGTCTTGTGGCGGAGAAGTCTGCAGCCTTGGCCGTTGGTGCAAGCCAGATGTAGGGCGCTGATCCGATTATCGTAAGTTTTTTCATCTTGTCTCCTTGTTATATATACCTATAACGTTTCCTGCGCCAAAACGTTCACCGGAATGGCGGTTTTCTGGCAAAAAACGGGGAAAAACCTGATTTCTCCTCCGTTTCAGCCTTCGGTCCTGTTGCCCGAAGGCCGGGTGGGGGGCGGCGGAACGCCTTGCCTTCCTCCTGCATCTCTTCGCAAATGCCTTATACATAGGCGTTTTTCTTATTTTGTCCCTTTTTGTTCGGCACTTTCGGAGATTTTGTGTATGTTTGTCTGCAAGTATTAACTAAACTCGAAAAAGGATTATGAAGACTTTGAACAATGTGAAGATGCTGCTGCTATGCGTATGGGCGGTGCTTTTGGCATCGTGTGGCGATGATGTCTATTATACCATGCAGAACAGTGATGACAAGCTGTGTGAAAAGACCTGGGTGGAAGATTATGAGGACGATGGTGCGGTTACCGGTGCCTATCAGCTGAGATTCTACAAGAAAGGCTATAAGGGGCAGGAGGTGTCTACGACGTACACCGATGATGGAAAAGTGACCTATGACCGGGAATTTGGCTGGGCTTGGACGGACAGCAGCAAGGAGACCCTGAAGCTGACCTTTGCGGATGGAAGGGTGAAGTACTTTGAGAATGTATGGGTGCGCGAACATTATCTTTCCGGCAAGATAGATGGAAGGGTGGTGATGCTGAGGAATGCCGAGTACTTCGGCCATTGAGCGTGCCCTGTGTAAAGGGCCGTGAGGGCGGAGGCATGAGGCGGCGTGCCGGAAATGCGCCACAGGTTGCGCCGGTTGGCAGATGGTTCCCGGAAGGCTTTGCGGTTGAGCCGGGCAGTCTGCGGCAATCCGGGTAATCTGTGGCGCATTTCGGCAATGTAGGCCTCTTCCTACTTGTTGCTCCTCAGGACCAGTTTCTTGAATTCTCCCGGATAGGGCGTTTCAAACCGCATCAGCTCTCCTGTCACCGGATGGTAGAAGCAGAGCTTGAAGGCATGTAGCGCCAGGCGGTTGATGGGGTTGACATCTTCCAGTCCATAACGGCCGTCACCGATGATGGGGTGCCCCAGGTCCTGCATGTGTACGCGTATCTGGGTCTTCCTTCCTGACTCCAGGTGTAGCTCTACGAGCGAATACCCGTTGGCGCGCGTGATGGTGCGGTAGTGCGTGATGGACTTTTGTCCTCCGTCGTCCGTCGGGCTTGAATAGACGTACAGTTTGCGGTCCGTCAGCCATGACATCACGGTTCCTGCGTCTTTTTCCATGTCACCGGCCACTACGGCCACGTATCGCCGGTCTGTCACGATGTCGTGCCAGTTGTCGCGTAGTGTATGCTGGGTTTTCTCGTCCTTGGCAAACATCATCAGACCGGAAGTGTCGCGGTCCAGGCGATGCACGATATGTACCCGGTGCTGCCTGCCCGAGCGCTGCACGTACTCGTTCAATATGGTATAGGCGGTACGTTCCTTCTGCCGCTCGGTGTTGACCGACAACAGTCCCTGCATCTTTTCTATGACGATGAGGTAGGCGTCCTCGTACACGATTTTTATCAGTTTATGGTTGAACTCCTTTCTTCCTTTTTCGCGGCTGATTTGTACCTTCATGCCGGGTTTCAAGGGGAAGTTGTACTGTGTCGTGATGACACTGTCTACATATACGATACGTTTGCTCAGCAGTGATTTCAGTTTGGTGCGGCTGGCATCGGGCATCTTGGCAGCCAGAAACTCCATCAGTTCCATAGGCTCCTTCACCATGTAGTCCGTATATTGTGTGCGTGCTCTTGCTATGACTTTTTCTTTTGCCACGTTTTCAGTGATTAAGGGTTAGTGATAATGAGTAATGATGACTGCCGGGCCTGTATGCGCCGTTTCCGAGGCCCGGCTTCGGGTCTTTATACCTCAGCTTTAAGTTCCAGCAACACGACGTTTTCCACGTGGTGGGTGTGTGGGAACATGTCTACCGGCTGCACGGCTTTTACCTTGTACTTGGCATCTAGCAGTTGCAGGTCGCGTGCTTGCGTTGCCGGGTTGCAACTGACGTAGACGATGCGTTTTGGCTCGGCAAACAGGATGACATCCACTACGTCCTGGTGCATGCCTGCACGGGGAGGGTCGGTGATGATGACGTCCGGACGGCCATATTGGTTGATGAACTCCTGTGTCAGCATATCCTTCATGTCTCCGGCAAAGAACAGTGTGTTCTTGATACCATTGATTTCGGCATTGACTTTGGCATCCTCGATGGCTTCCGGCACATACTCTATGCCGATGACTTGCCGTGCTTGCTTGGAGACGAAATTGGCAATGGTGCCCGTGCCCGTGTAGAGGTCATAGACCAGTTCGTTACCGGTCAGCCCGGCAAAGTCGCGCGCCACTTTATAGAGGTTGTATGCCTGTTCCGAGTTTGTCTGATAGAAGGACTTGGGGCCTACCTTGAAGCGCAGCCCCTCCATCTCTTCGAAGATGTGGTCCTTTCC
>CAMWRY010000221.1 GCA_947176775.1 uncultured Bacteroides sp.
TGTCGGTACGGGATATGTAGGTTTGGTAACCGGAACTTGTTTTGCAGAAATCGGTGTTAATGTTATCTGTGTAGACACCGACAGCAAAAAGATAGAATCACTGAAAAAAGGTATCATTCCTATCTATGAAAGTGGATTGGAAGAGATGGTCAGCCGGAATGTAAGAGCAGGTCGCCTGCAATTTACCACTTCTCTGGAGAGTTGCTTGGATGAGGTAGAAGTGATATTCAGTGCCGTAGGAACACCGCCTGATGAAGACGGCAGTGCTGATTTACGTTATGTGCTGGAGGTTGCCCGTGGCATTGGCCGTCATATGCAGAAGTATGTGTTGGTGGTGACCAAAAGTACTGTTCCTGTAGGCACTGCCGGAAAGGTACGGGCTGTTATTCAGGAGGAACTTGACAGGAGAGGAATGAATATCAAATTTGATGTTGCTTCGAATCCAGAATTTCTGAAAGAAGGAAATGCCATCAACGACTTCATGAGTCCCGACCGTGTAGTGGTGGGAGTGGAATCCGAACGTGCCAAGAAAATAATGAGTAAACTTTACAAGCCGTTTCTGCTGAATAATTTTCGTGTTATCTTCATGGATATTCCTTCAGCGGAGATGACCAAGTATGCTGCCAATTCCATGCTTGCCACTCGTATCAGTTTTATGAACGATATTGCCAATTTGTGTGAATTGGTAGGGGCGGATGTCAACATGGTACGTAGCGGCATCGGTTCGGATACGCGCATTGGCCGTAAATTCCTCTATCCTGGGATCGGTTACGGCGGTTCATGCTTTCCCAAAGACGTGAAGGCATTGATTAAAACTGCCGAACAGCGTGGTTACCGGATGCGCGTACTACATGCAGTGGAAGAGGTTAACGAGAGACAAAAGAGTATCTTGTTTGAAAAGCTACAGAAGTATTTCAAGGGTGATTTGCAAAAGAAGACTATCGCCGTCTGGGGGTTGTCTTTTAAACCTGAGACTGATGATATGCGCGAAGCTCCGGCCTTGATACTGATTGACAAACTGCTGAAGGCTGGTTGCCAAGTACGTGTCTATGATCCGGTTGCCATGAAGGAATGCCAACGCCGTATGGGAGAGAGTATTTACTATGCAACGGATATGTATGATGCCATACTGGATACAGATGCACTGATGTTGGTAACAGAATGGAAAGAATTTCGTTTGCCTTCGTGGGCGGTCATCAAAAAGGCAATGAGACAACCGCTAGTATTGGACGGACGTAATATTTATGACAAGAAGGATATGGAGGAGCAAGGTTTCATATACCATTGTATTGGGAAGTAAAATTACAAAAAAACAGAGATATTATGACGCTGAAAGTGAGTGCTATTCTGACTGCACTTGTTGTCTCATTGGCATCGTGCACTAACAGGCATGCCGGAGAGGTTTCCATTAGGGAAGATTTTACTGCAAAACAATTATTGCAAGGTATTTGGGTAGACGATGAGACAGATATGCCACTGATACGTATCGAAGGAGATACGATGTATTATGTCAATCCACAAAGCGTTCCTGTATCTTTTAAGATTGTTCACGATACAATCTACATATACAGTAATGAGCCTGTGGCTTACAAGATAGAACGGCAGACAGAGTATAGTTTTTGGTTTCACTCATTGGGTGATGAAGTTATCAAATTGCACAAGTCGGAAAATACAGAAGACTCCTTGGCTTTTATTAGTCGTGAGGTAGAGGTCATTTCCACGACTCCGGAGGTAGTAAAGAAAGATAGCGTTGTCATGTATAAAAGTACAAGATATAGGGGGTATGTGTATATCAATCCTTCCAAAATGAAGGTTTTCAAGACAACTTATTCTGAAAATGGAATCAGTGTAGACAATGTGTACTATGACAACGTGATACACATTTGTGTGTATGAGGGGACGAAAATGCTTTATGGACAGGATATCACTAAGAAAATGTTCTCGGATATATTTCCTGCTGAGATATTGGAACAGACTATTCTTGCCGATATGGACTTTATAGGGGTGGATGAAGAGGGCTATCATTATCAAGCAACTCTAGGAATACCAGAAAGTTCCGTGTATAATTTAGTAAACATAGTCATCGGAGTTGACAAAGCGATGAGTATAAAAAAGGTGGAATAATAATTTTTCAGAATACAGAATTGAACGGATTAGGTAGTAATAAAACTTACTTAATCCGTTCAATTTTGTATTTATTTTCCCGCTTGTAAGCGTTTCGTTTTGGATGACTTGCTACCTTTGTTGGTGCCGTTTCGATTTCCTCCCGATCTACGTCCATTACGTCTCCCTCCGTTAGACGTTTTCGGCTTGTTTTCAGGTGCTTCACCCAGTTCTTCGGGTACTTTTATTTTGTAAATGTCTTTGTCCAAAAACTTTTCGATATGCTTGAAACTTCCCTGCTCCTTTTCTGAAACGAAGGTAATGGCCACACCGTCATTATTGGCACGTGCCGTACGTCCTATGCGGTGGACATAGTCTTCGTTATCGTGTGGGACATCGTAGTTGATCACCAAACGGATATCATCAATGTCAATACCCCTGGCCACGATGTCGGTAGCTACTAAAATATTGATACGTCCGGCTTTGAATTCATACATCACTTCTTCACGCTGTGCTTGCTCTAAATCCGAGTGCATTTCACCAACATTCAGTTTCATCTGTTTCAAGGCTTTTGTCACTTCCTTTACTTTCAACTTGGAAGAGGCGAAGATAATGACACGCTCCGGTGTTTCTTCGGCAAAGAGACTGCGGATGATTCCCAATTTCTGGTTTTCATAGCAAACATAGGCTGCTTGTATTATTTTTTCCGCTGGCTTTGAAACCGCCAGTTTCACTTCCGCCGGATTGTCCAAGATGTTCCCGGCCAGTTGCTGTATCTTGGTGGGCATAGTGGCGGAGAACATGATGGTTTGCCGCTCTTTAGGGAGGTATTTTACGATCTGCATAATGTCGTCATAGAATCCCATATCCAGCATCCGATCTGCTTCGTCCAATATAAAATAGGATACCCGGGAAAGGTCTACGTAGCCTAAACTGAGATGGGCAATCAGGCGGCCTGGAGTAGCAATAACAACATCAGCGCCCAGCGTTAATCCTTTTTTTTGTTGCTCGAACAATATCCCATCGTTGCCGCCATACACAGCTACACTGGAAACGGGCATAAAATAGGAAAAACCTTCCATTTGCTGGTCTATCTGCTGTGCCAACTCACGGGTAGGAGCCATAACAATGCAGTTGATGGCATCATCAGGGTGTCCACCTTCTGAA
>CAMWRY010000222.1 GCA_947176775.1 uncultured Bacteroides sp.
ATATTAAAGCCGTTTGACGAAGAAATGTTGCTTACAAGAATAAACAATATCCTTGCCAACAAGCGCCGTTATCAGCGGAAATTTGTGTCAGACATGCAGGTCGATCATCTTGAAATAAAAGAGGAGAGCCGCGACAAAAAGTTTGTCAATAAGGTGATGGAGGTTTTGAAGGATAATTATACCAATTCATATTACGAGGTTGGAGAGTTTGCGGATGCTCTCGGCGTCAGCAGGAGTCTTCTCAACAAGAAACTCCAGAGCCTTATGGGACAAGGGGCAAACCAGCTGATGCGCATGTATCGTCTTAAGGTGGCGCATGAATTGATCATACAAAATCAGGGAACGAAGAATATGAACGTATCGGAAGTTGCATTTCAGGTAGGATTTAACGATTCAAAATATTTTACCCGCTGTTTCACCAAACAATACGGAGTGAATCCGAGTGTATTGCTTAAAGGGGCGACCAATAATTAAGTTTTTAACCAATACTTAAAAATTTTTAAGGAAATTTAGTTTGTCCACCACCTTTACTCAATTGTCCACCATATACGCGCGTGGAAACACCTAATTTTGCGACTGTAAAATGGGTTAATCCCGTAGTTGCAAACCAAAAACAGAAATATTTTAACCTCTTAACAACCTAATATCATCATGAAGACAGAGAAATGGATGCCAGCGGCAGCCCTTGCTGTTCTACTGACCACGATGACATCTTGCGAAGACTGGGGACAACAGGACCCGCCTGCAGGAAATCAGGTTTATCCAACCCTGGAAAACGTGGCGGCTTTTGATTTTGATGCGGATGAGGGACTGGATCTTGCCATGTTCACCCCAGTCGCGAATCCCGGCGGGAGCACTCCCCAGATTATTGAAGACGAAATCAAGGGGAAAGTGCTTGAACTTAACAACGGACATGTGTTTTTATCCAACCCGTTTTCGAAGACGACACTTCAGAAGGCGGCTTCTTTCACATTCTGGATGAAACAGCCGGTGAAGACCGTCACCGACACAGATGGAAATGAGGTGAATGAGCCTCAGGATCTGTCTGCAACTCTACTGATGTTTGAAAACGAGACCGGCAACGGAACTCTTTCAATCAATGCCAACGGAGGAATAACATATTCGGCGGCAGACGGGGAATGGACCGAAAACGATCCTTCTTCGGTAACTACAGGCTACATGACTCCCGGTGACTGGCATTATGTAGCTGTCGTTCTCAATAATGACGGCTATGAATGGTATGTTGACGGTGACAGAAAGGTAAGCAAGACTGTGACAGAATTCGATTGTTCGAAACTTGTGAAGTTTGCCAACAATGTGCCCACGATGATTATCGGCGGCACAGAAAATTCATCGCTGTTGCTTGTGGATGATCTGAAAATCTATCGCAACGCCTTGACGGGAAAAGAGATCGCTCGTCCTAATCTTGGAGGTGGTGAAGGTCCTTCCGGCGGAGATGATTTGTCTTCATTTGAGTATGTGATAGGGGATCCTGTACTCAACATCGGAAGTCCGGATTGCACTACCGGATGGTGGACTGAATTCTCTAACTATTACAGAATCCCGTCAAACACAGCCATGAATTTCAGATTTGTCAACCATACATCAGGCGGAGGGAACTGGAACAACTGGAACCTTTGCGTATCGACTGATGCAGACAGAGGAGACAACGCCAACGGCTATATGGAATACTTTGTAATCCGTTCAGACCTTTACGGCTGGGGCGAATCCTATAATGGCGACAACTGGACAAACGAAGGTTATGGCGACTGGGATAAATTCCGTGTCGACATGGAAGGCGCTAATGTAGATTTGCTGATAAGCAGAGTAAAAGATAATATAAGCGTATCGGCCACTGCAAATTGTATAGACGGCACTGTCTATGTGGAAAAATTCAACGCTACTTGTGGAGATGGTTCTCAAAGAGTAAGAGCTTTCCTTATTGTAGACGGATCTTATCTGGAAATGAAAGCAAATAATTGCTGTCTATATGTTCCGGTATATGAGTAATTGTTAAACTTAAAATCTAACCATACATCATAATGGATAAAAAAGGAATAACAGCCGAAGGACGGCGGGGCAATATGCTCCGCCTCCTCCTCCCGGTTCTCCTTCTGATGCTTGCCGCATTCCCGGCGGGTGCGGAAATTGTGAAAGGAGTGGTCAGCGACGCTTCAGGAGAACCTCTTATTGGCGCTACAGTCATAGAAAAAGGAACGACCAACGGAACAGCTACCGATATCGACGGTTTCTTTCAGTTGAATCTGAAAGACACCGGGAAAGGAGTGCTGGTAGTGTCATACGTTGGTTATGCCACCCAGGAGGTGGAAGTGAAAGGACAGACAGATCTACAGATCACTCTCCAGGAGGAATCTTCTCTTCTTAACGAAGTAGTGGTGGTAGGTTATGGTCAGCAAAAGAAAGAGTCGGTGGTGGGAGCAATCTCCCAGGTCAATTCCGGCGATCTTCTGGAGACTCCCTCCGCCAACCTTTCCCAGGCGATCACCGGCAAGATTCCCGGTGTGATCACTTCTCAGACTTCAGGTGCCCCGGGTGCGGACGACGCCTCGATCTACATCCGCGGCCGTGCAACATTTGCCGGCGATGCCCAGCCGCTTATCCTCGTTGACGGCGTTGAGCGTTCTTTCTCCCAGATCGCGCCAGACGATATCGAGACAATCTCTGTGCTTAAGGATGCTTCGGCAACTGCCGTATATGGCGTGCGAGGTGCGAACGGCGTTATGCTTATCACCACAAAACGAGGTAAGGAACAAAAACCGATCGTGAACCTTACCGCCTCATGGCAGTTCCAGACCCCTACCCGCAAGAATACGTATCTGAACTCATATGAGTCGGTCTCCCTTCTCGAGGAGGCTCTTGCCAACGACGGTCTTCCCTCTCAGTATTCCTCGTATGACCTCGACATGTATCAAAAATCAGTCAACGGTCAGTTGAGCGGAGTTGAGGCTCTCCTTTACCCCAACGTAGACTGGTATGACGAGATTCTGCGCTCTTCCGCCCCCTCGCAGCGCTACAACGCAAGTGTACGCGGCGGAACAAAGAGAATGCGTTACTACGCTTCTTTAGAATATTACGATCAGGAATCTCTTTTCAAAAATCTTTCAAAAGACCCTTACGGCAACTCCACATCTTTGAATTATAAAAGATATGGTTTCCGTGCGAACGCCGATTTCTTCCTGACAAAAGATCTTCAGTTGTCAGTGAATTTCGGAACCAGTTT
>CAMWRY010000223.1 GCA_947176775.1 uncultured Bacteroides sp.
ATCTAGTACGGTCTCGTGGGCTCGGAGAGGTGTATAAGAGAAAGATCCAAGCCTGCATGGATGGCCTTCACCTTGGCATCCACTCCGAACAGGCGCTTGTAGGATGCTACAGCTACCTCCAAAATCTCAGAGTGCGGATTGGGTTTCCATCCGGGATAGCCGTCACCGAAGGATACAGTGGCTCCGCCCATCTCGAAGACGGTGCGTACCATGGTGGCAATGTCTTGCTTGGAAGATGCTGTGGAACTGCGCTGGCTCGTCTCGATGCGGATGATATGGTCGGGTTTCATCTTGACCGAAGCTAGGTTGGTGGAAGTCTCTACCAGTCCCGGAATGTCCTGGCTCATGGCATAGACTCCGTGGGGAGCCGCATAGATGGTTTGCAGCAACCGCTTGGTGGTATCACGGTCAATAGCCGTAGGACGGGCATTTTCCGATTCGAGTATTAGTTGCAGGTCAGGGTCTACAACGGCATATTCAGCCTCTACTTCTGCGGCAAAGACATTCAGATCGGTGCGCAGGGCATGCTTGTCGGCTTCGGGCAGGGCGATGATGGCGTTAGCCTCACGGGCGATGGCATTGCGCAGGTTGCCGCCGTCAATCTCGCAGAGATACAAGTCATATTTCCGGAATGCTTGGCTCAGGAAGCGGTTCAATAGTTTGTTGGCATTACCGCGTCCCAAGTGGATGTCGCCGCCGGAGTGTCCTCCTTTCAAGCCTTTTACCTGCACCTTGCAGAAGAAATAGCCTGCCGGCACTTCCACCTCTTTATAAGTAAATTCAGCCACAGAGTCGATGCCGCCGGCACAGCCGATGAAGAGTTCGCCTTCGTCTTCGGAGTCGAGGTTCAGCAGGATGTCGCCGTTCATGAAGCCCTCCTTCAGGGCGAAAGCGCCGGTCAGTCCGGTCTCTTCGTCCACGGTGAACAGGCATTCGATGGGACCATGCTCGATGGTTTCATCCGTCAGGATGGCCAACTCGGTAGCCATGCCGATTCCGTTGTCGGCTCCCAAGGTGGTACCTTTGGCCTTCAGCCATTCGCCATCTATCTCAGTTTCGATGGGGTCAGTCAGGAAGTCATGCTTCACGTCGTTGTTCTTCTCGCACACCATGTCGATGTGTGATTGCAGCACGACGGTCTTGCGGTTTTCCATGCCCGGTGTGGCAGGCTTTTTTATCAGTACGTTTCCGGCTTCGTCAACCAAAGTTTCTAATTGGTGTTTCTCGCCGAATGCTTTCAGGTAAGCAATGATTTTCTCCTCCTTCTTCGAAGGACGCGGTACTTGGCATATCTCCTCGAAGTACTGGAATACGCCAGCCGGTTTCAACTCTTTTTTTTCCATAATTATCCGAATTTATATCTGCCTTGTACAACGTGTCCCACTAAAGCGGGCTCCCTGTTGGTGCAGCTTTCATTATCAATGTCAATATTCAAATCTTCTTTTATTACCTCTTACTGCTAAATATGGTTAAAATGGTTGACTGTTTTACTGCACTTTCTCTTTTTTTAGAGGAAAAAAGGCGAGTTAGTCCAACCAAAGCCCTATATTTGCACCCACAAAAATAGTAAAAACACTATTTTCACGAACAAAATTAATGGAAATGCTTGATACAATCTTGATAACTTTGTTAATAGTTGCTATTTGCATTGTTTTATTAGGCGTAAAGGTCTTCTTTGTGAAAGGCGGTAAGTTCCCCAACGGGCACGTCAGCGGCAACAAGGCTATGCGTGATAGAGGTATCGGGTGTGTGCAGTCGCAGGACAGAGAAGCACAACGGAAGTCCCGTTTTTCCATTGATGAATTGGAGAAAGCCTTAAGCGATAGTATGAACTAAATTTTAAAAACAATATTTTATCAATTATGAAGAGATTAAACTACCTCATGAATGGTCTGGCTGCCCTTGCAATGATTGTTTTATTTGCTCAATGTGCCGGTAATACTGATAAACAGACAACAAATGCTCCTGCACATGCCGGAGGGTTGTCGGAAATGAAGATTGCATACGTTGAGATAGATACGCTTTTGGCTAAATACAACTATTGCATTGATTTGAATGAGGCAATGGTGAAGAAGAGCGAGAATGTACGCCTTACGCTGAACCAGAAGGCTGCAGAACTGGACAAACAGAAGCAGGAGTTCCAAACGAAGTATCAATATAATGCTTATACTCAGGAAAGAGCACAGCAGGAATATAACCGCATTGCCAAGTTGGAACAAGACTTGCAGAACCTGAGCAACAAATTGCAGTCGGAACTGATGAGTGAGAACGAGAAGAACAGTCTGCAATTGCGTGACTCTATCAACTCTTTCCTGAAGGAGTACAACAAGACCAAAGGCTATAGCATGATTATCAGCAACACCGGTTTCGACAACCTGCTGTATGCCGACAGCATCTACAACATCACCCGTGAGATTCTGGAAGGTTTGAACGCCAGATACTCTTCTCCGACGAAGAAATAAGTAGAAGTTTACTATAGAGAAGATAGCAACAGGGGCGGTCCGGTGATTCCGGGCCGCCCCTGTTGCTGTCTTAGGCTTTCAGCGATTCGATGGTCTGCCTTACCCGTCGGGCGGTGGTGACGGGGCGGCTATACTCCTCTATATGTACGGTTCCTCCCATGGATACGCAGTCGTTGTGGTGCAGCATGGCGCTCGGGATGTTTTCTCGTGCCGAGAAATGGAATTCGCGGATATTGGTCTCAGCGGCAATGCGAGCGATGTTATTCTCGTTCACGCCACAGCCTGCCAGCAGGATGATGCGGCCCGAGGCTTGCTGTTGCAACTCTTTCAACAGGGGGATGCCCTGTTCTGCCGTGGGCTGTTGTCCGGAGGTGAGTATGCGGTGACATCCCAGTCCGATAATCTGTTCCAATGCCTCCTGAGGGTTGCGGCATACGTCGAAGGCACGGTGGTAGGTGACGGACATGCCTTGAGCGGCCTCCATAAGTTGTTTCATGAGCGGCAGGTCCACGTCGCCGTTGGCGGTGAGACAACCGAAGACTACGCCGTCTGCTTCCAGCCTGCGAGCGGTTTCGATGTCTTGCAGCATGATGCGCTGTTCTACGGGGGAGTAGAGGAAGTCTCCACCGCGTGGGCGGATGATGACGTGTAGCCGGGTGTTGGTCAATAGTTCGCGTGCCACGGCAATGTCGCCGTAAGAAGGGGTGGTGCCGCCTTCGGGTATGCCGGCGCACAGTTCCACCCGGTCGGCTCCTCCGGCTGGT
>CAMWRY010000224.1 GCA_947176775.1 uncultured Bacteroides sp.
GACTTGGCACAGCTCATCTTCGACCTGGAAAACGTGAACCCACGCGCCAAAATCAGCGTGAAGATGGTAGCCGAAAGCGGAGTGGGCACCATTGCCGCCGGTGTGGCCAAGGCCAAGGCCGACCTGATAGTCATCTCAGGAGCCGAAGGCGGTACGGGAGCCTCGCCTGCCTCTTCCATCCGCTATGCCGGCATCTCGCCCGAACTGGGCCTGAGCGAAACGCAGCAGACGCTCGTACTGAACGGCCTGCGCGGACAAGTGATGCTGCAAGTGGACGGACAGCTGAAGACGGGACGCGACATCGTGCTGATGGCCATGCTGGGAGCCGAGGAGTTCGGCTTTGCCACCAGTGCCCTGATTGTGCTGGGCTGCGTGATGATGCGCAAATGTCACCAGAATACCTGCCCTGTGGGAGTGGCCACCCAGAACGAAGAGCTGCGCAAACGCTTCCGCGGACGCAGTGAGTACCTGGTGAACTTTTTCACCTTCCTGGCCCAGGAGGTGCGCGAGTATCTGGCGGAAATCGGTGTGGAACGTATGGACGACATCATCGGGCGAACGGACCTTATCCTCCGCAAACCTCAGCCCGGCAACGGCCAACGTGACGTTCTGCATCCCCAACGTGACGTTCAGAACCCCAAACATGCCCTTCTCTCCTTTGACAGGATGCTGGCACGCATCGACAACGATGCCGCTATACGCCACACGACCGACCAGCAGCACGGCCTGGAGCACGTGAAGGACGTAGAGATACTGCACGCCGCCGTCGAGGCCGTGGAACACCAGAAGGAAATCTCGCTGGAATACACCATCGCCAATACCGACCGTGCCTGCGGTGCCATGCTTTCCGGCGCCATCGCCACCAGGTATGGCGAAAAGGGATTGCCCGAACATACCCTGAACGTCAAGTTCAAAGGCTCTGCCGGACAGAGCTTCGGAGCGTTTCTGGTTCCGGGCGTCAACTTCAAGCTGGAGGGAGAAGCCAACGACTACCTGGGCAAGGGCCTGAGCGGCGGACGCATCGCCGTCCTCCCCCCGGTGCGGAGCAACTTCGATGCCGAGAAGAATACGATTGCCGGCAATACCCTGCTCTATGGAGCTACCAGCGGCGAGGTCTACATCAACGGCCGCGCAGGCGAACGCTTCGCCGTGCGCAACTCCGGTGCCACCGCCGTAGTAGAGGGCGTAGGCGACCACTGCTGCGAGTATATGACGGGCGGCCGCGTGGTGGTCCTGGGACAAACGGGACGCAACTTTGCCGCAGGTATGTCCGGCGGAGTGGCCTACGTCTGGAATCCGGGCGGCAACTTCGACTACTTCTGCAACATGGAGATGGTGGAACTGAGCCTTATCGAAGAGGCCTCCTACCACAAGGAACTGCACGAACTCATCCGCCAGCACTACCTCTACACCGGCTCCAAACTGGCACGCACCATGCTCGACGATTGGCCGCGCTATGCCGACCAATTCATCCAGGTAGTCCCCATTGAGTATAAGAAGGTGCTGCAGGAGGAGCAGATGCGGAAGTTGCAGCAGAAGATTGCGGAGATGCAGAGAGACTATTAAAGCCTCTCCCCCCCAGCTTCCTCCCCCATAGGGAGGGGGAGGAAGGATAGTAGTATGCATGCAATTTCAACTATATACATGCAGAAGAGCATAAAAGCGACTTTAACAAGAAGAAAAAAAAGAGATTCACTAAACACTTAATATCAACCATTTAACCAAGCGTTACCTCACGCACACCCCCACAGCGCAGCTCTCCCCCTCCCTACGGGGAGGGGGCCGGGGGGAGAGGCTCCCATTTTATGTCATTCCTCAACATCCCCCGCCAAGAGGCGGGTTACCGTCCGATACACGAACGTATCACCGATTTCAGCCAAGTGGAACAAACGCTGAACAGCCATGACCGCAAGCTACAGGCTTCGCGCTGCATGGACTGCGGCGTACCTTTCTGCCACTGGGCATGTCCGCTGGGCAACAAGGACCCTGAATTTCAAGACGCCCTCCACCGGGGCAAATGGCGCGAAGCCTATCAGATACTGAGCAGTACCAATGATTTTCCGGAATTCACGGGGCGCGTCTGCCCTGCCCTCTGCGAAAAGTCGTGCGTGCTGAAACTCTCGTGCGATGAACCGGTTACCATCCGTGAGAACGAAGCGGCCATTGCCGAAGCCGCCTTCCGCGAAGGCTACATCACGCCCTCTTGCCCCGAACGGAACGGGAAACGGGTAGCTATCATCGGCGCCGGTCCTGCCGGACTAAGCGTCGCCGTAAGGCTGAACGCCCAAGGCTACGAAGTGACCCTCTTCGACAGCAAGCCGATGCCGGGCGGACTGCTACGCTATGGCATCCCCAACTTCAAGTTGGACAAGGGCGTCATCGACCGCCGCATGAAGATACTCGAAGCCGAAGGCATCTTGTTCAAGATGGGAGTCCGGATGAATGTACAGGAACTGCCTGCCGGTTTCGATGCCTACGCCATCTGCACCGGCACACCTACCGCACGCGACCTTCCCATCCCGGGACGCGACCTGAAGGGCATACACTTCGCCCTCGACATGCTGGCACAGCAGAACCGGATTCTCGACGGAGAGACATTCCCCAAAGAGCAGCTGGTGAATGCCAAGGGCAAACGGGTGCTCGTCATCGGCGGCGGCGACACGGGTTCGGACTGCATCGGCACCAGCATCCGACAGGGAGCTGTCAGCGTGACGCAGATTGAAATCATGCCCCAACCGCCTGTCGGTCACAATCCGAATACCCCGTGGCCGCAATACCCCATCGTATTGAAGACCACCAGCAGCCACGAAGAGGGGTGCACCCGTCGCTGGTCCCTCGCCTCCAACCGATTCATCGGGAAAAACGGCAAAGTGTGTGGCGTAGAGGTGGAAGAGGTAGAGTGGCTCCCGGCAGCAGACGGCGGCCGCCCCACCATGAAACCCACCGGCAAAAAAGAGGTCATCGAAGCCGACATGGTGCTTCTCGCCATGGGATTCCTCAAGCCCGAACAACCCCGTTTTGCCGAGAATGTATTCGTGGCAGGCGATGCCGCCAACGGAGCCAGCCTCGTGGTACGTGCACTGGCCCACGGGAGACAGGTGGCGCAACAGATAGACGCTTATCTGAAGACCAAATAACTCTATTTGGTCAGCCTGAATAACTCTATTTTTTAATTTTTAATTCTCAATTTATTATGTGCGGAATCACAGGTATCTTCAACAT
>CAMWRY010000225.1 GCA_947176775.1 uncultured Bacteroides sp.
AACGCCGGAAGAACGAGAGCCGCACCTATTTCCTTGACAAAATGCAGGAAAAACTAAACGAGAAGATGCTCCGTGACGAAGAGATGGAGCGTATGAGAAGATAAAACCGGATATGAGCGGGAGAATGGTGTCACACTGTTCTCCCGTTTAAGCAAAATCAATACGGGAAATACCGTTTCCGATTGCTATTGCTCCGAATTTCAGCGGAAAACGCTATCTTTGCATAATTGTTACGAATTGAATATGAGTATAGACAACCTCGATATAGTAAAACGGCTGATAGCCGAAAAAGAAGGCGGACTGGTGGAGTTCAAGGAAACCACCGGTCAGTTGGAGCGCGGCATGGAAACCCTTTGCGCCTTCCTAAACGGGAACGGCGGAACGGTATTGTTCGGCGTGAATGACAAGGGAAAGATTATCGGACAAGACGTGAGCGACAAGACCAAGCGGGACATAGCCGATGCCATCAACCGTCTGGAACCGGTGGCTGCGGTACAGATATCCTATGCTCCACTGCCGGATAGTGAGAAAAAAGTAATTATTTTCCGTGTGGATGATTCAAAGCTCAACCGCCCGTTCTGCTATAAGGGAAGACCTTATATGCGTGTGGAAAGTGCGACCACCACGATGCCGCAGACGGCATACAACGACCTGCTGTTACAGCGTGACGGGAACAGATACCGCTGGGAACTTTTAGAGAACAGAAACCTGACCTTGCAGGATCTGGACACCAACGAGGTGTTGAAAACTGTCAGGTTAGGGATAGAATGCGGCCGTTTGCCGGAAGATACGGGCACTGACCTACCTGTCATATTAGGAAAGTTCGGATTATTGAAAGACGGGGTGTTGAATAATGCGGCAGCTGTGCTGTTCGGGAAACATGAGGACATGGAATATCCCCAGTGCCTGCTCCGGTTAGCCCGTTTCAAAGGAACGGACAAAACCATATTCATGGACAGCCAACGCATTCAAGGCAACTTTTTTCAGTTGCTCAATGCGGCAATGGCATTTATTTTCAAGCATCTTTCCTTATCCGGAACAACCGATACATTGGAACGGGAGGAACAGTTGACCATCCCATACAAAGCAATAAGAGAAGGTGTATTGAACAGTCTTACACACCGCTCATACAAGGAAGCCGGTGGTTCCGTTGGCATAGCCATTTATGATGACCGAGTGGAGATAGAAAATCCCGGAACTTTTCCACCCAACTGGGATGCAGAGAAGATGAAGTCAGAGCATGAATCGAAACCACAAAATCCATTAATGGCAAATGTTCTGTACAAACGAAAGGTTCTGGAAAGCTGGGGACGCGGCATCGGACTGATGATGTCTGAATGCCGCAAAGCCGGATTACCCGAACCGGAATACAAGATATGGGCAGACAGTGTAACGCTGATATTCAGATGTGAGGTGACAAACCGACCAAGCACCGACCAAGCACCGACCAAGCACCGACCAAGTACCGATCAAGTTCTTGCTTTGGTGAAACTGCTTGCAAACAGGGAACTTTCTGTAAAGGATATGATGGACGGCTTGGAAATGAACCATCGTCCCACTTTCCGAACGAATTACCTGCATCCCGCCTTGAACGAGGGATATATTATTCCATTGTACCCTGAACAGCCGAGCCACCCGAAGCAGAAATACCGGCTTACGGAAAAAGGCTTGAACTTATTGAAACAGCAGTAGTAGGCATGGCAAAAAAGAAGAAGAAACAGCAGGGGCACTACTGCCGGATTTGCGGCGACTACAAGGCTAACGAGAAGTTCTCCGGCAAAGGACACGCACAGCATATCTGTAGGGAATGCCAGTCGCTGCCCGAAGAGGTGAAGGCGGACATGGTACGCTGCAATGAGGTGGAACGTGCCGCTTTCAAATACCCTATGACCCGTCAGGACTGGGAACTGCTGGAAAAATATGCCTCGAAGTACAAGGATAAAGAATCCGGGCGGTTCGCGCAGGATATGCTGGACATGAAACGGGACAATCACGCACCGGATGAAGATTTTGAAGAGAACGCTCCATTTGCTGGAACTTGCGAAGAGGCAACCGTGCCTTTCGCCAAATTGGAGAATGACATCCGCTATCAACTGGAGGAACTGCTGGCGGACAACATCAACGAGTTCATGATACACAAGGATTACATTCCCGAAGGAAAGGAACTGAAAAACATCAACGAATGGGTCCTTAAAGAAACCCGTGACACTTTTTTCATAAAGGTCATTCCCGATGTCGCTTATGACAGTCTGGTGGAAGAAACAATAAACAGCCTTGTGAAGGAATGGGAAGAGGACGGTTTCGAGATAAAGACCTATTCCGCATCGCTGTTCGTCATGGAAACGGAACGACTGCTTATCCGCAAGATAACCCGAAAAGATATAGATGCGCTCCTTGCCATAATGGAAAAGCCGGAAGTCATGTACGCTTGGGAACACGGCTTTACCAAAAAGGATGTGCGCAAGTGGATAAACAGGCAACTCACCCGATACCGCAAGGACGGATTTGGATATTTTGCCGTCATACTGAAAGAAAACGGTACGTTGATAGGGCAAGCCGGTCTGATGAAAAGTACCATAAACGGAAACGAGGTTGTCGAGCTTGGATATATACTCGATAACGCATATTGGCATAACGGTTACGGTACAGAAGCCGCCCGTGCTTGTCTGGAATACGCCTTTGGAAAGCAGGCACAGAAAAACATCTGTTGTAGCATCCGTCCGGAAAACGGGGCATCCATCCGGGTGGCGGAACGGCTGGGAATGACCCTGTGTGGCAGTCATACCGTCATATACAACGAAAAAGAAATGCCACACCTTATATATGAATTGAAAACTGGAAACTGAAAAAATCCGTAATTCACATTGCTGTTGAGTTACGGATTTTTCATTCGGCTATTTCTGCTGCAACAGATGTTTCAGATTGTCGTCATTGGTAATACGCTCCAACTCGTCTGCGATAATTTGTTTCACTTCCTCCTTGATGCGCCTGTAATTCGCCTGCACCGTTTCCTTCATGTGGTCGTTGCCATCCTCGTCCGTGAAGTCGGTAATGACGGGTATCTTCTTGTAGGCTTTTTCCTCGCGTTTCACCTTCTCTGCATCCACGACAATCTCGCAGTGAAAAATCTTCTGTTCAATGCGCTCGTTGAAGTTATCGGACACAGAACCGACAAACATTCCCTGCGTCAAGCCGG
>CAMWRY010000226.1 GCA_947176775.1 uncultured Bacteroides sp.
CTCTTGGGCTCGCAGATGTGTATAAGAGTCCGGTACAGATGTTCGACGTGGCCTTTTCGCGCTTGATGTGCTGTTCGCGAGTTTGCAGAGCCATGCGATAGCACAGTTTGCCGTACTTGTCCTTCGACCAGCCGATGATGCGTCCCGGCATGTTACGCTTGAACTCGTCGCGAGTGGCGAAGTAGGCGGCCGACGGACCTCCGTAGAACATCGGTGTACCCAGGCGTTGGGTGGTACCGAAGACGATGTCCGCTCCCCATTCTCCCGGAGGAGTGAGCAGGGCGAGGCTCAGAATGTCGGCTGATACGGCCACTTTGCAGTGGGCGGCGTGGGCCTTCTCTACAAAGGCACGATAGTCCTCCACGTTACCGGTGGCGTTGGGATATTGCAGCAGGCAGGCAAAGATGTCCGGAGTGAATTCCATTTCCTGATACTTACCCGTGCGCAGTTCAATGCCTTGCGGAATGGCACGGGTAGTCATTACTGCCAGTATCTGCGGAAAGATTTCCTCGTCCACGAACACCACGTTGGCTCCGGCCTTCTGCATGTCGCGTGGGCGTGGGGCATACATCATGGTCACAGCTTCGGCTGCTGCGGTAGCTTCGTCCAGCAGGGAGCAGTTGGCCAGGGGCATGCCGGTCAGGTCGCATACGGCCGTTTGGAAGTTCAGCAGTGCTTCCAGACGGCCTTGTGATACTTCGGTCTGATAAGGAGTGTAGGAGGTGTACCAAACGGGGTTCTCGAATACGTTCCGTTGGATAACGGCAGGCGTGATGGTGTTGTACCAGCCCATGCCGATATAGGTGGTGTAAAGTTTGTTTTTAGCAGCAATCTCTGCAATGTGCTGCCCGAATTCGTATTCCGTCATTGCCTTGGGCAGAGCCAGCGGCTCCTTCAGGCGAATGTTGGCAGGAATGGTTTTATCAATCAGCTCGTCCAGGCTTTTTACTCCGATTTTCTGGAGCATCTTTTCCTCGTCTTGTTTGCTGATGCCGATGTGGCGGTAGGCCAATAAATCGTTTTTCATGGCTGTAATGATTTAATAGTTTGCTATATTGTTATCGGAAGAATGGATTTTCCGCTTTTTCTATTCCAATCGTTGTCGGTGCTCCGTGTCCGGGGTAGACAATCGTATCGTTGGGCAGGGTGAACAGCCGGCTGCAGATGTGTTCTATCAGTTCGTCGAAGTTGCCGCCGGAGAGGTCGGCACGTCCGATGCTGCCTTGAAACAGTACATCTCCCGAGAACATGCAGCGGTCTGCCGCACAATAGAACACCAAGCTGCCCGGCGAGTGTCCCGGTACGTGAATGGCCTCCAGCTTGGTATGGCCGAAGGTGATGATGTCTCCATCGTGCAGGTAGGTGCCCAGAGGGACAGGCGCTTCCTGCATTTTGAAGCCGAACATGCGGCTCTGCTTGGGTGCTTCGTCAATCCAGAATTCATCGGCTTGGTTGGCTTCGGCTTTCAGGCCGAATTCCTTCAACATGAAGGGGTTGCCGAAGATGTGGTCCAAATGCAGATGCGTGTTGAGCAGGTGTTTCACCTCCAAGTTGTTTTTAAGGATGAAGTTTTTCAGAGCCTGCTTTTCCTCTTCGTAGAAGCAACCGGGGTCGATGACCGCCGCTTCATTGGTTTCGTCCCAAAGCACGTAGCAGTTCTCCGGGAACATATTAAATTCAAATCTCTTTATTTTCATACATGTAATGTATTTTGCTTTCTAAACCTTGGCTTTCCGCTTCTCATTCTTCAAAAGCCTACATGCACCACCTTCTTGGTCTGGAAGAATTCTTCTTCAAAAAACTCCTTCAGCTCCCACAGGGTAGCCTTGTTCTTGACAGGCGTGGTTTCGTTCCCCAATTCGCCTCCCTTCAGGCAGATTAGGCCGTTGGGTAACGCATTCTGTTGCTTGGGGGAGATGTTCTTGCGGATAATCTTCAGCAAGTCGGCCAGTGGCATCACGGCACGGCTCACAACAAAGTCGAACGTCCTTTTCTCCTCTTCCGCACGGGCATGGCGGAAGGCGACATTTTTCAGTCCGATGCTGTTGGCCACTTCGGTAGCCACGCGCACTTTCTTTCCGATGCGGGCTATCAGTAGAAACTTCACTTCGGGAAAAAGGATGGCCAACGGGATTCCCGGAAATCCGCCTCCCGTGCCGAGGTCCATAACCTGTGTGCCCGGCCGGAACCGGATGACTTGGGCAATGCCCAAAGAGTGCAGTACGTGATGTTCGTACAAGTTCTCTATATCTTTGCGTGAGATGACATTAATCTTGGAGTTCCAGTCCAGGTAGAGGTCGTAGAGTGCGGCAAACTGCTGCTTCTGCTCTTCCGTCAGGTCTGGGAAGTATTTGAGTATTAAATCCATAGTGAATCTTACTTGCTGTTGATAGATTTTTCTTGAATCCTGTTCTTATTGGTCGTTTGCCTTTATGGTACGGCTCAACGTGCTGAACTCGCTGCTCATCAGAGGGGCAATCTCCTCATACGGCAACGTGATTTCGGTAGTTCCCATTGAGTAAGGGGCAATGTCATATACATTATAATAGAAGTTGATTCCTTTGGGGCTCAGATAGAAGTTCTCGGTAGGTTCCAGAGGACCGGTGATGCCATATCCCATCTCCTCCAGCTCCTGACGGGTGCCCACTTTGCGGTCTGCCATCAATTGTTTCCAGAGCAAGTCTGTCAGTGTCTCCTGGTAATCTTCTTCGAACAAGTCGTCCAGGCGGATGACGTTCAAGCTCCTTAAATCGAAGTTGAGGAAAGAGGTCGTATAGATGCCATGCGCGCCGCCGGTATATTCGTTGTAGTCGATGCGGTAAGTCAACAGCAGAGAGTTGCACAATTGCACGTTGCTTTCGATGCCTTTGTAGTAATAATACCAGTTCCCGATGTTGTCTTCCTCCTCTTCCTGCCGGTACATCGGTTCCAAGTCGCTACGGTAATCGTTGACATATCTCTCCGTATAGCTCTTGACGGCTTCTTCGGGCGTCAACGTCATATATCTGTCTCCAAAACAGGCGAAAAGGAAAAAGGAGTTCAGGCTATCTTTCAGTCTTACATCGGACGACTGGCGAGCAAATGCAAAGTTGATGGTAAGGTTACAATTCGGTTTGGCAGTATCTCCGAAGAGGTGTACGGCTTCGTGTACTTGTATGCTGTCGAACCCCAACGCGTATGCG
>CAMWRY010000227.1 GCA_947176775.1 uncultured Bacteroides sp.
TCCACTCATTGGGATTATAGAAGAGGAAAGAGCCTTCCCCATCTTCAAATTCGTGCCAGTCTGCCGGATATATCATGGAGAACCATGCTCCCGGAGAGATAAATTTCTTGCTTTGTTCCATATAGATTTCACTTATTCTTGCAAAGACAGCATACACCCTCTTCACTATTTCTCGCAAAAATAGCATTACCGCCGTTGATATGCAAACAAACGAAACAAAAACAGCCGATTCGTAAGAATCGGCTGCTCCAATCGTCATCTATACGCTTATATTCACGTGATTTATTTTCCTATTGGTTGTATTCTTCTCCGCACCTCCTTGGATATCTCCAGAAACATATAATTCAGTTTACCGGAATGGATACCCTCTTCATACTGCCTGTACTTCTTATTGGCATACTCCTTGGATTTATCGAAAGTGATGCGCGACATCTGATTCTGCGACTTCCCCACCATGGTGGAATCCAGCTGTTCGTCCGGAAAGAAATCGTCCAAATCCACATCGCCAATCATGGTGGTCTCAAGGAAATTCATCTCTTTGTGGTTGGCATCCGTATAATAGCCCACAAACATGTGCCCCGGAGTACGAACCAATATAGGCTCTATGTTGATGGCACGGAGCAGGGAGGCCAAAAGTACACTGCCGTCCACACAGTTAATCTGCGAAGACTCCAACGCATCATCAAGCGTGCGGACACGTTGGGAGAAGACCACATTGCTGGACAAACTGGTGTTCGATACAGAACTGTATTTGAAATTACGCTTCTGCAGCACATTCCACAACGCATACACCTGCTTGTCCACCACCCCGGCATTACCTCCCTGATAGCCCAAGAAGCGGTTGACAATACGTGTGTTCAGCGCCTCACGCAACAGTTGGTCAATCATCGGATGCTCCTCGTTCACGTAGGCCGCAAAAAAGATACCCGTATCATGAAACTTTGTACCGTTCGTGACATATCCCAACAGGCACTCGTTCACACTGCGCACAGAGAAAGTACGCACCCGTTGCCCCAGCTCCTTCCGGTTCATCTCCACCGTAACGGCTACACTGATGGGTTCGGCCTGATTGTTGTTGCGTAGCGCTTCATAGTTCCAGATAATGTCCGGATAGATAACGTAGTCCGTCCGGGGCTTGGCCAAGACAAACTCCGACACCGAACGAAAGAAGAACGGTGTCTCAGCCACCTCCACACGCACACGGCTGTAGGCTTGTCCCGAACGGACGCGAACAGCAATGCAGGATTTCGGATTGCCTACATACATGGAGTCTACCGGAACAATAATCTGCGCATCGGTAGTGGCCACCGACAGAATGCTGGAAGGAAAGATATTGCCGCCCAACTCATCCGTTATCTCGAAACCGGAACGGAAGGGAGCAGAATTAAGCCAAAATGAAGCTATTCCTACTAAAATCGCCACTGCGGCAATGATGATCGGCAAACGCCATTTACGAGAATCTTTACCTATTTTTATAAGCTCTTTCATAATAAATCCGTTATTCTATGGCAAAGATAAAGAATTATAGTCATGCACATCTTACATCTGTAACAAAACTGTAACATCTGTTTCATGTTATTGTAACAAATCCAGCGCATCTTTGTCACAGAAAAGAAATAAACTTTAACTTTGCGACGGAAGCATCATTCGCGCACCCACTTTTATGAAAATAATAAATGAAATGAATGCAATGAACGATTACCGGATTTTAGTCGTGGACGATGAAGAAGACTTATGCGAAATTCTGAAGTTCAACCTTGAGAATGAAGGCTACGAAGTAGATACAGCCAATTCAGCCGAGGAAGCCCTGAAGATGGACATTGCCAGCTACCATCTATTGCTGCTGGATGTGATGATGGGAGAAATATCCGGCTTCAAGATGGCAAGCCTGTTGAAGAAAGACAAAAAAACCGCCCAAATCCCCATCATCTTCATCACCGCCAAAGATACGGAAAACGACACAGTCACCGGCCTCAATCTGGGAGCAGACGACTATATATCCAAACCCTTCTCGCTGCGCGAAGTAGCAGCACGCATCAAGGCCGTGCTGCGACGCACCCGGCAGGGAGAAACAAAGCATGTGCAGGAACAGATTGCCTACAAGACACTGATACTGGACATCACCAAGAAGAAAGTTTGCATCAATGGCGAAGAGACACCGCTCACCAAAAAGGAGTTTGAAATCCTACTGTTACTCCTGCAGAACAAGGGACGCGTATTCTCGCGTGAAGACATACTGAACCGCATCTGGAGCAATGAAGTATATGTACTGGACCGCACCATCGATGTGAACATCACACGCCTGCGCAAGAAAATTGGAATTTATGGCAAATGTATCGTAACACGTCTGGGATATGGGTACTGCTTTGAAACCGAATGACGACAGACACTTTCTGTCTTTCAGCCGGAAGCTGTTTCTTTCGGTCATCTCACTGTTCCTCGCATTCGCCGCCTGTTTCATCGCCTACCAATACCAACGTGAAAAGGAATACAAAGTGGAGCTGTTGGACATGCAGTTGCAAGACTACAACAACCGGTTGTATCAGGAATTGCACGACCTTCCCGACAGCCTGCGGACTTCCGTCCCGGAAAGCCATATCTCCAGACACCACAACAAGGAGTTGCGTGTCACCGTGCTGGACCACCACGGAAACGTATTGTTCGACAGTTCTCAGAGCGGTAGCCACGAACTGAACAACCACATCCGGCGCCCCGAAATAAAAAAGGCACTGAAAAACGGCAAGGGCTACGACGTGCGCCGCACCTCTGAGACCACCGGCAATACCTATTTCTACTCCGCTACTGCCTACGAAAAGTGTATCATCCGCTCGGCCCTGCCCTACGACGTCAATCTGATGAATAACCTGGCTGCTGACCCACACTACATCTGGTTTACAGTCATTGTATCGCTGCTGCTGATATTTATCTTTTACACATTCACTGCCAAGTTGGGCAGTGCCATCAGCCACCTGCGCGAGTTTGCCAAGAGAGCTGACAGGAACGAGCCTATAGACATGGACATGCAGACCGCCTTTCCACACAACGAACTGGGAGAGATTTCGCAACACATCATACAGATATACAAACGCTTGCGCGAAACGAAAGAGGCGCTTTACATTGAACGCGAAAAGCTTATCACCCACCTACAGACTTCCCGTGAAGGAC
>CAMWRY010000228.1 GCA_947176775.1 uncultured Bacteroides sp.
TAGCCGTACTGGTGCGTACTACCGTGCTTGCCTATCAGCACTTCCAGACTTTCAAGGAGCGTCTCAAAGATTTGCCATGTCAGGTGGAATATCTGAGCCGTGCGCGTACTGCTGCTCAGTCGAAGGCGGCTATCAAAGGACTTGCTGAAGGCGATGTGAATATCCTTATCGGCACCCACCGCATTCTAGGTAAGGATGTCAAGTTCAAGGACCTCGGTCTGCTTATCATTGATGAAGAGCAGAAGTTCGGCGTATCCGTCAAGGAGAAGTTGCGCCAGCTCAAAGTGAACGTAGATACCTTGACAATGACTGCTACCCCCATTCCCCGTACCTTGCAGTTCTCGCTGATGGGTGCGCGCGACCTGAGTGTCATCCAGACACCGCCCCCCAACCGCTATCCGGTGCAGACGGAGGTACATACCTTCAACGAGGAGGTCATTGTGGATGCCATTAACTTCGAGATGAGCCGCAATGGGCAGGTGTTCTTTGTGAATAACCGTATCTCCAATCTTGCCGAACTGAAAGCATTGATAGAGCGCCATATCCCCGATTGCCGTGTCTGTATCGGTCACGGACAGATGGAGCCTGCAGAGCTGGAGAAGATTATCTTTGACTTTGTCAACTATGACTACGATGTGTTGCTTGCCACTACCATCATCGAGAGCGGTATTGACATCCCCAATGCCAACACCATCATTATCAACCAGGCACAGAATTTCGGCCTTAGCGACCTGCACCAGATGCGCGGACGCGTGGGGCGGAGTAACAAGAAGGCTTTCTGTTACCTCTTGGCACCTCCCTTGTCTTCCCTCACTCCCGAGGCAAAGCGTCGCCTGCAGGCCATCGAGAACTTCTCTGACTTGGGTAGTGGTATCCATATTGCCATGCAGGACCTCGATATTCGTGGTGCAGGCAACATGTTGGGCGCCGAGCAGAGTGGTTTCATTGCCGACTTGGGTTACGAGACTTACCAGAAGATATTGTCCGAAGCCGTGCACGAGTTGAAGACGGACGAATTTGCCGAACTCTATGCCGAAGAGATGAAAGCGGACGGCGGTGTCATCAGTGGTGATCAGTTTGTAGACGAATGCCAAGTGGAGAGTGACCTCGAACTGCTGTTGCCTGCCGACTACGTGACGGGAAGCAGCGAACGTATGCTACTCTATCGTGAATTGGACAGTTTGATACTTGACAAGGATGTGGCCGACTTCCGCGCCCGTCTTGAAGACCGCTTTGGCTCCGTGCCTCCCGAAACGGAGGAGCTGCTACGCATTGTTCCTTTGCGTCGCATGGCTGCCCGTCTGGGAGTAGAAAAGGTGTTTCTCAAAGGAGGCCGTATGTCCCTGTTCTTTGTGTCCAATCCGGACAGCCCTTATTATCAGAGCCAGGCATTCGGCAAGGTCATTGCCTACATGATGAAATATACCCGTCGTTGCGACCTGCGCGAACAGAATGGCAAGCGCAGCATGCTGGTGAAGGATGTGCGGACGGTGGAAGAGGCAGTCGGCGTGTTGCAGGAGGTGGTGGCGATGCAGGTAGAAGAATGATAGCTATCTCCCGAATTGAACCGCCACCCCGATATTGATGAATGTGATGTTGTTCTTGAACCGATTGTGATTCACTCCGTCATCATACCCGTCTATGTTGAAGAGGCGTCCGTCGGGATTGACGAACCAGTCGGCAGTCAGGATGTCGGTACGCAGCATGCCGGATAGTTTACGGGTGATGAAGAATTCATACCCCATTCCTAAGGAGATGCCGCAGTAGCCTTTCTGGTAGAGATGACCGTTTTCGGTACTCCGTTTGTAGGTGCGTTCCTGATAATTCATATATCCGATGCCGAGTGAGAGGAAGGCGCCTTGACGGCCGTTGCTCCAAAGATAGCGATAGGTGGCGGTGGGGCATATATAGTGCAGGTGCATCTTGTCCGGTAGACAGGCTATTCTTTGGTAGTCGTATTGAAGTCCTAGGGCAAATTGGGGAATGAAGTAGTAGCGTCCTTCCGTCATCAGGTTGTATCCTACACGATTGCCGTTGCGGTTGAAGAAGTCATTTTGATTTCCTTCTACATGTGGTATGGTGATGCCGCCGCCCAGTATGATGCTGTAGCTTTGCGGCAGGCCTTCGTTCTGTGCACATAAGTTGATACTGCTCCAACTGAGAAGAAAGAGCAGTAGAATGATGAAATGTTTCTTATTCATTTCTGTAGCTGCGTTTTATTTCATCAATAGACTTTTGCTGCCGATTATCTCTTTTTTGATTTAGGGAATGGCAACTCTTCCCACAGCGTTTCAATCACTTTCAGCACCTTCTGCCGGTCGTGGAAGTCGAGGATATACCCCTCTTTCGCACCCTTGTACGCACAGCCGGTTTCGGCATCCGCCATCAACTCTGCAATGCACGGTAGCTTCTTGATGAAGGCGGTATTGTTGCAGGCGGTTATCACACATTTATCGTTTACGTAGATGACGTACTCACCCATCATCTTGCGCGAACGTACCTCTCCCAAGGGAGCAAGTACGTCGCAGATGAATGCTATGAAATCAGTAGAACAGGCCATAGTCTTCAGATTTGGGGAAACAGGGCGCAGAAGCCTTGTTTGTTGAATTGATAATACATTTCGATGCGTTCCGGCGTATCGTTTTCCAGCAGCAACAAGAGCTCTTTGGCAAACTCCATGGTGGCGGAACCGTTGGCGGTTACGATGCGTTGGTCGCTCACTGCCTGAGCATGGACGTAGCCATCGGGATGTGTATAGTTGTCACCGCCCCACAGCTTCAGTTGCTCCAGTCCGTTGCCGGTATGCTTCACCGTATTCAGGAAGCCGTGCTTTGCCATGAAGGAAGCGGCATTGCAGATGGCACCGACAATCTTGCCCCCCTCTATGGCTTGTCGGACAATCGGCACCACCTTTTCGGCAACAGGCGTGCTCCAGCCGAAGCCGCCAATCAGTACCAAGGCTGCATAGTCGTCGGGCATGGTGTCAAACGAATAGTCCGGCAGGGTGCGGAGGCCTCCGATGGATTGCACCGGTTCCAATGTCGGGGCAACCACCTTGTTGACATACTTCGGGTTGGCTTTCAAAGCCGTTTCATCGGAGGCAATGGCTTCCGAAAGATAGACTGTTTCGTGGTTGGCGTAGTCGTTCAGCAGCAGAT
>CAMWRY010000229.1 GCA_947176775.1 uncultured Bacteroides sp.
GGATACATCTCCTCCACGGAAGGGGCAAACGCAAATGTGGCGCCGCAATCCTCCAACAAACGGCAGTCGGCTTCCAACGTGCGAGGATATTTCACTAAATCGTTCTTGTCATTAAACTGGGTCGGATTTACAAAAACGCTTACTACGGCAGCGTCGTTCTCGGCCACACAACGTTTCACCAATGAAGCATGACCGGCGTGCAGGGCACCCATCGTAGGTACCAGACCTACTTTTTTCCCCTGAGCTCTCAAAGCCGAAAGTCCGGCCTGCAAGTCCTTGATAGTATGTACTATTTCCATTTAACTTAATTCTATAATAACTTAGTTGTTTGCAAAAGCGGTGCAAAATAAACCATTATTTGGCATATAAAGAAGAAATCTCGCAAATTAATGCAAAACGTAGTATATTTTCGGGCTATTTCCGAGATAGCTGCATCACTGAATAACAAGCACTTAACAATTCATAAGGAATTATAGGCAGGCTCAGTTTGCTTCATTGACCGATTTTTTTTATATCTTTGCAGAATAATTGAGAACATCGTTATTATGACAAAGGCGAATAAGGTTTTATTTATAACACAAGAAATTACCCCCTACGTTTCAGAATCCGAAATGTCTCTTGTAGGCAGAAACCTGCCCCAGGCCATTCAAGAAAAAGGCAGAGAAATCAGAACGTTCATGCCCAAATGGGGAAATATCAACGAGCGCAGGAACCAGCTGCATGAAGTGATACGTCTCTCCGGAATGAATCTTATCATTGACGACACCGACCATCCACTTATCATCAAGGTTGCCTCCATCCAGTCTGCACGCATGCAAGTGTATTTCATCGACAACGATGACTATTTCCAGAACCGTTTGCAGGCTACAGACGAAAACGGCGAAGAGTATGAAGACAACGATGCCCGTGCCATCTTCTATGCCCGAGGCGTGCTGGAAACAGTAAAGAAACTGCGCTGGTGTCCGGATGTCATCCACTGCCACGGCTGGATGACTGCCTTGGCTCCTCTCTACATCAAGAAAGCCTATAAAGACGAACCTTCTTTCAGAAATACCAAGGTCGTATTCTCTCTTTATGAAGATGACTTCAAACAGCCTTTCCATCCTGACTTCGCCAACAAGCTTATGCTGAAAGGCATCGCCAAGAAAGATATTGCCGGCTTGAAAGAACCCGTCACTTACGCCTCACTCTGCAAACTGGCTATAGATTTTTCCGACGGCGTTGTCCAGCAAAGCGAACATGTCAATGAAGAGGCGCTGAATTATGCGCTCAAATCCGGAAAACCCGTATTGGCATACCAATCTCCTGAAAACTTTGCCGATGCCTGCAACGACTTCTATGACGAGGTATGGGAAACAGAACAAAAATAATATTGATTTAGACAGTTAAAGCTATGAAAGTAAAATATCTGGGAGCCTTGCTTTTGGCAGTCCTGACTTTCACTGGATGCGATGACAACACCGGTACATTGGGACTGGGGATGCTACCCGGTTCTGACAACATGTCAGCGCATACGACTACTTTTGACGTAATAACACGTTCATTTGCCGTTGATTCCGTATTTGCCAAGACAAGTACCGGCTATGTAGGCAAGTTTTCCGATCCGGAATTCGGTTATTACGAGACAAGTTTCCTTACGGAGTTGAATTGTACGGAGAATTTCTCCTTACCAGAAGTGTACCAGGTGACCGAATGGGACAGCGAAGGAAACCCGACGAAAGCTACCGGCATAATGGCGGGTGACTCGGTGGTTTCCATGCAGTTGGCCGTACTCTATGAAAACTGGTTCGGCGACTCCCTGAACGCATGCCGAATGAGTGCCTACGAGCTGACCAAGAAGCTGGACAAGAACCGTTACACCAACATCAAGCCGGAAGAGTATTACATCGACAACGGGGGACACTTCAAACTGCTCGGTCGCAAAGCCTACACTGCTTATGACACCTCTGTACCCGATTCCGTAAGAAATGCGGTAGACGGATATGGCAACAAGACTTTCTATCCGAATGTAACATTCCCATTGGATAAAAAGACCTTCGGCGAAGACAGAATTCTGAAAGTCTACCGGGAACATCCCGAATACTTTAAAAATGCAGAAACCTTTATAGACAAAGTCTTCAAAGGGGTATATCTGAAAACGGATTATGGAGATGGTACCATCCTTTATGTAGATTATGTGGCACTGCAAATGGAACTTTGTACACACTACGTAAACGACAGTACTGGTGTAGCATTGAAGAAGATTGATGGAACTGACTCTTTGAGATACAGCACAAATACCATATTCGCTTCCACCAAAGAGGTTATCCAGGCCAACCAGTTCATGAATTCCGACTTGATAAAGGAAAAGGCGGCCGAACCTCAACATACTTACATCAAGTCCCCTGCCGGTATCTTTACGGAAGCCACCATGCCTTATGACGAGATATACAGCCAACTGGCCAACGATACCCTGAATGCCGTGAAGCTGACTTTCACCAATTACAATATAAACAGCAATTACGAATACAGCATGAGTGCGCCCAGTGACGTATTGCTGATACGTAAGCAGGACTTAAAGAGCTTCTTTGAAGAGAACAAAGTCAGGGACAATGTGACCTCGTTCACGACAACCCACAACGCATTTGCCACCAATCAATATGTATTCAGCAACATAGCCCGTCTGGTCACCACTTGCATCAACGAAAAGCAAGCCGCCAAGAAAGCTGCCAAAGAGAAAGCCGGCACCTCTTGGAACGAAACCCAATGGGAAAATGACTGGAAAACGAACGAGGACACCAAGGATTGGGACAAGGTATTGCTGATTCCTGTTTCAGTCACCTATGACACCAGCTCAAGCACCACCAGCGCAACCATGACCGGTGTCCAAAATGACCTCAAACCGGGATATGCCAAGCTGAAAGGTGGTCCGGAAACTGAAAACGGCCAAGTCAAATCGCCACTGAAACTGGAAGTCACTTATACCAGTTTCAACAAATGAAAAAGAAAAAATAGAATCACATAAACTCAAAAGCCTGCCCCATGATGCCCATTCATCATAAGGCAGGCTTTTTTCATATCCCCAACAGGCGTGTGTGTTCCTTCAACAGTTTTACCGGGGCCCTGCGGCGCGGGCGGGGTTGGTGGGGTTTTCCGGTGGCGCTTGTTGGGGGCGG
>CAMWRY010000230.1 GCA_947176775.1 uncultured Bacteroides sp.
ATTCTAATATTTATAGTCAAACAGAAATATATTGCAAATTTTGCATGTCGCAATTATCTGTGTATCAGTCATAGCGGAAAGAAATTTTTCGTAATTCAATTCTGTTTGACCATAACAATCTTATTTCTATTTTTAAATTATACAGTATGTATTGTTTAATTAAAAATACTGTGTATATTTGCATTTTGTAGAAACAGCCTCTTTATGTCTGTTTCTCAGAAAGCTATGTTATCCATTATTGTATAGTAACATTAATCAAGATAACAAAATGCAATTAATCTTTTCATGAATAATAGTACAACAAAGGTATATGGCACGTACGAAAAAGCAAGTTAAAGTAAAGGAACCTGTCCGTTTACGTTTTAATGAACTCAAAGATGGCAGGAAGTCCATCTATTTGGATATTTACTACAATGGCCGGAGAACTTACCAGTCATTGAAACTCTATCTTGTACCAGAAACGGATGTGTCGGCGCAAATCCAAAATGCCAACACACTCGCAATAGCCAATGCCATTAAGACCGAAAAAATTTTGAACCTGACCAACAAGATAGCAGGTATCACAGACCGTTCGTATAAAGCGAATATGCTTTTCACGGACTGGATGAGAGTTTATCGGCAAGATGTGGAAAAACGGGCTTCGGCATCTGCACTTATTTGGGTAGATCGGGTAACTAATGAATTGGAGAAGTACGATAACAGTGTTACCCTTGCAGAAATAGATAGGGATTATATTATGAGATTTCTCAGCCATTTACTAGATAGACCTGCACTCACACGTGACCATAACCAACTGGCCAAAAATACGGTTTTCCTCTACCTCGCTTATATACGGGCTGCACTGAATTATGCAGTTAAGGAGAACCTGCTCCAGTCAAGCCCATTCAAGAAAATCAAACGGGATATGCTTTCAGGTTCGGAAGCCAAACGTGAATATCTTACAGTAGAGGAAGTAAAACGTCTTATTGCAACTCCTTGCCGTCGGGATGATATGAAGGCTGCGTTTTTGTTTTCCTGTTTTTGCGGTTTGCGCATTATGGACATCAAAAACTTGTGTTGGAAACACATTAGTAAAAACGGGAACAGGTGGCAGGTAGAAATACGGCAGTATAAAACCGGCGCATTGTTGTATTTGCCATTGAACATGAATGCACGGAAATGGATGCCGGAACAAGGGGATGCTTCTTCTGAAGACCGTGTATTTCCCAAGTTGAGTATTTGGTATAAAAGCATACTTCGCGATTGGGCCACAGATGCCGGAATAGAAAAAAAATTCTCATTCCACGTGGCGAGGCATACGTTCGCAACGATGGCCTTGACCGCAGGGGTTGACATCTATACGACAAGTCAATTATTGGGTCATGCCAATATCAGACACACTCAGAGGTACGCACAAATCATCAATTCTAAGAAAGACCATGCCGTCTCCCTTTTGGATGACGCATTTATCCAATAACTTAAAACAATAGATTTATGAAGCGTAACCGTAGAAATGATTGCCTTTTTTTAAAACAAGAGATTGGCAAACAAACCGCACAAAAGTGTCGGAAATGAACGTGATGAACTTTTTGCCTTGCTGAAGGAAGCCTCTTTTACTTATCGGAAGGAAGTTATCGGTGAGAGTAAATTGTATGAACTGTATGTGGAGGATTTTCTGAACGGTCATTATTATAGTGACCACCGGGATGCCGCCGGGAAAAACCGACATCGGAAAAACATCGGTATTCTCAGAGGAATACTGACAAAACGTAAAGACCTTGTGGAGCAATTCTTCTCCAATATACTTTTTGCTCCTAACCGCATGGATGAGTTGCTTCGTCTGTTCAACACGACGAAAGCATCCTCCGGTCTGAAAGAAGAACCGGATAAGCCACGCCCTGAAACGAACCTTCCTGCCTTGTCTTTGGGTAGCTTTTTGAATGACAATCAACTGAGCCTCATTGCGCATTGTGCTAATGAGGCTCAACTTTTCACTACCCCTGTGAATGCAGGCATATTGCGTTCTCTTTTGGAAGGCACGTTGCATCAGCCGTTGAAGTCTGCCAATAACCGGTTGGTAGCTTTTTTTTTTCGACCGGTTATGTCACCACCGTCTCATTCTCGGACGTTGGGAACATCTGTTGGAACAGGCCGGTTCCATATTGGGTTCCAGAGACGGCCGTCCGCTCAAACACGGCCAGTATTCCAGTGCACTTAGTCTTGCCAGGAGCAATCCAAACAGTATGCAGGAGGTAATCAGCCAATGCGTACAAGCTGTCAGAGAAATGACAGAAAGAAACACAACGGATAACAAGTGACACAGAAAAGGATAACAGTTCGGATAACACTTCCGAACTGTTACTCTCCTTTTTACAAGCATTGAAAAACACATATCTACCTTTGCCCCGAAGCGATAAAGTTTCGGGGTATCACTCCCCCATGTCTAACTCAAAAAAGAATACGAAATGAACCAACAAGAAGAAAGAAACTGTGTAGCGGTGTCCTGTTCATCGTGTTTCCTGAAGCTTAGTATGCTCCAGAAACAAACGGAGAAGATTGAAAATATGCTGTTTTGCATCAAGAAAACACTCAATTTCAAAGAAGCCTGCCTGTATACGGGGCTGTCGAAAAGCCAGTTATACAAACTTGCCAAGAACGGGCATATCCCCCACTACAGACCGTCCGGCAAACTGTTGTATTTTAACAAGCAGGAATTGGACGAATGGCTCTGCCGGAACCAAGTGGAAGAAACCGAAAAAAACTGCCCAAAGGAGATGCCAGACAGCATGAATGAATGTGTTGAACCCGATAAACAATTTGCATCATGACAGAAGCCGGATTTCTTGAAACGCTTAAACGGGTAGAAGATGTGGCCGTCATCCTGACCCGAATGGAAGATATAAACGTAGTATTGGGCAAGATAACCACCATTGAAGCCTTCATTGATCGTTTCGGGACGCTTGAAGCCTTGATAGAGCGTTTTGAAAGCGTGGAGAATCAACTCTATTACCTGAAAGATATGCTGAATATTGATGAAGCCGCCAAATACCTGAATATCTCCAAAGGGCATATGTACCGGCTTACTTCCAACCGTGACATATCCTCCACCAAACCGAATGGCAAGAACATCTTCTTTGAAAGGAAGGAACTGG
>CAMWRY010000231.1 GCA_947176775.1 uncultured Bacteroides sp.
GGAAAATACTCCTATAAACCGTTAGCGGAATTAATTCGCAGGCTTGCTCCTTGGCGTTGCTTAATACGTTGATAATCAAACATTAAAAATCTAAATAACAGACACTTGTGTTCAAGCTGACAAACACTTGTGTTCAAGCCGACAGACACAAGTGTTTGAGCCGACAGACACAAGTGTCTGTCAAGTCAGGGAATATAGGGGAAATTTCAGAAGTCGTTTCCTTGCTGATTTAACTCCGCCAACAGGTTCCTATAAATAAAACCAAGACACCTATGATACATTCTATACCTACCCATAAGCAGAGTAACTTCTCTCCCCTCCCTACGGGGGAGGGGCCGGGGGAGAGGCTCCCCGAGAAGGAGAAACGGTCCGGACTCTCCCGTGTCATCCGTCGCGAATGCCGCCGTCTGGTTTCCCGTCCGCTCTACCTGTTCTGCATGGTGATAGCGCCCCTCTTCTGCTACCTCTTCTTCACCACGCTGATGGACTCCGGCCTGCCTACAGACATGCCCGTAGGAGTGGTGGACCAGGACATGAGCGCCACTTCGCGTCAGCTGGTACGCAACCTGGACGCTTTCGAGCAGACAGCCGTCGTAGCCCGTTACCCCAACGTCAGCGAGGCACGCACCGCCATGCAGCGCGGAGAAATCTACGGTTTCTACTATATCCCCGAGGGCACCTCTGCCCAAGTACAGGCACAGCGGCAACCCAAACTCTCGTTCTATACCAACAACACTCTGCTCATCGCCGGTTCGCTGCTCTTCAAAGACATGAAGATGATGAGCGAGCTGGCATCGGGAGCGGCTGCCCGTAGCGTCCTCTATGCCAAAGGAGCCACCGAGCAGCAGGCCATGGCCTTCCTCCAGCCCATCGTCATCGACACGCATCCGCTCAACAACCCCTGGCTGAACTACTCTGTCTACCTGTGCAACACCTTCGCACCGGGCGTACTGATGTTGCTCATCTTTATGGTGACCGTCTACTCCATCGGGGTGGAGATAAAGGAGCGCACTGCACGCGAGTGGCTGCGCATGGGCAACAACTCCATCTGGATTTCCCTGACCGGCAAGCTGTTGCCGCACACCGCTGTCTTCTTCCTGATGGGAATATTGTATAATGTGTACCTCTACGGTTTCCTCCACTTCCCCTGCAACAGTGGCATCCTGCCGATGCTGCTGGCCACCCTTTGCCTCGTACTGGCGTCGCAAGGTGTGGGGGTCTTGATGATTGGCACACTGCCCACCCTGCGTTTGGGGCTCAGCTTCGCTTCGCTCTGGGGAGTGCTCTCTTTTTCCATGTGTGGGCTGTCGTTTCCGGTTATGGGCATGCACCCCGTGTTGCAGGCATTAGCCAATCTGTTCCCCCTGCGCCACTATTTCCTGATTTACGCTGACCAGGCATTGAATGGCTATCCCATGGCGTATTCGTGGACCAACTATGTAGCGTTACTTATTTTCATGATGCTTCCGTTCCTTGTAGCCCATCGGCTGAAAGGAGCTTTGATTTACTATAAATACATGCCCTAATGAAAGACCTGACCTTCAAACAAAAAGTGATGCAAGGCATTTATGACTTGTTCTATATATGGAAACGGGAGTTCCGCACCACCTTCCGCGACCAGGGAGTGCTTATCTTCTTCGTGCTCGTGCCGCTGGTCTATCCGCTGATTTATGCCTTCATCTATACGAACGAGACCATCCGCGAGGTGCCCACCGTCGTGGTGGATAACTCGCGCTCATCGCTGAGCCGCGAATACCTTCGGAAAGTAGATGCCAGTCCCGAAGTGCAGCTGGTGAGCTATTGTGCCGGCATGGAAGAGGCCAAGCGGATGCTTCGGGAACGCAAGGCATACGGCATCGTCTACATCCCCTCCAGCTTCAGCGATGACATTGCACGCGGCAAACAGACGCAGGTAAGTATCTTCTGCGACATGAGCGGACTGATGTACTACAAGGCGCTGCTGACTGCCAACACCAACGTGTCGCTGGCCATGAATGCCGACATCAAGATGGAGCGCAGTGCCAATACCACCGACCGGCAGGACGAGATTACGGCCTCCCCCATAGCCTACGAGGATGTCGCCCTCTACAACCCGACCAACGGGTTTGCCGCCTTCCTTATTCCGGCCGTGCTGATGCTGATTATCCAGCAGACGCTTTTGCTGGGTATCGGCCTCTCTGCCGGTACGGCACGTGAGCAGAACCGTTTCAGGGACTTGGTGCCTATCAACCGCCACTACAACGGCACGCTGCGCATTGTGATGGGCAAGGGGTTGAGTTACTTCATGGTCTATTCGTTGGTAGCGGTCTATACGCTGTGTGTGGTTCCATGGATTTTCAGCCTCAATCAGATTGCTATTCCCGGGGTATTGTCTCTCTTCACTTTGCCTTATCTGGCTGCCTGCATCTTCTTTGCTATGACGGTTTCCATCGCCATCCGTAACCGCGAGACGTGCATGTTGCTGTTTGTGTTCACTTCTGTACCGTTGCTGTTCCTCTCCGGTATATCGTGGCCGGGAGCTGCGATGCCTGCTTTTTGGAAGTATTTCTCGTATCTCTTTCCCTCTACATTCGGCATCAACGGCTATGTACGCATCAACAGCATGGGAGCTACGCTACAAGAGGTTTCCTTTGAGTACCGAGCACTGTGGCTGCAAGCCGGATTCTATTTCCTGACTACTTGCTTGGTCTACCGATGGCAGATATTGCAAAGCAGAAGGCATGTGGTAGAGGAGTATAAAAGGTTAAAGGAGAAGGGGCAGTAATACAAAAAGCCACAATGTCTTTTATCTGATAGCCTGCAACCTTCAAGTTGTGGGCTATATTTATGTCTTCCTGCCATTGCCGAATTGGAATTTTATTGCCTCTATGATTTTTGTAGCGTATGGATTTTGTTCTCTTCCTAGATTAGATTTCCCTTTTTTTACTAGTTTCGAGAATAATAAGAATGCTTTATTAAAGAATAATAGAGGTAATCTATTGATATTTATTACTGGGGAAATATATAATCAAAGAACTTGTTTTCCACCAGTTTGCAAGCGCCTTTCCACTTGCCTCCCGTGCATATTTCAGTCTGCAAAGTAAGTAGTAAATTTCCTAAATAGGTTTGGAGAGGGATTTTAGGAGGA
>CAMWRY010000232.1 GCA_947176775.1 uncultured Bacteroides sp.
CTCGGTGGCTGCATTTGCCGAAAATTTGTTGAAGCGAGGCGAACCGTTGGCTTTGCTGATGAATAATGCCGGGACGTTGGAAACCGAACGTCGTATTACGGAAGACGGACTGGAGCGGACGGTGAGCGTCAATTATGTTGCTCCTTACCTGCTTACTCGCAAGTTGCTGCCGTTGATGGGAGAGGGGAGTCGTATCGTCAATATGGTATCTTGCACTTACGCCATCGGCCATCTGGATTTTCCGGACTTTTTCCTTCGGGGAAGAAAGGGAAACTTCTGGCGCATTCCTATTTATAGTAATACGAAGCTGGCGTTGACCCTGTTCACCATCGACTTGGCCAATCGTGTCAAGCATAAAGGCATTGTGGTAAATGCGGCCGATCCGGGAGTCGTCTCTACCAATATCATTACGATGCACATGTGGTTTGATCCATTGACGGATATTTTCTTTCGCCCGTTTATCCGCACTCCCCGTCAGGGAGCGGCGACGGCAATCGGCCTGTTGCTGGACGAGGCGGCCGGTCGGCGTACAGGAACTTTGAATGCCAGTTGCCGTCCCAAGTCTCTTTCAGAGAAGTACACCCGGCATGCACAGATGGCAGAGTTGTGGGAGCGAACGGAGAAAATTGTGGAGAAGTGGTTGTAGAAAGCAGAAAAGGCATCCTTTTCTAAAGAAACGCAGTCGAAGAATTTGCTCTCTCTGAATATGCGCCAAAAGGAAGTGCATGGATAGAGAGAGCAGATTCTTCGACTGCGTTTAGGACGATGTGCTCCTGTTATCAGATAGATAACGCTCTTAATACGTTGACAAGGTCTTTCTTGATCGGTTTGTCGTTCTTGATGGCCTTTGTGAAAGGAACGTACACCACTTCATCGTGCTCAATGCCAATCATGACATTGCGTTGTCCCTCCATGATGGCATCGATGGCGGCAGCTCCCAAGCGGCTGGCCAGGATGCGGTCGTGTGCTGTAGGACTGCCACCGCGCGGCAAGTGGCCGAGGATGGTGACACGTACATCGTATTGGGGGTACTCGTTCTTCACACGTTCGGCGTAGTGCATGGCACCGCCCGTCAGTTCGCTTTCGGCTACCAGCACGATACTGCTGTTCTTTGACTTTCGGAAACCGTTTTTGATGAATTCTTCCAATTGGTCTACTTCCGTACTGAATTCCGGGATGATGGCTGCTTCTGATCCAGAGGCGATGGCACCGTTCAGGGCTAGGAAACCGGCATCGCGTCCCATGACTTCTACGAAGAACAAGCGTTCGTGGGAAGTGGCTGTGTCGCGGATTTTATCTACGGCATCCAGAATCGTATTCAGTGCGGTGTCATAACCGATAGTTGTATCGGTTCCGTAAAGGTCATTGTCGATGGTGCCCGGCAATCCGATACAAGGCACATCGAACTCTTGTGCAAAGATACGTGCACCGGTCAGCGAGCCGTCGCCTCCGATGACTACCAAGGCATCAATGCCCTCCTTCTTCATGTTGTCGTATGCCGTCTGGCGGCCTTCGGGAGTAGTGAACTCTTTGCAGCGTGCCGTCTTCAGGATAGTACCACCCAATTGGATGATGTTACTGACGTTCTGGCTTTTGAATTCTTTGATTTCTCCGGTCACCAGACCCTTGTAACCTCTATATATGCCTTTAACAGAAAGTCCGTTGTAGATAGCAGCACGCGTCACGGCACGTATAGCCGCATTCATTCCCGGGGCATCACCTCCGGATGTCAAGATACCGATACACTTAACTGTTCCCATAACTATTGTATTGTTTAGTGTTAATAATCAAAATGATAAATAGGCTTGCACCTTTATTATGCCGCAAAGATACTAAAAAGCTAAGGCCGTGACTAATAAATTACGTTAATTTGCTGGCTTAAAAGGAGGATAAGTTCTCATTTATTGGCTTTTAACTCGTTTCTGGGTGAACGCTAACTCCTTTTCAGGTTCCGCTGACTCCTTGTTCAACTGGTGAGCCTCGATTTTATCGCCTCTGAAATCTCCTCCATCAGCCATTTTGGGGTAGAGGTAGCTCCACAGACACCGATAGACTCGACATGGGCAAGCAAAGTACTGTCTATTTCTTCGGCACTGTCTATCAGATGTGAATTGGCATTGACCTTCTGGCATTCGCTGAACAGCATCTTGCCATTGGAACTTTTTTTCCCACTGACGAAGAATATCAAATCATGCGAAGCCGCGAATTTCCGGATATTGGGTATTCGGTTGGCCACTTGCCGACAGATGGTGTCATAAGACTTGAAGGTGACTTTCGGTGAGATGTGCTCTTCGATGTATTTCACGACGTGCTGAAAGCCGTCCAACGACTTGGTCGTCTGGGAATAGAGACGGATGTCCTTGTTGAAATCCAGTTTCGTGGCCTCTTCTTGATTTTCGATGACGATGGCCTTTCCCGTAGTCTGGCCTACCAGCCCTAAGACCTCGGCATGTCCGTTTTTGCCGTAGATGACAATTTGCTTGTCCTGGCTATCCTCTTGAATGTATTCTTGCTTTATCTTTTTCTGCAGGCGGAGTACGACCGGGCAGGTGGCATCGATGATTTCTATATGGTTGCGTCGGGCTATGTCATAGGTTTCCGGAGGCTCTCCATGTGCTCGCAGCAATACCTTGGCATTGTGCAGATGGTTGAATTCCTCATGGTTGATGGTAGTCAGCCCCATCTCTTTCAGGCGTTCCACTTCGCGGCTGTTGTGCACAATGTCCCCCAGGCAATAGAGAGTTCCTCCTTTTGCCAGTTCTTCTTCTGCTTTATTGATTGCAGTGACGACTCCGAAACAGAAACCGGAACCTTCGTCTATTTCTACTTTTGTCATATCCGGTTCAGTTCTTTTCCTCAGTAACCCGTTTGAATTGTTCGGCCAGCCACTCCTTCTGCTGGGCGATGGTCAATTGGCTGTTGTCCAGCAATAAAGCGTCGTCAGCCTTGCGGAGGGGGCTTACTTCCCGGTTCTGCTCAATGTAATCCCGTTGCTTTTCATTCTCCAGTATTTCGGTCAGGCTGGCGTCTTCGCCTTTGGCTTTCAGCTCGTCTTAGCGGCGCTGTGCCCGG
>CAMWRY010000233.1 GCA_947176775.1 uncultured Bacteroides sp.
GCTTCCGATATTGAAGACAGCTGGCGAAGAGGCATCGTTGGCACAGGCATACACAGAGAAGGGAGCGATTGTAGCCAAAGGTTCATCAGCCTTTGTCAGGGCGCTTCCGGTTTCGTTTATCAGATAAGGTGTGCTCCCGACTGATCTGCCGTTGAATGACCCGTAGAGAGTGAAGCCGGATCCAATTGCTTTCAATGCTTCCGGTTGCGGGGATGTCGTGATATCATACTCCAATTGGTCGCCGGTCGATTTCCCTTTTGCAGAGAAAGTGACGGTCACTTTCTCGAAGGGGGCATGCATATTGGCGAAATATGGGGTGTTTGCCACAATCTTTTCAGCATTAGAAAGGCATGCGTCAGATTCGCTTGATAATGACATAATATTCAGGACTTTTTCTCCGCGTGGGGTGAAGTCCTCGCCATACACTATTTCGTCAGGAGTAAACGGCAGGATAATTCCTTTCCAGTCACCGTTGACTGTTTTTGTGCTTCCTGGAATATCTATAGAGAGCGAAATATTATGGTCGGCAAGACTGAAACTTGCAGGTGCCTCGAAAGGATAGTCGCCTGAAAGCTCTATGTCGCCTGTTGCAATACGGGCTCCGGATTTATTTATGATTACATTTTTAAGACTGCTTAAGTCTTCCGACCAGTTTTCCGGGATATATAACAGACAGTTGGGATTGATACCTCTAAAGGAATCAGCCGATATGCGTGCTCCGGAGGAGGATCTTGTCTCCTCGTCAGTTTCGCTGTTGTCGGACGACACTCCGAGAATCGTTATGCTTGTCAGAGACCGGCAACCGTCGAAAGCGCCGTCTCCAATGCCTGATACCCCCGGAAGGGTGATTGTCTCGAGATTTGAGCAGCCGGAAAAAGCGTTGTCGCCGATTGTCTTGACATTTTCGGGGACAACCACATCTCGAAGCATAGTCATTCCGGACAATGCGTTGGCGGGGATTATGTCATTTTCGAGTTCTGACATGTTGATAGATTCAAGAGAAATGAATTTCTCCCGTAGCTTAGAGAAGGCATTTTCATCCAGGTTGCCGGCGATAGAGATATTGGATATGTTTTTTGCCTCTTCTGCGCTTACAAGGGAAATCTCTTCAGCAGAAATCATGGAGCCGTCGTTTACGCTGAGGGATGTGGAGATTTCTATCCGGGTGTCACCCTGAAGGTTGCTGATCGTATACAATCCGTTTTCATCAGGCAGAAGAGTCGTCTCTACAGTCTGATATTCCGGAGATTCCCCCACTTTTGTCATTATCTTGCTGACTGACTTTACATTCATGTCAAGATTGGAGGATTCTGAATTGAGTCTGAATTTATAATCTTCACCTTCTTTATAAAGCGTGGGACGCTCTTCTGATCCGTCGACAAACAGATGCATCCATACGTCTCGCCATACATTTTCCTCATTCACCTCAACAAACTCTGCGTTTATATTGGACGGGAGTTTGAAATCGATGGGATAATGGAACACTACCTTTATCACGTGGTCTTGCGGATATCGCATGGAGGTCTCGGAATAGCTTGGATCAAAGATTACACTATGCTGTCCGTATCTTACGGATGAATAAGAGGATCCTCCATAGGTATAATATGTCACTTCGTAGTCGTTGTCGTATACCCTGAAAGCCACGTTGGGTCTACGGACAGGATTTGTAGACTTGGTGCTGTTTGGCAGACCTACATTGATAGTGGTCTCCATCTTGGGAATCTTTGTCAACGTGAAGTATTCGTTGTAGTTGAAAGAACGTTCAGGATCGATCTGGATGTTGTAGAAAGGTTCTGAGGTGGTCAGACCGAGAGTGTTCCAGAAGCTTGCCTGTTCGTAATAAGTCTCAGCCCCTTCGGGCACTTCGAGAGTCACCTGTGCGGCATTTTCAGGGAAAGGAGACATGTTGCCGGTTGCCGGAGGCATAGCCCCCTTTACAATTATTTTTGCCAGAGCGGAACATGAGGAGAATGCGCCTGCGCCTACATATGTTACAGACTCAGGAATTGTGATCTCTGATAGGGCTGTGCAGCGGAAGAAGGCGTTCTCCTCAATGTTTACAAGGTTTGAGGGGAGAATGATGGTCTTCAGGGCTGTCTGCGTTGTGGCGGATGAAGCAAAAGCGTTTGACGGTATTGCGTTGGCAAGGTCGCCGGCACCTTTTATGGTGACATCCGCGAGATCAAGATCCACGATGGTTGCCGCATGTTTGCGCAAGGCATCGAAGTCTTCAGATCTCATGACGCCGGTTATTTTCAGACGAGAGGGACACTGGGCTATTTTTGCATCGAGTTCCCCTTCCTGCACATTCACCACATGATACGCATCCGACCCCATCGGATTCACTTGTATTGAAATTTCCATGTCTTCCACCACAGCGGGGACAGAAAGATTCGCTATGGCGGCATCCACCACCCGGTTGATTCCGTTTACTGCCACTGTGATGCGGTCATCGACAGAGACAGGTGTCACCTTAAGGGTGAAAGGCATCCCTCGCACCACACGTGTGGCTCCGCCTTGAATTACGGCTCCCTCCACTTTCTCCGGCATGTTGATGTTGTGATAGATCACACGGTTCCCGATAGCGTCGATACGGTCGGAAATCGTGTCGTTGTCGGCATTGACAAGGCTCCATTTCTTTTTGTCGATTGAAGTGACGATGCGTATGAGGTTTCCTTCCCTGACGGTAGTCTCTTTTACCTGGCACGTGAAATTGCAAGGGAGGTTTCCGTAGTTGTATATGCTGTTGTATACAATAGGAGAGATCAGCTCCTTGATTGCCCCGTTTTTATCGGTAAGTGCGGCGCAATAGAATACATCGGCATTGTCGGAAGGTATTGCAAGAGCGTTTGCCCTTATTGTAAACGATTTCCCTGCCACTACATTTACCAGGTCTGTCACGAGTCCTACCCCGCCGGCTGCGGCGGTTATTTTCCAGGGGGAATCAGCTCCGGTAGGATCAGGCTGGCGGAAGTCAACGTGGATAAGGGTATTGCTGTTGACAGTGGCTTTGAATATTCCGTCGGAATCGGCGTAGAGACGGGTGTTGTTGGCATACACTTCCACTGTAG
>CAMWRY010000234.1 GCA_947176775.1 uncultured Bacteroides sp.
CCCTTATTTATCCGGACTTTCGCGCACGGCGCTACGCCGGGGCAGCTGGAACAGCTCGGCCGACAGCGACTCGTTCTCGCAGATGATTATGGCCTTCTCGATGGCATGTTCCAGTTCGCGTATGTTGCCATACCAAGGGTAGAGTATCAGTTTCTCGCAGGCATTCTCCGTCAGCCTGACCGGAGGCTTGTCGTATTGCTTGCAGAACCGGGTGATGAACCGTTCCGCCAGGGGGATGATGTCTTCGGGTCGTTCGCGCAGGGAGGGGATTTCCAGGTGTATGGTGTTGATGCGGTAGAGCAGGTCTTCGCGAAACTCTCCCTTCTCCACCATTTCGGGCAGGTTGCGGTTGGTGGCGCAAATCAGCCGGATGTCTATGGGGATAGGAGTGTTGCTGCCCACGCGCACAATGCTGCGGCGCTGGATGGCGGTCAGCAGTTTGGCTTGCAGGTGATAGGGCAGGTTGCCTATCTCGTCCAGGAAGAGGGTGCTTCCGCCGGCCGTCTCAAACTTTCCGGCGCGGTCGGCGTGGGCGTCGGTGAAGGCTCCTTTCACGTGGCCGAACAGCTCGCTTTCAAAGAGGCTTTCGGTCACCGCGCCCATATCCACGCTCACCATGTCGCGGCGGTTGCGCTGTGAGAGGGCGTGTATTTCGCAAGCCAGCATCTCCTTTCCGATGCCGTTCTCGCCGGTGATGAGGACGTTGGCGTCGGTGGCGGCCACCTTCTCCACCAGCAGACGCAGCCGTTTCATGGCAGGGCTGTTGCCCCAATACATCTGGCGGCTTTCCGTTGCCGCTGTGTGCTTTTCCGCTTTTGCGGCGTTTTTCGGGCCGTTGGGTTGGGAGGAGGATGCGGCTTTCAGCAAGGTATCCACCAGTTTCCGGTTGTCCCACGGCTTCACGACGAAGTCGGTGGCGCCCTCCTTGATACCGCGCACGGCCAGGTCGATGTCGGCGTAGGCGGTGAACAGCACCACGGGCAGGTCGGGGCATTGCTTCTTTATCTCGTGCAGCCAGAAGAGGCCTTCATTGCCGGTATTGATTCCCGAGGTGAAGTTCATGTCGAGCAGCACCACCTGCCACCTCTTTTCCCGTAGCCTGCCGGGCAGCGTCACGGGCGAGGCGAGGAGGGTGATTTCTTCAAAATAGGGTTTCAACAAGAGTTGCAAGGCCGCGAGCACGCCTCGGTTATCGTCGACAATCAGGATGTTTCCGTTTTTCTTGGTCATATATGTTTGCTGGGGTGTCGGATTATATAGGTCGTAATTCTACCGTCAACCCCATAGCTGCGGCTATCCGGTACAGGGTGGAAACAGTAGGTACTGTAAGTCCCCTTTCTATTCTTGAGATATATCCTTTGTCTACTCCTATGCGTTTGGCAAGCTCTGCCTGTGTAAGTCTGGCGTTTTTACGGGCATCCAGTAGGATTTGAGCGTTATATTCTTCCCACGCCTTTTCACGATTTTTCTCACGTTCGGGAGTTCCTTCTTTTCCCAATCCTTCGTCCAGCCACGCATCCAAGTCGTAGATGTCCTTACTGATTTCCTTTAGCTGCATAATATTCCTCCTTCAATTTTATCGCTTTTTTTATTTCTCTATCAGGTGTTTTCTGTGTCTTCTTTTTAAAAGCATTGAAAAGAACTACAATCGTTTCACCGTCATAAATAAAAAAGATTCGAAACTCGTTATTGCCATAAGTTACACGAAACTCATAAATTCCATCGCGTATAAATTTAATAAAGTGCCTTGGCATTTTATCTTCCATATTTAAATAAATCTAATGCACGGCGGATTTTTTCCGTTTCGTCCTTTGATAACTTTTGCAGGAAGTTACTGAAATAACTCTTATAGGCAATAATCTTTCTCATCTTGCAAAGATATGGAAGGTTATATTAATATACAACTTTTAAAAAGGTTATTTTACCTAATATTGCGGCATTTGCTTGCAGATAAATTCAAATCCGCACCCTACCCGAAAGGGGTCCGCTCCGTACCCGCTCCGTACCTGCTCCGTATAAAAGTACCTTTATGCGGAGAAAATACGGAGCAGGTACGGAGCGGATACGGAGCTGGTATTTTTGGATATCTGATAATCAACGGTTTATGATGGTTACAGCAACTGCATCTTGAGGCCGAACGAGAGGCACAGATAGTCCTTCGGCTTCAGGTGTTTGTTGGTGAAGGCACTGACGATATACAGGTCGCAGGTACTGATTTCGTAAAAAAAAGTAACAGACTTAGCCGTGAATCTCCGTTGTGGGTCAATGTCGCAGGTGATGCGTTGCCCCAGGAAGGCGTGGATGCGCACCTTGGAGGAAAAACCGTAATACCCTTTGGGGAAGCGCTCCGGTTCGTTGACCCAGAACTCATCGCCGAACACCGTGTTCAGGTACATGCCGCACGATAGCGGTTCTACGGAGAAACGGCTCTCTTTCACCTGGAGGCTCCACGGTATGTAGTTCTGCTTCAGTGTGAAGGTGAGTTTGGTGCGCTTGGAGTCGTATTTGGGCAACACTCCCAGGAAGATATCCGTTTCCCATTGGTTCCGTTTGCCATAGTCCCATCCGGTGCCGAAGGAGAGCAATCCCATATTGCCGGCATACTGAATCTTGGTATGCGTGGGAATCAGGGCTTCCCAATGCCTGCGGTAACGGTGTACGCGGCGGTCATAGCGGTTCTCCTTCGTCCGGCTTTCGACGACGGTGTCCGTTTTAGGATTCAGCCACACGGTGTCGTGTTTAATAATAAATACGGTATCCCCCTTCTGCTGTGCGGAAGCCGATAAGGAGAGGGTGCCCCAGAGGGCAGCGGCGATGCAGGTCAGCCGTTTAATAGTAAACCACTTCGCGTTCATAGCTGTCGGGAGTTATGGTGAATAGATAGTAATTGCGGTTCTTCATGCAGTCGCTCATGTAGTACATCACGCCATCCTCGAAGAGGTCTTCTTCAAACAGGCGGTGTTCGTGGGCAGCCGTGCAGAATTGTAGTCCGGGAAACTCCTTGACATACCGCTGGAACACGTTGGCAATGTTGTTGTTGAACTCGTAGCAGAAC
>CAMWRY010000235.1 GCA_947176775.1 uncultured Bacteroides sp.
GTTCTACGAAGAGCCCCGTAAGTGCGAGCTGACCCGTATCGCCTTCCTCTTTGCCAAGACCGGAAAGGCCGACGAGAAGGGACGCACCTACAGCATGGACAACTTCGCAAAGGAGAACTACTTTTACAACCGTATCATGGATCGCACCGAGTTCTATAACAAGGGCGTGAAGAACAAGGCCGGTTTGGAATACACCCTCTCTCCGCATCACGTGCTGTGGCCCATTGCCGAGAAGGCCATTGCCACGAACGTGGAAGGACACATCAATCAGACTCCGGGCTATGCCGGTTCCGAGAATAACATCGAACCGATGGATCTCCCCAATCCGTAATAGCTGATTTTGATTAATACTTACCAAGGAGAAGCGCATGCAGAAACAGAAGGAAGGATGCGCTTCTTTGTTTAGTATCAAATAATTAACCACTTAAATAAGGTTTATTCGACATTGCGAGTGACGACACACGACAAATGAATTTGTATACTACGCGCCATACATTCAATCACTTGTATCGTCACTTTTTTTTCATTTATCCCTGTTAAAGCAATACTTTAACGGGGATAAAGTGTTGCTTTAACAGGGATAAAGTGTTACTTTAATGCGGATAAAGTAGCACTTTAAAAGAGATAAAGAAAAAATAAAGTGACGATACATCATTCGAAATGTCGGATGAACCTTAAAAAACGTGAGTTCGATATAAGGGCCGCATGGCAATTTTCCTCCTCCCAGGAGGAAGGGAAGTACCATGCGGCCCTTATATCGAACTCACGTTTTTTTTTTAATTCGCCTCCGTATGGAACCGATATGCCTTGGTAGCTCCTGCCTGAATGCCGCTATCCTTGAAGTTGCAGCGCAGGGTAGTTGTTTTCTTGCTCAAGGAGGGGAGGCGCAGGCCGACCAGAATCTCTTCCTGCTTCTGTCCCGGGTCGGCAATGTGCAGGGTGCCGTCTTCCTTAATGAGCAGTGTGCAGGGATGGTCCACGGTTACTTGTAGCTCTTTGTGCTTGAAGGATCCAGCGGTGTAGAACACCATTCCCCACAGTTTCAGTGCCTTGTTGCGGACCACCTGCATCTGGGGCGTGTTGCTGACGATACTCACCGGACACTGTTTCCGGTAGGCCTCCACTTCGGCGGCTGTGCGCTTGCCCGGTACCACGATGTAGGCATAGTCGGCACCCGATGGTTGCATGCCGTGGTCGAAATTTAGGGTGAAGACCTCTTGGCTCACTTCATCTTTAGTGGCGGTGTGGTTGATGTCATACCACGTGCCGCTCTGCGTCTGCTTGGAGACGGATACCTGTCCACCGTTGGGGAAGAGGTAGGCCACGTTGTTGTGGAGCACCCATTGCGGCGAGCGGTAGTCGGCCGTAGCCGGTTCCTGCCCGATGACGCTCTTTCCTACACGTACCAGCACCTGCTTGTCCTGTGACAGCAGACATTGGTTGACGGTGGTGTTCACTTCGGCCTGGGCGGAGGAACGGATGTCGGTACCGAGGCAGACCACCTCGTCGTCGAAGAAGAACCAGGCTTTCCGGGCCGCCGTGTGCACGCCTGTCAGGGTATCGTTGTAGGCGTAGGCCGATACACCGTAGAGGCTGTCGGATACGCCGCCGGCAAAGGTGGAGCTGCCGGGCATCTGCCAGTCGTTGGGGGCCATGGGGATGGGAGAGAGCTGGGGGGCGGTAGTGCCGGGAATGCGTGTCCAGTTCCACACGGGGAAGATGCCGAAATACTCGTCGCCCCCAGTGACGATGTTGGTGCAGCCGTCGGACATGAAGTAGGTCTTCAGGTTCTCGCCGTTGCCGTATTCACATCGGGCAGTGCGTGTGGAGACCATACGCACATCGAATGTGTAGTGCGGACGTATGTGCAGGGTGTAGTCGCCACGGTAGTAGTGCGTGTGTTTCGGGGTAAGGGCGTATGCAGCGTTTTCTTTTCCCTCAAGCCGGGCAATGATGGCCTCGAACTCGGCGGCGTATGCCGGCTCCAGTTGCGCCATGCGGCGTGCGAAGAGTGCGGTGCGCGACTTGTCGGTTATCCGGGGTCGACTCACGCCACGTCCCAGCACGTCGAACAGCATGTGCCGTCCCCGGATGGTGGCATAATAGGTCTCGCGCATGAACTTGCTCAGCAGGGCGAGCTTCTCTTCGGGAATGGCAAAGCGTGTGCCTTGGGTGTACGTGGCCACTTGGGTGATGCCTTTCAGTATCTCGTCGCCATATCCGCCGATGTAGAGTTGCCGTCCGTGCTGGAAGTAGCTGTTGTCGTGCTGGAATCCCTCTTTGGTGGTATAGACAATGGGGTTGTAGACGTTGTCGAGGGCCAGGGCGAGGTCTGTTTCATTCTCGGTGAGGCAGGAGCGGTATATCCAGTGCAGGGCGATGTCCGTGCGGTTGGCTCCGGTCCACTTGGCCGGATGGCCTCCGTCCTTGCGCACACGTTCCAATGTCTTGGTTTCCAGTTCGGCAGGGATCTGCTTTTTGCCGGTGCGCAGTTGTATCAGCATGATTCCTATGCGCTGGGGTTCGGCAATCTGGTTGTACCACCAGTTGTGGCACCACGGATTTCGTTCGTACCAGTATTCCAATCCCTTCACAATCTTGTCGAAGAGTGCTTCGTTTTCGTAGTACTTGTTTCCGGGCGTGGTGTAGGCGAATGCGAAATCATAGAGCCGGTCGATGTGCAGTAGCGGCGGCCAGTTGGTGCGCTGTATGCTGGCATAGTCCACATCGGTGAAGGAACCGTCGTCCTGTTTGTAGGTTTTCAAGGCTTCTTCTATCTCCTCGGCCGGAGGATTGACGGCGAAGTCTTGCCTGATTTTCTGCATGAGCAGTTGAAATTCGTTGCTTTCGGAAGCGTTGTTGTTCGGGGCCGTTTGTTGCGCCCATAGCTGGCTGCCGGTGGCGAGCCAGGCAAGCAATAGGATTGCGAGATTCAAGATACGTTTTTTCATTGGATTGTTTTTATGATATATCATATCTGTGTCTGATACACATCTCCGAGCCCACGAGACCGTACTAGAGCTCGTATGCCGTCTTC
>CAMWRY010000236.1 GCA_947176775.1 uncultured Bacteroides sp.
GGCTTTGTTTCCTGCTATCGGCAATGTCCGGATGGTGTCCCGTTTCCCCGGAAGAGGCGAAACAGCCATTGCCAATCTGGATGAGATGACGGCAAAGCTTCAGTTGCTTTTCAGTCTGCTGTTCGTGGTATCGTTCGTTGTAGCCGGTCTGGTGTCATGAAGAAGCTGCTTTTTACCATTCTGCTTGCCGCCGTGTTGTGGACGATTATGTTCTCTCCTTGGACGGCACCTTACGTCAATTTCTGGTGGATGATGACAGGCTCGGCGCTGACGCTGTCCGTGCTGTCCACTGCGTTCAATCCCGGTTGGTGGCGAGAGGTGAAGTGGACGTTACCGAATCTCCTGTTGGGCATCGGCATTGCCGCTGCGTTGTGGTGTGTGTTCTGGATAGGCGATAAGGTATCCGCCTGGCTGTTCGACTTCGCCCGTCCGCAAGTGGATGCCATCTATGGGATGAAAGAGGGAGAATCGCCCTGGCTGCTGACAGCGTTGCTGCTGTTCCTGATAGGACCTGCTGAGGAGATTTTCTGGCGCGGCTACGTGCAACGCACCCTCTCCAAGCACTGGAATCCGAATACGGGTTTTGTGGTGGCTACTTCTCTCTATGCGCTGGTGCATGCCGGCTCCTGCAACTTCATGCTGCTGATGGCGGCCTTGGTAGTGGGTGCGGCATGGGGCGCGCTTTACCGTTTCTTTCCGAATAAATTCGCGGCGATTATCTTGTCGCATGCGGTGTGGGATGCGGTAGTGTTTGTGGGGGTACCGATATAAACTCTTGAGCCTCTCCCCTAATCCCTCCCTACAGGGGAGGGATTAGGGGAGAGGCTTTATAAATTCACAATAATATACCTAAAAATGAAAACAGAAGATACAAACCAGACTAACTCTATCCCCTTCCCTACGGGGGAGGGGTTAGGGGAGAGGCTCTCTCCCTTCGACGAAGTCATCGACCGCCGTGGCACCGACTCCGTAAAATGGGACGGCGTAAAAAACGTATGGGGACGTGACGACCTGCTCCCCATGTGGGTGGCGGATATGGATTTCCGTACCCCTCCGTTTGTGATGGAAGCGTTACGGAAACGCTTGGAACATGAAGTGCTGGGCTACACGTTCGCCTGCGAGGAGTGGTACACCTCCATCTGCAACTGGCTCGACCGCCGTCACGGGTGGAAGATTACCCGGGAGATGCTGACCTTTGTTCCCGGCATTGTCCGCGGACAGGCTTTCGCTCTGCAATGCTTCACCCAGCCCGGCGACCGGGTGATGGTGATGACTCCCGTCTACCACCCCTTCTTCCTGGTGACGCAGCGCATGAAGCGCCAGCCCGTTTATTCTCCGCTTGACCTGAAGGACGGGCATTATCAGATAGACTTTGACCGTTTCTGCCGCGATGTGCAAGGATGCAAGGCATTGATTCTCTGTAATCCACACAATCCGGGCGGACGCGTATGGACAGTGGAAGAGTTGCGCCGGATAGCCGACATCTGCGAGGAGAGTCACACCTTTGTCATCTCCGACGAGATTCATGCCGACCTGACGTTGCCGCCTTATGAGCATCATCCTTTTGCCACCGTATCGGAGGCTGCCGCCCGAAACTCCCTCACCTTCATGGCACCCAGCAAGGCATTCAACATGCCGGGATTGGGAAGCTCGTATGCCGTTATCCCCGATGAGGAGATTCGTTGCCGTTTTCACGAGTTCATGGAAGCAGGCGAGTTCTGCGAAGGGCACATGCTGGCTTATGTCAGTACAGCCGCCGCCTACCTGCATGGCGAGGCGTGGCTGGAGCAGCTTTTGGAGTACATCAAGGGCAACATCGACTTCACGGAAAACTACCTGCGCGAGCACATCCCCGGTATCGGCATGCTGCGTCCGCAGGCCTCTTACCTGATATATCTGGATTGCCGCGGACTGGGACTGTCGCAGGAAGAGCTGGTGCAACTGTTTGCCGACAAGGCTCATTTGGCACTGAACGACGGCACCATGTTCGGCGAGCCGGGCCGGGGATTCATGCGGCTGAATGTCGGCTGTCCCCGTTCGGTACTGGAGCAGGCATTGAAGCAATTGGAGAAGGCGGTGGCAGACAGAAGCTAACCTTCTTTTGAAGCATCATCTCCGGATGATCTCCGTAGTATCTCCGGATGATCTCCGTATCCGCTCCGTACCATCTCCGGATCATCTCCGGATCAGGCCTGTTCGTATAGATACGGAGATGGCACGGTTCAGGTACGGTTCGGGTACGAACTGAAACTGTGGTCAGACAGAATTGCATGGCGCAAAAGGCTACGATTCTGTTTGGCTACAGTTTTTTTGTTGATGCCGTGGCTTATGTTAATCATAGTTAATCCTACTTGCTTTTCTTCCCCTTTCCTTGTTTTTCTTTCATTTTAATTGATACTTTTGTGATATCAAAATGATATTAATTAAATCTGTGTGATATGGATACAAAAGAATGTTCTACGAAGACAAAAGAGTTTAGTTTCAGTGGCTTCAGAATGAGTGGCTTTTTGGCCTTGTTCTTGCACCTGATTGTGTTTACGGCAGCGATAGTCGGAGGTTTTTTTGTGGCGGCGATGGGCCTATTGGGAAGTTTTGCCGTTTCTATCTTTATGTTTGTTCTTTCACTGGTGTTGTCGGTGGTGTGGCTGGTCTTGTTTGCCGGCTACATGCAGTTGGAACCCAACGAGGCGCGCGCCATGGTGTTTTTCGGGAAATACCGGGGGACGTTCAAGGAGACGGGCTTCTTCTGGGTGAATCCTTTTTTGGACAAGAAGAAACTCTCACTCCGTGCGCGTAACTTGGATGTGGAGCCTATTAAGGTGAACGACAAGATAGGCAATCCCATCCTGATAGGTTTGGTACTGGTGTGGAAGCTGAAAGACACCTACAAGGCTATGTTCGAGATTGACTCGCAGACGATGGCCGCTTCCGCCTCTACGACAACGAATGCCAACCAAATCAGTATCGGCAATGCGGTGGCCAACCGCATGAACGCTTTCGAGAACTTCGTGAAGATAC
>CAMWRY010000237.1 GCA_947176775.1 uncultured Bacteroides sp.
ACAAATATGGATTCAAGGTCAAGGAAGTCCCTGTCATCTTCATCAACCGCGAACTGGGTACCTCCAAAATGAACAGCAGTATTTTTGGCGAAGCCGTCTTCGGAGTGATTCGGCTGAAATGGAACAGCCTGTTCAAGAAATATAAATAATTAATGAAGCTTTCGGGAATGAAAAGAACACTGATACATAACGCCACGATTGTCAACGAAGGACAATCCGTGAAAGGATCCGTAGTGATAGAAAACGGGCGCATCGCAGAGATACTGACCAACTGGAAACCCCTCTCCGCACCTTGTGACGAAACCATAGATGCCACCGGCTGTTATCTACTGCCGGGCATCATCGATGACCACGTACATTTTCGCGACCCGGGGCTGACCCACAAGGCAGACATTCTCACAGAAAGCCGTGCTGCAGCCGCTGGTGGCGTAACCTCCATCATGGACATGCCAAACACCAATCCGCAGACCACCACTCTGGATGCCCTGAACGCCAAGTTCGATTTGCTGAACGAGAAGTGCATCGTCAACCATTCCTGCTACTTCGGCGCAACAAATGACAATTATCCCCTCTTCGCCCAGCTGGACAAGCACCGTGTCTGCGGCATCAAACTCTTCATGGGCTCTAGCACCGGCAACATGCTGGTGGATAAGATGAACAGTCTGCAGAACATTTTCAACGGTACCGACATGTTGATAGCCGTCCATTGCGAAGACCAGGAGACCATCAAAGCCAATGTGACCAAATACAAAGAGATGTTTGCCGGAGAGGATGACATCCCGGTGGGCAAGCATCCCAACATCCGCTCCACAGCCGCCTGCTACCATTCGTCCGAACTGGCCGTCCGGCTGGCAAGGGCTGCCGGTGCACGTCTGCACGTCCTGCATGTCTCTACGGCCAAGGAACTGCAACTGTTCACTGACTTTGCACTCTCCGAAAAGCACATCACAGCCGAGGCTTGCGTTGCCCACCTGCTCTATACGCTCAGCGACTATCGCACCTTGGGCACACGCATCAAATGCAATCCGGCCATCAAGCGGAAAACCGACCGCGATGCCCTGCGTGCCGCCGTCAACGCCGGACTGATAGACGTGATAGCCACCGACCATGCCCCCCACCTGCTTTCCGAGAAAGAAGGAGGTGCCCTGAAAGCCATGTCCGGCATGCCCATGATACAATTTTCGCTTGTCAGCATGCTGCAACTGGTGGACGAAGGAATCTTCACCCTCGAAACCATTGTAGAGAAGATGTGCCATGCCCCTGCCGAAATCTACCGCATCCACGAACGCGGCTACATCCGCGAAGGCTACCGGGCCGACCTTGTCCTGGTACGCCCCGACACTCTTTGGACAGTGACTGCCGACAAGATTCTGAGCAAGTGCGGCTGGAGTCCGCTGGAAGGCCATACCTTCCGCTGGAAAGTGGAAAAGACTTTTGCCAACGGACACCCCGTCTATAGCGACGGCGTAGTGGACGAGGGATATCGAGGAGAAGAGATGAGGTTTTGTGAAAAGTGATAAAGTATGTAACGATGGGTGATAAGTGATGGGAAGCAAAGTAATATCTTATCGAGTTCATGAAGTAAGTCCTTACATCAACTGGATTTACTTCTTCCATGCGTGGGGCTTCCAGCCTCGCTTTGCAGCCATCGCCCACATTCATGGCTGCGACTCTTGCCGTGCCCTGTGGCTTGCCTCCTTTCCCGAAGCAGAACGGGCAAAGGCGGCCGAAGCCATGCAGCTCTTCAAGGAGGCAGGACGGATGCTCAATCAGTTGGACGAGACAACTACCGTGCGTTGCGCTTTCCGCATCTGCCACGCCTATGCCGACGGCGATAACCTGCTGATAGAAGACATCCTTTTCCCCCTACTCCGCCAGCAGACACCGCAACCTGACGGTGAACCGTTCCTCTGTCTGAGCGACTTTGTACGTCCTCTCTCCTCAGGCATCCCCGACACTTTAGGGCTCTTTGCCTCCACCATCAGTGAAGAGGCCGAAGAGCGCTATAAGGACGACCCCTACAAGCATCTCCTCGTACAGACCCTGAACGACCGTCTTGCAGAAGCCGCCACGGAAAAGATGCACGAATACATCCGCAAAGAGGCTTGGGGATATGCCCCCGACGAGTCCTTGCCCATCCCCGACCTGCTGGCCGAAAAATATCAGGGCATTCGCCCGGCAGTCGGTTACCCCTCCCTGCCTGACCAGTCTGTCAACTTCCTGCTGGACCGTCTGCTCGACATGAAGCAGATAGGCATCACCCTGACAGAAAATGGGGCCATGCACCCCCACTCCTCTGTATGCGGCATGATGCTCTCACACCCGGCCTCCCGTTACTTCGCCGTAGGGCAGATTGGAGAAGACCAGCTGGCAGACTATGCCCGTCGTCGTGGAATGTCAGTGGCAGACATGCGGAGGTTTCTGGCGGCAAACTTGCCTAAATAAAAAATCTTCTTCCTAACTGTGATTTATCCGCTTTCTTCGCGACCAACAGGGCAAAAGCAATCCGAAAGAACAGAAAAGATGGAAAGTGCAGAACAAGAGTTTGTTTCCGTCATACGGGAGTATGAGCGTGTCATATATAAAGTGTGCTATTTGTACACCACGCCCAATGCCACCCTCAACGACCTGTATCAGGAGGTGGTGCTCAACCTTTGGAAAGCTTTTCCCAAGTTCCGGCGAGAGTGCAAGATTTCAACTTGGATATACCGCATCGCACTGAACACCTGCATCAGCTTCATCCGAAAAGAAAGGAACACCCCTGAAATCGTGACCCTCACCCAAGAAGCCGACCGGACCGAAGAAACAGACGAGACACAAGCCATGCTACGGCAACTCTACCGGATGATCAACCGCTTGGGACAACTGGAAAAATCCATCATCCTGCTCTATCTGGAAGAGAAAAGCTACGAAGAAATTGCCGAAATCACCGGGCTGACCCTGACAAACGTTGCCACCAACCGCAGCCGGAGCAAGGACAAACTGAAAAAAATGAATAAGGAGGAATAATATATGGAA
>CAMWRY010000238.1 GCA_947176775.1 uncultured Bacteroides sp.
CTTATATATATCGTTCGGTGAGAAAATTAAAAATATAGTATTTATTTCTTGAGGTTTTGAAGCGGTAAGGATATATTCATCTACCATCCTGCGAGCAGGAGGTTCTACGGATGGTTTATGGAAAAATAGAATTGGGTCTTGGGTGTTTATTTTCACGCTTGCTTCATTTTGTTTTCTGTATGGAAGTAATCTATATGCGCTTTGACCATCCAATAAGTAAGCTATCAGATATCCAGGAGTTGAAGCGCTCAACAATAAATACATTTCGTCACCAGAATAATATTCATAGCTTTCATATTGGAGTTCAGTGCCGTTTTTTAAAAGGTGTGCATCTAAATCTAACTGATGATTTTTTATCTCCCGTACAATACCTGAGACGGAAACACTTACGACTAGTGTGTTATCTAAATATTTAATATCATACTTAGGCTCTGAAAGCGTTTCCATCCATTCTCCTCTAATTTCACTGCCTCCGTAAGAAGAAAAAGTGGTATTTGTATTCCCATTAGAATTTTCTATGGAGGTAATGTTTACTTGTGAAACATGACTGCCATAAGTACTTTCGATTGCATCTGTTTTAGCCCTATCAAGCGCAACACGCTTAGCGTCTTCAATTGACATGCTTTCTGGTGCATAATATGTGTAAGATGCATTAACTTTCTTCGTATCTTTAGCGAGGATGGTTAATGAGAAACACAAACAAACCAATATGGGAATAAGTCGTATCATCAGTTTTTACCACCCTAGGAGTTCGTCAAGTTTGCCATGCAGAGAGTCGCCGCGTTCTTCAAGTTCTTTCTTGATAGCGCGTTTAGCCGCAGCCTTTGCCATATCCTGACTGTATGCAATGCGTATAAGCACTTCTTTATTGTTGCCGTTTACAGACCGATATGTTTCTACTATGGGTACTACGCGACCGATGCTTTGTGAAATTAAGTTTTTGCTTGCCATTACACTGCGGGTAATTGAGGCTGCGTCACCCTGATCCATTTGCTCGTTTGCAACTGTGTTCTCAATCAAGGCTGTAACTTCGGTCTGAATCTGTCCTGCGAGGTTTTGCTTTGCAAGTTCCAATGCCTGCATTTTTGCGGCATCGTAGTTTCCGCCTACACTCATGGCCTCGGCCATTATGAACTGTGGAAATCCATCAGAACCATACTGGTATTGCATCATGTATGATTTATCAAGCTGCTTCTCAAGAGGGAGTGCTCCGGGAGCTGTTTTCCAACCTTCTTTAGAAAGGCGTTTTGCTTCCTTTCGCGCAGCTTTGCTCGCTTTTTCGTTAAGTTCTTTCTTGCTTGTTTTGGCAAGTTCCTGGCGCTCTTTTCGCTGTTCTTTTGTAGTCTGGGCATAACTAAAGCCAGATGCTGAAATCAGCAATAGAGATACAAGTCCAATAATAGTCTTTCTCATGGGTGGACTGTGATAATGATATGTGTTGGAAGACTCACAGTCCAACAGTTTACAAAAAAAGCGTGAGAGTCTGTATCTGTTACTCGTCCCACGAATCGAGGCTCTGGCATGTGCCCATCACAGTAGAACGAGCAACGCGGAGCCTCACGCCGTATGATATGTCAATTAGAGAACGCCATACAGCATACCCTAACTTGGTAATCATACCCGAAGGCGCCTATCGTTGACTCATCCTTGACTGTGATATTGAAACTGCCAGATTTCGATCCGTCAAGAACAAGCGTCGGATAAACGCTTTTTTATATGTCTGCACCCCGCCACGTTACCCCATATCGGGACTCCGCGGGCGATATGCTAGTGCAAAGTTAGCAATAATTTTTGATACTTCGAGTCTATTCGACTGAAAACTTTTGGAATAATCTAAAAATAGTTGCCACCGAGGAGGCTTCTCTCTGTGGCGTTAGTGTTGGCTATGGTTTGGCTCCTTCGGGGATATTGGGATTGTTGCGGACATCGCGGAGGGAGGCTTCCTCCTGTGGTGTCTTGCGGGTTATCCAGTCGAACCAGCCTCCGGAATCTTCTTCCTCTGACTCGGTCTTGGACTTTTTCGGCTCCGGAGGCTTCGGCTTCCAGTCATCGTGTGGCGTGAAACCACGGTATGGCAATCCATCGGCTTGTCTGGTGAAAGCGTAAGATTTGATGCTGTCGCGCTGTTCGTCAGAGCCGTCAAACATCCGGGACTCCATATCGGCAAGTGTATTCGGATTCAGAATACTGGGACGGCTGTACTAATCGTTGATGTCGTTCTTCCTAATCAACGGTATCCGGTTAAACTTACCCATGGGGTAGTTCCCTTTTTTAATGCTATATCTGGGTCCCTTTTCAAATGTTAGATGCACTCTAACTTTTTTGTATTCTTGCATGAATGAGTGGGGTTTATTAATTTTGGAGATTACCTTGAAATTTGTAATCCCAACGTGGGTTGGTTTTGAATCTTTCCTCTGATTGGGGATTTCGTTAGTCAGGGAATGTCCTTGTCAGTAAAACAGATATTTGATACAGTGATTTTTATTTATAATACAAGAACTAAAGAATAAAGGAATGAAATGTAAACTCATCTTAGCCATGTCTGCTGTCTTCATGGGAGTCACGGCTTTTGCCCAAGGCAGCCAAGTGATAAATGCGGAAATGCCTTCCAGGATTTTGGGGGAGAACAAAACGTATACTATCTATCTCCCTGAGGGATATGGCAACGATGACCCCCGTTATCCAGTGCTTTATCTTCTCCACGGAGCCTAGGAAAACGATCGGGACTGGACTGAAAAAGGCACCATGCAGGAAATCACTGACCTCACAGTCATAAGTGGAACGGCATTGCCTATGATAGTTGTAATGCCTGACGCCAGCGGGATAGATGAGAATTATGGAGGGGAAAGAATGGGTTATTTCAACGTGCCGGGATGGAACTATGAGGATTATTTCTTCAATGAGCTTATCCCATACATCGATGCAACTTACCGAACCAAGGCAGACAAGACGGGGAGTGCCATAGCCGGACTTTCAATGGGTGGCGGCGGCACTGTAGCTTATGCCCAGAAA
>CAMWRY010000239.1 GCA_947176775.1 uncultured Bacteroides sp.
TATCCATGCCCTCTACCTTGCGGCAAACCAGAAAGGAGTTCTCCTCTTTTTGCTGCATAAAGCGGCGGATGGCCGTCATGGCTGCTTGGCGGACATGGTAGGAACCTGACAAAAAGGCTACGACCGCCTGGTCGAGAAACTCGTTCCCGGAACGCTCGTCCATATCTCCCTTCTTCATCAGCAGACGGGCGATGGTGAGAAAGCCGCAAACCTGTGTGTACTCGTCTTCGCTGGCAATCCAATGGAAGGACTTGGCCGGCGCGTAGGGCAGATGTTGGAACAGATTCATGCAGGTGAGTTCCGCAATCTCTATATTACGGATGTTTTCCACCCAAATGTCGGCTATCTCGGGCAGAAAACTTTCCGTAGGCTGCAAGAGCCCTGCCAATATCTTGCACTCCCTAATCTCTTCTTTCCACAAAGCCTGTGCCAGTGCGTGGTCTTTTTCGTAACCGGCAGCAATCCCCTTGATACGAGGCAATTCCACACCAAAGTTCAGCTTGTACACCAGTCCTTTCTCGCGCATGCTTTGGGACACAGCCCCGTTCATGGAGAGGCGGAGCTGTGTCTTTATTTCTTTGAGTTGTTCTTTTAGTTCCATAAGTTTTTTAGTTGAACACAGAGGCACGGAGACACTGAGTTTTCTCATTTTCTTGTACACTTCTATGTCTATAAAAGGCTCTGCACCTCTGTACTAAGCTCTGTGTCTCTGCGTCTTTGTGTTCATCTTAATTATTAATAGAAGGCAATGTGGAATAATCCCTGCTATAACGCAACATCTGTTCCGCATATCCCTCGTCATAAGTCACAGTTACATCTGTTATATTACCATCTGCATCTGTCACCGCTTCATATTTCGGATTGACAAAGCCTTTGTAAGGTGCCAAGTTCAGTTTCTTGTAGCGCTCCAGCACTTCGGCATGCAAGGCGGAATCCACCTTTACGGCATAGGCTTCCACTAAATCATGAGCACCGGCATAATCACCGGTAGACTTGATGCGCTGCACCTCGGCAAGCAGTTGGCCAAACAGTTCACGCACCTTCTCATAGTTGTTGATTACAACGTAGGTCTTGCCGTCTTTCTTCACCAGCTGCACTACCTTGTCTGTCGCACCGTGCTCGTAGACCCAACGAGCAATGAGCTGTCGGTTGCGCATGTGGGCCTCTTCCACGCAGTTGCCCGGCTCGATGCGTACCAATTGCGTCATCAGTCCGTTCATCAGGTAGGTATAGTACTGAGCCTTATAGGCATCGGCACTGGGGGTGAGTCCCAGTTCCACCAATTTCGGGTCGGCTACGTAGTAAAGCCCGAACAAGTCGGCACGCGCCTCTTCGATAGTAGAGCCATACGCCTTCAAAGCATCAGGGTCTACGCCCGGAAGCAGTTGGCCGGAACCATGTCCCAGGCATTCGTGCAAATCGGTGTGCAGTTCATCGGTCACATCCGCGTATTTGTCAATCCATTGCAGTTCGGTATCACTGTAGACAAACTCTTCGTTGAACCCGTTGCCGTGGGCAGCCTTGTTATAGGCATCCGTGATATTGCCTATCGTGACTGACTTTGAACCGTGCTGGCTGCGTATCCAGTTGGCATTGGGCAAGTTGATGCCGATGGCCGTTGCAGGATACAAATCACCGGCCAGAATGGCGGCTGTGATGACTTTGGCAGATACCCCTTTCACCTTCTCCTTCTTGAATTGTTGGTCTACCGGAGAGTGATCTTCGAACCACTGCGCATTGCTGCTAATCAGCTCTGTGCGACGGGTAGCCTCTAAATCTTTGAAATTCACCAGCGACTCCCAGCTTGCTTTCATGCCGAGAGGGTCACCGTAGCTTTCGGTAAATCCGTTCACAAAGTCCACACGCGAGTTCAGGTCCTTCACCCACAGGATGGCATATTCGTCAAAGGCTTTCAAGTCGCCGGTTTCATAAAACTCCATCAACTTGGCAATGACCGCCTTCTGCTCGGGAGTCTCGGCAACCCCTTCCGCCTTCTTCAGCCAGTAGACAATCTTTTCGAGTGCCTGGCCATATAGGCCGCCTACTTTCCAGACTCTCTCCTGCACCTTGCCGTCTACCTTCACTAGGCGGCTGTTCAGGCCATAGGAAACGGGAGTTTCATCTTCCGGATTCTTCAGGGCATTATAAAAATCTTCGGCTTCCTGCTGCGTCACGCCCTCGTAGTAATGGCATGCAGAGGTCAATATCAGGTCCTCGCCGGCAGCTTGGTTCACCCGTTTCGGCAGCACTTTGGGGGAGAAAATAATGGGAAAAACCTCCTCGCACAGCTGTTCCACACTCTGTCCTTCGGTCAGTGGCAATGTAGCGGCATCTACCTCCAGCAAGGCCTGTTTGAAGAATTCGGGAGTAAAACCCGGTACAAACTTCTCGCTGCCATAATGATGATGAATGCCATTGGAGAACCACACACGTTTCAGATACACTTCCATAGCCTTGAAGTCGGCAGTGCTTCTATCTCCCTTGTAACCGGTATAGACTGCCTCCAGCATCCTACGAATGGTCAGATTGTACTTCCCATTCTGGTCGAAAAGAATATCTCTGCCCTGCAGAGCAGCTTCCGTCAGGTAATAGAACAATTCTTTTTTTTTGAGGGACAAGTCCTCAAAACCGGGTACGCGATAACGCAAAATCTGTAAGTCTGCAAATTGTTCCACTGTATAATCAAATTTTTCTGCTTCAGCAGTCGTTTTCGGGTTTCCACCACAAGCTGTCAATAAAGAAAGGGCAGTCACCATGGAAATCAGTTGTTTCTTCATGTGTCGGAAGTATGTAGATTAGGTATAATACTAAAATAAAGAAGAAAAGGAAGTACTCCGAAACAACAGCTCCGAAATATTTCCTTTTTATTCATATCAGCCATGTAGAATTATTTTTTTCTGGCTTCTTTCTCTGCGTGTCTCTTACGATATCCGTTAGGAGTTTCGCCTACATTTTTATAGAAGGCAGCATAAAAAG
>CAMWRY010000240.1 GCA_947176775.1 uncultured Bacteroides sp.
CTTCTACTCCTTATACGAAGAACGAGAAGGGCCAGGGTCCTGCTTGGGCAAACTCTCTGTTCGAGGACTTCTGCGAATTCGGTCTGGGTATGGAACTTGCCAACGAGAAGATGCGCGCACGCATCGTGAAGATAATGCAAGAGGCTATTGCAGCCGACTGCACTCCGGCAGAAGCCAAAGCATTGTTCGGCGAATGGATTGAGAACATGTACGATGCCGAAAAGACAAAGGAACTGGCCGAGAAGATTATCCCGTTGGTAGAAGCAGGCAAGGAGAAGTGCGACCACTGCAAGCAGATTGCAGCGTTGTCTCAATACCTGGTAAAACGCAGCCAGTGGATTATCGGTGGTGACGGTGCTTCTTACGACATCGGTTACGGTGGTCTGGACCACGTAATCGCCAGCGGTAAGGATGTCAACATCCTCGTACTTGATACGGAGGTTTACTCCAACACAGGCGGTCAGTCTTCTAAGGCTACTCCGGTGGGTGCTATCGCTAAGTTTGCCGCTGCCGGCAAGCGTGTACGCAAGAAAGACCTCGGTCTGATGGCTACTACTTACGGTTATGTATATGTTGCCCAGATTGCTATGGGTGCCGACCAGGCTCAGACGCTGAAGGCTATCCGCGAGGCAGAGGCTTATCCCGGTCCGTCACTCATCATCGCTTACGCTCCGTGTATCAACCACGGTCTGAAGGCTGGTATGGGTAAGAGCCAGGCCGAAGAAGAGAAGGCTGTGAAGTGCGGTTACTGGCACTTGTGGCGTTACAACCCGGCTCTGGAAGCTGAAGGCAAGAACCCGTTCACGCTGGATAGCAAAGAACCGGATTGGAGCGGATTCCAAGACTTCCTGAAGGGTGAGGTTCGTTACGCTTCCGTAATGAAACAATATCCGCAGGAGGCTGAAGAACTCTTCAAGGCTGCTGAAGAAAACGCTAAATGGCGTTACAACAGCTACAAGCGTCTCGCCAAAGAAAACTGGGGCGCAGAAGTAGCAGAGTAATTCAACTATTGAGATAAAGAATGAGAGACCTCCCCCTGACCGGAGACGGTCTCTCTTTCGTTTTTAAGTCAAACTATTAATAATTAAAAGCTATGATGGGATTTATCATTTGGGTGATTGGCGTGGTATTATGCGTCAAAGCCGTGCTTGAAATCATGAAGTGGCCGGTGGACGGCGTGAAGAAACTGCTGGTGGCCATCATCCTGCTGCTTACCAGCTGGGTGGGCATCTGTGTTTACTACTTCTGGGGAAGAGAGAATCTGCCGCAGATGTTGAAGTAAGATTCGATATACCCTTATGAGGGGAAGTCAAAACACCTTTTTTGAAAAAATTACCCCTGCCACTGATATTTGAACTGCACCCCAAAAGTTGGACACAAAACTTTAGGAGTACAGTTCAAATATCAGTGGCAGGGGTAATTCATTTGGGTATTACGACACACTTTCATGATAGGACAGTCATTTTATGGTATATCATCCTCAAAAGGCTTATCCCTTTCGCTTCAAAAACTCCGTGGGACTCTCCCCAAACTGCTCTTTATAACACTTCGTGAAGTAGGAAGGTGACGAGAAACCCACCTCATAGGCCACCTCGGCCACTGTCATGTCCGAAGAGGCCAGCAGAGAGGTGGCTTTCTTCAGCCTCATCTGCCGTAACAGCTCGTTGGGCGAGTAATTGGTGAGCGACTTCAACTTGCGGTAGAGCTGCACACGGCTCATGCCCATCTCTCGTCCTAAGTCTTCCACATTGAGTTCAGTATCTTTCATCTTCTCTTCGACCAGCGACTTGAAACGGGCGACGAAATCCTTGTCCATATCGCTGATGGATTCCTTCTCAATCGTCTGTCCGTCGCCGAAGAACTGCTTCAGCTGGCGGCGATTCGCAAGTAGATTGTGGATACGAGACAAGAGCAACTGCGAATTAAACGGCTTGGAGATGTAGGAATCGGCACCGCCGTCATAGCCTTGGATACGCTGCTCGTCCAGCGAACAGGCCGTCAGCAGAATCACCGGGATGTGGCAGGTCTGCAACTCACTCTTCAGACGGCGGCAACACTCTACGCCGTCCACACCGGGCATCATGACATCCGAAACAATCACATCGGGCACGTACTTCATCGCCAGACGGATGCCCTCCGCACCATCCGCCGCAGCCAGCACGCGGTATTCACCCGACAACAGAGACGTCACATAGCTGCGGATATCGGCATTGTCGTCAATCACCAGCACCACCGGACCGGACTCCGCCTTCTCTCCCTCTTCCGCCTCGGCCATTTCGGCATCTACCAGCATAGAAACCACCTCCTGTTTATCAGCAGGCAACGTCACAACAGTAGGATGATACTGCGAGACCTCCTGCCAAGGGAAGGTGACAGTGAAGGTAGTGCCTTTCTCGTCACTGCCTGCCGTAATGTCGCCGCCATGCATCTCTACAAAGGCACGCACCAGTGCAAGACCGATACCGGTACCGGCCTGATGCCCGTCCACCTGATAGAAACGCTCGAAGATGGCCTTCACATCGGCCGCGGAGATGTAGCTGCCGGAATTGAAGACAGACAGCAGATAGTTTTGTCCGGTGAGGGAGAGGCGGACGGTTATCTTTCCGTTCTCCGGTGTGTATTTCAGCGCATTGGAGAACAAGTTGAAATAAATACGTTCCATCTTTTCCGCATCAGCCATCATCCGGAAGTCGGTATCGGAAGGGGCTTCGAAGTGGAAAGTGATGTGCTTCTTCAGCAATGCCATGCGGAAAGAGTCGTTCCAGCTGCGGAGACTGCCGAGCAGGTCGAACGGTGCAAGATGCAACTCCATACGCCCGTTTTCCACCTTTCGGAAGTCCAGTATCTGGTTCACCAACCGGAGGAGGATGCGCACATTCCTCTTCATCAGTTCAAGGAGCCTGTGCGACTGACTGTCAAGGGCAGGATTGGCCAACAGCTGCTCGATGGGGTCGGCTATCAGGG
>CAMWRY010000241.1 GCA_947176775.1 uncultured Bacteroides sp.
CGACTACCAGAAGTATTACGAACAGATGTACGGGGCGAGAGGATAATCCGTTTCCCCTGATACTTAATAACCTACTGCTATCGCCAGCAGCAACCCCAGCAGCAGCATATTGCGCGAAGTCTCGCCCAATATGCTGTTCAGTTCCTTGCCGCTGCCTATCCGTACCATCCGTCGCCATGTCAGGGCATGCAGGTAGAGGTAGGCGCAGGGTGCCCAGATGAATTCCGGCGGTGTCAGTCTGCCGGAATGCACCAGTCCAAGACAAAGCAGTGCCGCGGCAATGCCCAGTCCCAAGTACACATTCTCTCCAAACCTCCGGCCGTAGCGCACCACCAGCGTGCGCTTGCCGCTTACTGCATCCTGCTCGCGGTCACGATAGTTGTTCACCATCAGCAGCGTGTCTATGGCCAGGCCGCTGACCAGCGAGAGTATCAGCACATCCGCATTCAGCGTGAAAGCCTGTACATAGTACGTCCCACACACGGGGACAAACCCGAAGAACACCAGTACCAGCACGTCACCCAATCCCCGGTAGGAGAGCAGCGTAGTGTAGAGGAAGGCGAACAGCATGCACACGGCACCCAGCGCCACCAGTTCCCCTCCCCCGTAGGGCAGCCGCTGCCACACGTGGGCTAATACTGCCAGGCCGGCCAAAGCGGACAGCAGCAGCATCCCTCCGATACCCCGGCGCATGGCACGAGGAGCAATCCAGCCCTCGGCACAGGCCCGTTGCGGCCCCAGGCGGTCTTCCCGGCGGTCGGTTCCCTTCAGGAAGTCGAAGAGGTCGTTGATGAAGTTGGCGGCAATCTGCATGCCGCAGGCAAAGAAGGCACATAGCAGGGCGGACGTGGCATCAAACCGCCCGTCGCCATAGGCCAGGGCGCTGCCCAGCAGCACGGGGATGATGGCCCCCGTCAGAGTCTTGGGCCGGGCGGCGAGAAACCAGGCGTGGAGTGAGTTCTGTCTTATTTCGTTCATGGAGTTTCTGTTGACATGTTTTTTTAGGGATATCCTCTTTCAGTCTGTCCTTCTCTCGTGGTTTCCGGCCTCCGGCATCAGCACCACCCCCAGCTTCTTCTTTCCGTCCATCTTCACCACCAGCGGTTGCTCGAAGTGCACGTGCCTGAGGTACTTCGTTTCGTGCAGTGCCGGTTGCGCGTTCAGGAACTCCTGGTTGTAGACACCATCGTTCATGAACGCGTTGATGGTGAAATATCCCACGCCGAAGGAGGTCAGGTTCTGGAAGAAGTGCGTCCCCTGGCTGGGATCCACGCGGTAGTTGGTCAGTCCGGCCTCTACGATGACACGGGCGGCACTGATGTGGGGCCACTTCACGGGTATGCCGAGCCAGGTATCACTACTGCCCCAGCGGCCGGGGCCCACCAGCACGTAGTTCTTCCCCTCGTCCAGGAACTGCTGGTTCAGCTTCTCTATCTCCCAGGCAATCTCCTGGTTGTGCGAGGCGCTGTAGCCGTCGGTCTTCACATAGACAATGTCGCATAGGTCGTTCATGATGCCATGCCCCAGGGAGTTGTAAGAGCGCAGCAGCGTCTGTTCGTCGGGGATGGCAGACAGGTCCTCGTCCAGTATCTCCTTGGTATCCACGATGGGGCGGACTTGCAGCAGGTAGAACGTGCCGGTTTTGTCCTTTTCGCGGCTCAGGGTGGCGGCAAACTCTATCTCCACGGGACGACGCATCTCCTCCTGCCCGTACTTCAGGGCCAGTTGCAGGATGCGAGCCAGTGGGAAGACGTCATGTTGCAGGATGTTGGCAAAGGTGATGACCTTGCGTCCGCCGGGATATAGCCCGTCTCGGATAATCTGGTCGTAGGGGTCGTAGGTGGAGGCAATGTAGTTCAGCGCGCCATCTTTCTCGGCCTCCTTCACATTAAGCTTCAGCAGGTTGAAGCCGTCGTCGATGGAGAAGTCCTGTCCGGCATTGCGCAGGTCGAGGGCATAGAACCGGGTCTGCGTCTCCTTCAGGGCAATCTCCATTTCGCTGGTCTGTAGCACACGGGTAGGGTGATAGGGCGAGAAGCGTAGCGTCATTCCCCCGTCCACGATGTACTTGCCCAGTCCCAGGGCCAGGTTCACGGTGCCCTCCTCGGCCTTCTCGTCCCCCAAGGGGTAGTAGTTCAGCGAGCGTGCCACACCGGACATGCTGGGGTAGTATCGGTCGCCATACTGGTTGCCCACCACTTCCTGCAGGATGACGGCCATCTTCTCTTGGTCTATCACATTGCTTGTAGCCTGCATATAAGCCTTCGAGTCGCGGAAGTAGACCGAGGCATATACCCCCTTGATGGCATCGCTGAGCATGCGCAGCATCTCGTACTTGTCGTCCAGGTAGGGTATCATGTAGGTGCTGTAGATGCCGGCAAAGGGCTGGTAGTGCGAGTCCTCCAGCAGCGAGGAGGAGCGGATGGCCAGCGGCGACTTCACCACGTCGAAGAAGGCGAAGAAGTCCTCCACCAGCCGGTCGGGCAGTTTTGCTTTGAGGAAATAGCGCAGGATGACATCGTCGTCCACGTCGGAGAGGGCCACCTGGTAGAGGTTGTTCGTCTCCATGAACTCGTCGAAGACATCGGTACAGAGCACTACGGTCTTGGGGATGGCCACACGGGCGTTCTCAAACTCCTCGAACTCGGGATGGTGTTTCACCATGTTGTCTATGAAAGCCAGTCCGCGTCCCTTGCCCCCGAGCGAGCCGTCGCCGATGCGCGCAAAGTTGGAGTAGCGGTCGAAGCGGTCGCGCTTGAAGATGGCCACCACGCCCTGGTTCTTCATCTTGCGGTACTTCACGATGGCCTCGAAGATGATGCGCCGGTGGGCATCCACGTCCTGCAGGCTGTTCCACGTGATGGGGCGCAGGAACTCGGCCACGGGGAACATGGCTCGCGAGTAGAGCCAGCGGCTGACGTGGTT
>CAMWRY010000242.1 GCA_947176775.1 uncultured Bacteroides sp.
CTTCCAGACAATCTCCTTCAATCCGAAGCCATCGGCCTGATGCTGGTACAGATAATTGTCGAGCAAGGCGGAAATCATGTTGTGCGCAGAAGTGATGGCATGGAAATCTCCCGTAAAGTGCAGGTTTATCTTCTCCATGGGCAGTACCTGGGCATAGCCTCCGCCGGCGGCACCGCCCTTCATGCCGAAGCAGGGGCCTAACGAGGGTTCGCGCAGAGCTACAATGGCTTTCTTGCCGATGCGATTCAGACCCAGTGCCAAACCGATAGATACGGTGGTCTTGCCAATGCCGGCTTTGGTGGCCGTGATGGCTGTCACCAGTATCAGGTTACTCTTCTTCACCTTCTCCTCGTCAATCAGGTGGGTAGGAATCTTGGCTATGTAGCGGCCGTAATTCTCAACTTCTTCGCGCGGAATTCCCACGCCCTCAGCTACTTGTTTTATCTTCCTCAGCTCTACACTGCGAGCTATTTCAATGTCCGATTTCATACAGATTTTTCTTTATAAACAACTTTCAGTTTTTGAAGGTTGCAAAAGTACAAAAAATCTTTTGCTATTCCATCAGTCGCTTCAATTTCATTACTTAAACCGCGACCTGTCCACCTCCTCGCGCTCCTTCTCCTTATACCCACCGAACTTATAGGTGAACGAAACGCCCAGTTCGCGGAAGCAAGAGTAACGGTTCGTCACATACTGTGTCCGGAAGCGGATGCAGGGAGAAATCTGTCCCGTCTCGAAAAGGTCGTTGCAGTAGAGGTGGAGGACAGCTTTATCCTTAGCGAAACCGTAGCGCAGGGCGATATTCACGTTGCCTGAAGTGGGCAGGTCGTAGATGCCTTGGAGGGCTTTACTGTGTATGAATCCGGTAAGGGTCAGCTTCCAATCGGGACGGGTGGAGAGCGTAAAGGTATGGTTCATCTGGGCAATGACATAGCAACGTTTCCGGTCGAAGGGAATATCCCAAAAGTCACTGTCCTTCTCACGGTGCCACAGGCCGATGAGGGTCAGGCGAGAGTTCAATCGGTTCTTCATATAAAAGGGGATAGATACCTGTATGCCTGCTTTTTGCTGATAGTCGAAATTGAGTTCCTTATAGATTTCGGCCAAGCGTTCGGAGGACTGGTAGAGGGTCTGCACGGAGTAGTCCCGGGTATGGTTGAACCAGGTGCTAAAGATGTATTTCCCCCTCAGAATGTAGGTCATCTGAAGTTGGTAGTCTTGTGCAGGCTTCAGCAATGGATTGCCATGCACTTCGGAATACGCGCCGCCGATGTAAGAGACGGCATCCTGCACCGCCCAATAGGCAGGATACTCCTTGTCGCTGCTCAGCGCGAACTGGAGGATGTGCCCGGGGGCAGGTGTGTAGCTCAGGTTGATGTTGGGGTAGCAGTCCCACTGGTTCCAAACGGGAGTCTTATAATGCTCTGCCGCCAAAGAAGCGTCCAAAGTAAGCCGGGTGCCGAAACTCTTGCTGAAACCGGCATAAAGGTTCCAGGTCTGTTCGCGACGGCGAGCGTTCAGGTCGTGCAAGGCATCCGACAAGGAGAGCGGTTCGCCGGTTTCAGGATGGTAATACTGCTGGTAACTATGGTCGATGCAGGTGGTGTAGAAGGCTCCGTAGTTCAGGCTCCAGCCGTGCTTCAAGGCATGTTCCTGGGCTAGAAAGAACTTCCAGCGGTTAATGCGTTGGCAATCTTCGGTACGGAAGCCGAGTGCCTGTTCTTGCATGCGACTGTGCAGCAGTTGGCTGGACGGAGAGCGGTAGTAGGTCAGCTCGGCACCGGCCTTCAGGCCGAAAGGGGTATGGTAGTCTAGACGGCCGTTGTGCAGTCCGTCGGTGCCGCGACTGTGAGTGGTGGAGAGTTGCGTACCTGTGACGGTCATCCGGTTGTGGTAGGTGGAGTAAGCGCCGTTATAGACCAGACTCAACCGATGCGCTTGGGCGATGTCATAGTCTGCTCCTATCCGGAAGTTGTGGGTATGACTGCGGCCACGGCTTGCCTCATTAGTAGTCAGGTAATGGAGGAAGCCGTCAGCCAGTGTGTGCACGGCCTCTTTTCCGGTTGTGGAGTAGCTGCGGCCGTGTGTATGCGAGTAAAGGAAATCGGCCGAGAACTTACGCTTATGGTAAAGCAGGCTGGCACGCTCTTCGAAGCCTTCGCGGTGCTTCTGGCGATATTTGGCGTAAAGCTCGCCTTGCCAAGAGGCTGCGCTGCCCGTAGATTGCTTTAAGAGGATATTAATCAAGGCGCCGCGCACTTGGTAGCGTGCAGGGGCGTTGTACATCACTTCCGCCTTCTCGATGCGGCCGGTGGGGATGCTACGTAGTAGTTGTTCCAGTTGTTCGGAAGTGAGGGTAGTCACTTTTCCATCCAGTATCACGGTGACGCTCTGGCCTGCCAGTTGCAGCCTGCCGTCCATCTCGATGACACCGGGAAGCTCTTTCACGGCATCGTAGGCATTGTCCACGGGAAGGTTTTGCACCAAACGGGGCAGGTCGTACACCAGTTTGCCTTGCGAGGCTTTCACGATGGGGCGTTCGCCGGTTATCATCACTTCGGGCAAGGTGTGATAGAGGCTGTCCAGACGGGCATCAGTGGTGATAAGGCTGTCGGCACTGAGGGTACGGGGGGTAGTGGCAGTGGCGGTGCCATTGTTCTCTTGTGCAAGAAGCGTGCTGCCGCATAGGGAGCAGGCAATGAATAGCAGATAAATTCGTTTCATTTTATTCTTATTTTATACTAATGATTGAGTTACTACCATGATTTACCTGAGTAACTCAATTCTCCTCCTCCGGGGAGGAGAAGTACCCGAAGGAGGAGGTGGTAGCGAAATATACAGGAAAGTAAAGTTTCATCTTTCAATACTTTATGAACCCTACCACCCCACCCTTCGGGCACCCCTCCTCCCCGG
>CAMWRY010000243.1 GCA_947176775.1 uncultured Bacteroides sp.
CGATAGAAGAGGCCATTGAAGACTTCAAAGCCGGTAACTTTGTGATTGTAGTGGATGATGAGGATCGCGAGAATGAGGGCGACCTGATAATCGCAGCCGAAAAGATCACTCCGGAGAAAGTAAACTTCATGTTGAAGCATGCACGAGGTGTTCTTTGCGCGCCGATTACCGTTTCGCGTTGCAAGGAGCTGGACCTGCCGCATCAGGTGACGGACAACACTTCCGTACTGGGTACTCCTTTCACGGTGACCATTGATAAGCTGGAAGGTTGCAGCACCGGTGTCTCTGCCTCCGATCGTGCCGCCACTATCCGGGCATTGGCTGACCCGGCTTCCACTCCGGAGACCTTCGGGCGTCCGGGGCACATCAATCCGCTGTATGCTCAGGAAAAAGGCGTGTTGCGCCGTGCCGGACATACGGAGGCGACTGTCGACATGGCTCGTCTGGCCGGGTTTTATCCGGCAGGTGCCCTGATGGAGATAATGAGCGACGACGGAACCATGGCCCGTCTGCCCGAGCTACGCCGGATGGCGGATGAATATGGCTTGAAGCTGATTTCCATCCGTGACCTGATAGCCTATCGCCTGAAGCAGGAATCCATCGTGGAAAGGGGAGTGGAAGTGGATATGCCTACGGACCATGGCCATTTCCGCTTGATTCCTTTCCGTCAGAAATCGAACGGGCTGGAGCACGTGGTGCTGTTCAAGGGTACTTGGGAACCGGATGAACCGATTCTGGTACGTGTGCACTCTTCTTGTGCTACAGGCGATATTTTTGGTTCCATGCGTTGTGACTGCGGTGAGCAACTGCACAAAGCCATGGAGATGATAGAGGCGGCCGGTAAGGGAGTGGTCGTGTATCTGAATCAGGAGGGACGTGGCATCGGCCTGATGGAGAAGATGAAGGCATATAAGTTGCAGGAGGACGGGCTGGACACTGTGGATGCCAACATTTGCCTGGGACATTTGGCCGACGAACGCGACTATGGTGTAGGCGCTCAGATTCTTCGTGAAATAGGGGTACACAAGATGAGGCTGATAACCAATAATCCGGTGAAGCGTGTGGGCTTGGAGGCTTATGGCCTGGAAATAACTGAGAATGTGTCTATTGAGACGACTCCGAATCCCTACAACGAGCGTTACCTCCGTACCAAGAAGGAACGCATGGGGCATACGCTGAGTTTCAATAAATAGCCTTTCAATAATAAAGAATCGTACAACAATCATTAAATCAGAATAAAATGAACCAATTATCAGATCGTTTGAACAGCTTGTCGCCTTCTGCGACATTGGCTATGTCTCAAAAGAGCGCAGAGCTGAAGGCTCAAGGCGTAGATGTAATAAACTTGAGTGTGGGAGAACCGGACTTCAATACTCCCGATCACATTAAAGAGGCTGCGAAAAAGGCGATAGACGATAACTTTTCCCGTTACTCTCCGGTACCGGGCTATCCTGCCTTGCGCAATGCCATTGTAGAGAAGTTGAAGAAGGAAAACGGTCTGGAATATACCGCTGCACAGATTTCATGTGCCAATGGTGCCAAGCAGTCGGTCTGCAATGCCATTCTGGTATTGGTCAATCCGGGAGATGAAGTCATTGTGCCTGCTCCCTATTGGGTCAGCTATCCGGAAATGGTGAAGCTGGCCGAAGGCACGCCGGTTATCGTACCTGCCGGTATCGAACAGGATTTCAAGATAACGCCTGCACAGTTGGAGGCCGCTATCACTCCGAAGACCAAGGCGCTGATTCTTTGCTCTCCCTCCAATCCTACAGGTTCGGTCTACAGCAAGGAAGAGTTGGCCGGACTGGTTGCCGTGCTGGCAAAGCATCCGCAGGTAGTAGTGATTGCCGATGAGATTTACGAGCATATCAACTACATCGGAAAGCACCAGAGCATTGCACAGTTCCCCGAGATGAAAGAGCGTACAGTCATTGTGAACGGTGTTTCCAAAGCATACGCGATGACAGGCTGGCGTATCGGTTTCATTGCCGGTCCGGAATGGATTGTGAAGGCTTGCAACAAATTGCAGGGGCAGTACACTTCCGGCCCTTGTTCTGTGTCTCAGAAGGCTGCCGAGGTTGCCTATACGGGTACACAGGCTCCGGTGGAGGAGATGCGTAAGGCTTTTGAGCGTCGTCGTGACCTGATTGTGCGATTGGCCAAGGAGGTTCCGGGATTTGAGGTGAATGTGCCGGAAGGTGCTTTCTACCTGTTCCCGAAGTGTGACTCGTTCTTTGGGAAGTCTGCCGGTGAGCGCAGAATCAACAATTCGGATGATTTGGCCATGTACCTGTTGGAGGTAGCTCACGTAGCTTGTGTGGGTGGTGCTTCTTTCGGTGCTCCCGAGTGCATCCGCATGAGTTATGCTACCAGTGATGAAAATATAGTCGAAGCTATCCGCAGAATAAAGGAAGCATTGGCAGAATTAAGCTGATTACCGTTCTTTACCATAGAGTAAAAATGAAAATTATCTGTCACGCTATCACGCAGATGTGGTCTTCTGCTTGTTGATGAGTGGATTGTAGCGTTCGGCAGATAGGCGTGGCAGATAAAATCTTGAGTTTTATCTGCCACGTTTTTGTTTATTGTCTGGGTATGAAAAAAGCGCAGGCAGTTACCTGCCCACGCTTCCGATTTTGTTTACTGGGATTGTATTATTCTCCCGGATGAATTGCTTCAGAAGGACAAACATCTGCGCAAGTACCACATTCAGTACAAGCTTCAGGATCGATAGAATATTTATCGCCTTCAGAGATAGCGCCTACCGGACACTCGTCGATGCAAGTACCGCAAGCAATACAATCGTCACTAATTACGTAAGCCATTTTTCTAAGATTTAAATTATTAGTACTAATTTCTCCGGCAAAAATAAGGCTTTTATTGATTGGTTGTTATGC
>CAMWRY010000244.1 GCA_947176775.1 uncultured Bacteroides sp.
GCTGTCCATTAACACATCAATCAGGCGTTTTTATACACCCTGATGCACAGGAATATGTACAGAAACGGCGTATTTTATTCGTTAGACAGCTGTCTAACGAAAGGGAAACAACCGTCTAACGAATAGACAACAGCTGTCTAACGAAAGGGAAACGGCTATCTAACGAATTAAAAACAGCGCTTAATGGGGTTAACAACCTTAAAAAGGGGAATTAAAGTCAGAGGATTAGCTGCTTATTTTAAACCCACTTCCACCTGCACCAGAATACATCCCTACAAGCTATTGAAATCCAATCAGGTAAGCGCAACTAAGCAATTACGAAAGCATGGATGGCGTTAAAAAATCTCAAAAGAAGGAGGCTTCTTCTTGATAACACGAAACCTGTTCGTAGTTTTGCGAACATCAAACAAAAAATAAGGAGAAGAACCAACATGAACAACAAGGAATATACCACGAAGCAGGAGCAGCTTGCTCGCTTTGCCAAAGCTCTGGGACATCCGGCAAGAGTGGCGATTATGGAATTTCTGATAAAGCAAGACAACTGCTTCTTCGGAGACATCCACGAAGTCCTCCCCATCGCCAAAGCCACCGTGTCCCAACATCTGAAAGAGCTGAAAGATGCCGGGCTGATACAGGGAGAGATAGAAACACCGAAAGTGAAATACTGCATCAACCGGGAGAACTGGAAAATAGCCTCCATGCTTTTCAACGAGTTCTTCGGGCAATGCGCGTGCAAAAAAGAAAGTTGTTACGAATAGCAACAATTTTTTTAGCCTATATGTTCGTAATCTTACGAAATACAAACAATAAAAGTTTAACGACCAGATAAAAAAAGTCGTATGAAAAGAAGTTTGAACAAATGGATTGGGGGATTAGTCCTCTGCTTCGGACTGACTGCTTGCAGCGGCAATGTCCACCCAAAGAAGGAGACAGCCAACGCGGAATAGACGCAGCAACAAACGACAAAAGACCGGGTAGAAATCCTCTATTTTCACGGAAAGCAACGTTGCGCCACCTGCATGGCGATAGAAAAGAATACCAAAGAAGCCATCGAAACGCAACTAGCTGATGAATTAAGAAACGGAACGATTGTCTTCAAGACCATCGACCTGTCACGGGCAAAGAACGAGAAGATTGCCGAAAAGTACGAAGTCACCTGGTCGGCTCTCTTCATCTGCCAATGGAAAGACGGAAAGGAAACATCGCCTATACGGCATTGGGAATCGTATTGATTTTGATATTGAGAGAGGGCACAAGCCTGTTCGGCATCCAGAAGTTCATCGGAAAATATGGGGAACTTATTTTGGGACCTGCGTTGGTGCTCATCGGAATGTTCATGCTGTTTGGCAATAAGCTCAAACTTCCTTCGTTCGGCTTCAGTGGCAACGGTGAAGGTTTGGCACGCAAAGGCGGTTGGGGAGCACTCCTGCTCGGGATGCTGTTTGCCATGGCATTCTGCCCCACGAGCGGCGTGTTTTATTTCGGAATGTTGATACCCATGTCCGCCACCACTACCGCAGGCTATCTGCTGCCTGTACTCTTTGCCGTGGCTACCGCGTTGCCAGTCCTGACAGTCGCCTGGATACTGGCATTCAGCGTACAACACATCGGCAGTTTTTACGGCAAGATGCAGACGGTGCAGAAATGGCTGAACCGGATAGTAGGAGACGTATTTATGGCTATCGGGGTATATTATTGTGTAATGATGTATTAATCAATAAAAAGTAATAATATGGAAATCAAAGTTTTGGGAACAGGTTGCGCCAAATGCAAGGCAACCTATCAGGCTATCGAAAAGGTAATCAACGAAAACCACCTGGAAGTGAGGCTTACGAAAGTGGAGGATATTGTGGAGATTATCAATTCCGGTGTAATGGCAACCCCTGCTGTCATAGTGGACGGAGCAGTGAAAATAAAGGGACACGTCCCGTCGGAAAGTGAGATACGAAAAGTGCTTGACATTTAAGAGGCGGCAATGGATACGAAAAAAGAGTTGAAAATCCTTCTTTGGACGGTTGCCGTCTTTACGGCGGCATTCTTCCTGCCAACAGAAAGCGAACGGTTTATGACAGCCGTCAGCGCTACCCTCGACCTTGCGAAATGGTATGCGCAGGAGCATGTGGTATTGTGCCTGTTGCCGGCCTTTTTCATTGCAGGGGTCATTGCCGTATTTGTCAGCCAGAGCTCTGTGCTGAGGTACTTCGGAGCGAATGCCAGGAAATGCCTCTCCTACACGGTGGCTGCCGTTTCGGGTGGGATTCTTGCCGTGTGTTCCTGCACGATTCTGCCGCTCTTCACCAGCATCTACAAACGAGGAGCAGGATTAGGACCAGCCATCGCATTTCTCTATTCCGGTCCGGCAATCAGCGTGCTGTCTATCATCCTGACAGCACGGATTTTAGGCTTTGAAATGGGTATGGCACGAATTATCGGAGCGGTGTTGTTCTCCGTCATTATCGGCTTGTCGATGTCGTTCATTTTCCGTAAGGAAGAGCAAACGAAGAAAGAGGAACAGATGAATATCGTCCCTCCGCCCGAAAAGCGTCCGATATGGCAGACATCGTTCCATTTCTTTATGCTGGTGCTGATTCTTGTGTTTGCGAATTGGGGTGCGCCCGACACCTCCGATGCGAGAGTGTGGCAAGCCGTTTTCAGCTATAAATGGTACATAACGGGGGCTTTATCGCTTCTGCTGTGTGGGTCGCTCATCAAGATATTGAAGCTACGCGCCCGGTGGGTGGTGTTCGGTGCTGTTGCAACGGGCTGTTCCGCGCTCCTTGCCCCTCTGTTTATCGGGCAGGCAAAATTAGTTCCGCTTGTGCCGATGCTCACAGGCATTTCGGCATTGTCCGTCATTTTGCTTTCCGACAAGGGGAATGAAGAGAACCGGGAA
>CAMWRY010000245.1 GCA_947176775.1 uncultured Bacteroides sp.
CCTCTTCGTCAAGACCACCTATAGCGACATCCGCATGGTGGGCGCGCCACCCTCCTCCATCGGCAAGTTCGGTGCCGACACCGACAACTGGATGTGGCCGCGCCACACGGGCGATTTCTCCATCTTCCGCATCTATGCCGACAAGGACGGGAAGCCTGCCGAATACAGCAAAGACAACATCCCCCTGAAAGTGAAGAAACACCTCACCATCAGCCTCGATGGTTATCGCGAAGGAGACTTCACCTTCATCATGGGATTCCCCGGACGCAACTGGCGCTACATGATTTCCGACGAAGTGGAAGAGCGCATGCAGACCACCAACTTCATGCGCCACCACGTGCGCGACGCTCGTCAGAAGGCCCTGATGAAGGAGATGCTGAAGGACAACGCCGTGCGCATACACTACGCCAGCAAGTATGCCTCGTCGGCCAACTACTGGAAGAACGCCATCGGCATGAACGAGGGCCTCGTGCGCCTCAAAGTGCTCGACACCAAACGTGCCCAGCAGGAAGCCCTCCTGGCACGCGGACGCGCGCTGGGCGACCCCGGCTACCAGCAGGCCTTCGACGGCATACGCGACATCGTGAAACAGCGCCGTCCGGCCCTCTACCACCAGCAAGCCATCCAGGAAGCCCTGGTGACGGCACTCGACTTCATGCGTATACCCAGCACCACCGGACTGGTCGAAGCCCTGAAGAGCAAGGACAAGGCACGCATTCAAGCCGCCGCCGACAGCCTGCAGACACTGGCCGACCGCTACTTTACCTCCGTCCCCTTCCCCGAAGTAGAGCGCATCGTGGGCAAGGAGATGCTGCGCACCTACATGCAATACATCCCCTCGGAGCAGCGCATCGGCATCTTCCAGATTATCGACAAGCGCTTTAAGGGAGACAGCGACGCCTTCATCGACGCCTGCTTCCGGCACTCCATTTTCGGCAGCAAGGAGAACTTCGACCGCTTCATCCGCAAGCCCAGCCTGTATAAAATCAGCAACGACTGGATGGTGCTCTTCAAGTACTCCATCACCGACGGTTTGCTACAGACGGCCATCGCCATGATGGATGCCAACAAGAACTATGACGCCTCGCACAAGGTATGGGTGAAGGGCATGATGGACATGAAGCTTGCCAACGGCCAGCCCATCTACCCGGATGCCAACTCTACCCTGCGACTGACCTACGGCAAGGTGCTGCCCTACGCCCCGTCCGACGGCGTGGAGTACAACTACTACACCACCCTGAAGGGCGCCATGGAGAAGGAGGACCCCGACAACTGGGAATTTGTGGTACCTGCCAGACTGAAGCAGCTGTACGAAGCCAAGGACTTCGGTCGCTATGCCATGCCCAATGGCGAAATGCCCGTCTGCTTCATTGTGAACACGGACAACACGGGCGGCAACTCCGGCAGTCCCGTGTTCAATGCCAAAGGCGAACTGATAGGCACCGGCTTCGACCGCAACTACGAGGGTCTGACGGGTGACATCGCCTTCCGTCCCTCCTCGCAACGAGCTGCCTGCGTGGACATCCGCTACACCTTATTTATAATAGATAAGTTTGCAGGCGCATCGCATCTGATTAAGGAGATGACGATAAAGTAGGGTGATGACGTGGTGGTGTGACAATGTGCTGGTGTGACGATGTGGTGGCGTGACGACGCGATTAATGTGATGATGCAGTCAGATGGCAATCTACTACGACATAATAGTATGCCATAAATAGAGCGCAACACATTCGCATACGAGTACATGAATCAGATCGGCACATTATCGCATTGGCACATTAGGGTTGAGCGAACAAATTGTGTTCCTGCTTTGTTAGTAATTCAAGTTTTGCAAGTCTTGCATAAACGGGCTGCGAAACTTGAAATAACGATTACAAACCATTTAAAAAGGAACAAATTATGGAAAAGTTTGGAGAATTGATACAATCAGAGAAACCGGTATTGGTAGATTTTTTTGCCACTTGGTGCGGTCCCTGCAAAGCCATGCACTCGGTACTGGAAGAGGTCAAGGACAAGATAGGCGATGCCGCGCATATTGTCAAGATAGACGTGGACCAGCGCGAAGAGTTGGCCGCACGCTATCACATACAGGCTGTGCCCACCTTCATCCTCTTCAAGAAGGGCGAAGCCGTATGGCGCCATTCCGGTGTCATCAGTGGGAAGGACCTGCAAACCGTTATTGAACAGAATTCATAAGAAAACATCGCAATGAAAAAGATTTTAACCGTCACTGCATTGCTCTTTGCAAGCATGCTCACCTTTGCCCAGACAAGCGGCGAGGTCATCGTAATGGACAAGGCCCTGTTCGTCAACGACGTATTCGACTACGAGAAGTCCCCGGAATGGAAGTACAAGGGCAGCAAGCCGGCCATCATCGACCTCTATGCCGACTGGTGCGGCCCCTGCCGCATGGTAGCGCCCATCATGAAGGAGCTGGCCAAGGAGTATGCCAACCAGATAGTCATCTACAAAGTCAATGTAGACAAGGAGAAGGAGCTGGCCGCACTGTTCAAAGCCAGCAGCATCCCTCTTTTCGTGTTCATCCCCATGAACGGAGAGCCTCAACTCTTCCGGGGAGCTGCCGACAAGGCTACTTACAAAAAGGCCATCGACGAGTTCTTGCTGAAAAAGGAGTAGCTGCCACAGCCGCAAAGGGATAGAAAAAAAGGAGAGTAAGCCGCGTGCCATCAGGTACTTCCGGCTTACTCTCCTTTTTTCTTGTCTGCTTCAGCCTTACCTCCTGCCGCCTTTGCGTGCAGACTCGTTCATCAGCCTCTTCGCCCACAGGTAGTAGCCCGTCAGCGGAAGCGTAGCTCCGAGTAACGCGGCGAGGAAAGTCAGGATACGGGTGAAGATGCCTCCCCAGTTGCTCACGTGCATGGTGTAGTGT
>CAMWRY010000246.1 GCA_947176775.1 uncultured Bacteroides sp.
CGAACCCTATCCCGCAGCAGAGTATGTAACCAATGCTTTCTCTACCGATATCAAAACCGAATTCAAGGACGATGCAGAGCCTCGCCAAGTCTCCGTAGCCGGACGCATCATGAGCCGACGCATCATGGGAAAAGCATCCTTCATCGAATTGCAGGACTCCAAAGGACGCATCCAGGTGTACATCACCCGTGACGACATCTGCCCCGACGAAGACAAGGAGATGTACAACACCGTGTTCAAACGTTTGCTCGACTTGGGCGACTTCATCGGCATCGAAGGCTTCGTGTTCCGCACCCAGATGGGCGAAATCAGCATCCACGCCAAGAAGCTCACCGTACTGGCCAAGAGCATCAAGCCCCTGCCCATCGTGAAGTACAAAGACGGCGTGGCCTACGACTCGTTCGAAGACCCCGAGCTGCGCTACCGCCAGCGCTATGTGGACCTTATCGTGAACGACGGCGTGAAGGAGAAATTCCTGAAGCGCGCCACCGTCATCAAGACCATGCGCGCCGCACTCGACGAAGCCGGATACACGGAAGTAGAGACACCCATCCTGCAATCCATCCCCGGCGGAGCAAGCGCACGCCCCTTCATCACCCACCACAACTCGCTGGATATGGACCTCTACCTGCGCATCGCCACCGAGCTTTACCTGAAACGACTCATCGTAGGAGGCTTTGAAGGCGTATATGAAATAGGTAAGAACTTCCGCAACGAGGGTATGGACAAGAACCACAACCCGGAATTCACCTGCATGGAGCTATACGTGCAATACAAGGATTACAACTGGATGATGGACTTCACCGAAAAACTGCTGGAACGCATCTGCATCGCCGTGAACGGCTGCACCGAGACCCGGATAGACGGAAAGACCATCAGCTTCAAGGCTCCCTACCGCCGACTGCCCATCCTGGAAGCCATCAAGGAGAAGACGGGATACGACCTCGACGGCAAGAGCGAAGACGAAATACGCCAGATATGCAAGGAGCTGAAGATGGAGATAGACGACACCATGGGCAAGGGCAAGCTGATTGACGAAATCTTCGGCGAATTCTGCGAAGGCACCTACATACAACCGACGTTCATCACCGACTACCCCGTAGAGATGAGTCCGCTGACCAAAATGCACCGCAGCAAGCCGGGACTGACCGAACGCTTCGAGCTGATGGTGAACGGCAAGGAGCTGGCAAACGCCTACAGCGAGCTGAACGACCCGATAGACCAGGAAGAACGCTTCAAAGAGCAGCTCCGACTGAGCGAAAAGGGCGACGACGAAGCCATGTTCATCGACCAGGACTTCCTCAAAGCCCTGCAGTACGGCATGCCGCCCACCTCGGGCATCGGCATCGGCATCGACCGCCTGACCATGCTGATGACGGGCGAATCCTTCATCCAGGAAGTGCTCTTCTTCCCCCAGATGCGCCCCGAAAAGGTGACACCCAAAGACGCACCGGCCCGATACACGGAACTGGGCATCCCCGAAGAGTGGGTGGCCCTCGTCCAGAAAGCCGGCTACAACCTGGTGAGCGACATGAAAGACGTGAACCCACAAAAGCTCCACATGGACATCTGCGGCATCAACAAGAAATACAAATTGGGACTGGCAAACCCGACCGTGAACGACGTGGCCGGTTGGATTGAGAGAATTAAAAATTGAGAATTAAAGAATTAAAGAAGCAAGATTAAAGATAAGAGGAGGGTGAAAGTGCTCCTTTCCCCCTCTTTTAATTTTTAATTTTTAATTAATTTCGATATGAAATTACCCGGTAAGATAGCCATCATGGGCGGAGGAAGCTGGGCCACGGCCATTGCAAAAATGGTGCTGGGGCAAGCGGAGTCGATAAATTGGTACATGCGACGCGACGACCGCATAACCGATTTCAAACGACTGGGACACAATCCGGCCTATCTGACAGCTGTCAAGTTCGATACTAAACGCATCAACTTCAGCTCCAACATCAACGATGTCGTGAAAGAGTCTGATACGCTTATTTTCGTTACTCCCTCTCCCTATCTGAAGGCTCACCTGAAGAAGCTGAAAACCAAAATAAAGGATAAATTCATCATCACCGCCATCAAGGGCATCGTGCCCGACGACAACATGATTGTCTCGGAGTACTTTACCAAAGAGTATGGCGTACCGGCCGAAAACATCGCCGTCCTGGCAGGTCCCTGCCATGCGGAGGAAGTGGCGCTGGAACGGCTCTCCTACCTCACCATCGCCTGTCCCGACACCGACAAAGCATACACTGTGGCACATCGGCTGGCCAGTTCGTACATCAAGACCTCCGTCAGCAACGACGTGGCAGGCATCGAATACAGTTCGGTGCTGAAAAACGTATATGCCATCGCTGCCGGCATCTGCAGCGGCCTGAAATATGGCGACAACTTCCAGGCCGTACTGATGTCCAACGCCGTACAGGAGATGAACCGTTTCCTGCAAACCGTCCACCCACTGAACAGAAACGTCGACGAATCTGTTTACCTGGGCGACCTGCTGGTGACAAGCTATTCCAACTTCAGCCGCAACCGCACGTTCGGCACCATGATTGGAAAAGGCTACTCCGTGAAAAGTGCCCAGATAGAGATGGAGATGATAGCCGAGGGGTACTACGGCACCAAGTGCATCAAGGAAATCAACAAGCACTACCACGTCAACATGCCCATCGTGGATGCGGTCTACAACATCTTGTACGAACGCATCTCGCCGATGATAGAGATTAAGCTGCTGACGGACTCGTTCCGATAGCCTCTCCCCTAACCCCTCCCCCGCAGGGAGGGAATAGAGATAGGTAAACAAGGGGCAATCATGGAACTTGGCTGATTATAGAAAAAACATATAGATGGATATAATTTATAAACCGGAGTAACCACACACTCCCCCC
>CAMWRY010000247.1 GCA_947176775.1 uncultured Bacteroides sp.
GGCATACGAACAGCAAATTGCCGATGAGGGCGGCATCGATGTGGCTCTGTTCGAAATATGCCCCAACGGTTGCATCGAATTAAACGAACCCGGCACACCGGCGTCGAGCTACTGCCGCCTGGTGCTTCTGGGCAACGAAAGCCGTCACCGCGTGGGCAAAGACTATAACTGCGACGAAGTGCCCACCACCGCAATAACACTCGGCCTGGCAAACATTGCAAGCGCACACCGCGTGCTCACAATGGCTTGGGGCGAAAACTCGGCAGCCGTTATCAAACATACCGTCGAAGACACTCCCTCGGCCGCAACTCCCGCGTCTTTCCTGCAAGGTCATCCCCATGTTAAAGTGGTTACCGACCTCGGCGGCGCAGAAGACCTCACCCGCATCAGCCAGCCCTGGAAAGTGACATCGTGCGAATGGAACGACAAACTCATTCGCCGCGCTATTGTGTGGCTGTGCAACATGACAGGCAAACCCATTCTCAAACTCACCGACAAAGACTATAACGAATGGGGTCTTGGCGAACTCCTCGCCCTCTACGGCTCGGCATATAACGTAAACATCAAAGTTTTCAACGAACTCCAACACACCATCACCGGATGGCCGGGCGGCAAGCCGAACGCCGACGACACTTATCGTCCCGAACGTGCCAAACCCTATCCGAAACGCGTGGTTGTCTTCTCTCCGCATCCGGACGACGATGTTATCTCCATGGGAGGAACCATCCGTCGCCTGGTAGAGCAGAAACACGATGTGCATGTAGCTTACGAGACCTCCGGCAACATTGCCGTAGGCGATGAGGAGGTCATCCGCTTCCTACACTTCATCAACGGATTCAACCAGCTCTTCAACAACAGCGAAGACCAGGTCATCAACGAGAAATACGCTGAAATCCGCAAGTTCCTGAAGGAGAAGAAAGATGGCGATATGGATACACGCGACATCCTGACCATCAAAGGACTGATTCGCCGAGGCGAAGCACGCACCGCATGTACTTACAATAACATTCCGCTGGACCATTGCCATTTCCTCGTTTTGCCATTCTATGAAACCGGCAAGATACAGAAGAATCCCATCAGCGAAGCCGATGTAGAGATTGTACGCAACCTGTTGCGCGAGGTGAAGCCTCACCAAATCTTCGTTGCCGGCGACTTGGCCGATCCTCACGGCACGCACCGCGTCTGTACGGATGCCGTCTTCGCCGCCATCGACCTGGAGAAGGAAGAGGGTGCCGAATGGCTGAAGGAGTGCCGCATCTGGATGTACCGTGGTGCATGGGCGGAATGGGAAATCGAGAACATCGAAATGGCTGTACCCATCAGTCCGGAGGAACTTCGTGCCAAGCGTAACTCCATCCTGAAGCACCAGTCGCAGATGGAAAGCGCCCCGTTCCTGGGCAATGACGAACGCTTGTTCTGGCAGCGCAGCGAAGACCGCAACCGAGGTACAGCAGCCTTGTATGACAAACTCGGACTTGCTTCCTACGAGGCGATGGAGGCATTCGTGGAGTATATTCCTCTATAAGAGAGCAGAAAAGAGTTAAGTCCAGGCGACTTATCTTCTTTTAGATACATAAAATTGAGCGGATGATGCGGATTCTCTTTTGAAATCCACATTATCCGCTCAGTTTATGTATCAGGCTGTTCCTCCTCTACAGCGAAAATATCACGAAAGAGAACGTATAATCCTTAATCCGATCTAAATTCAAAATTTGTCAGCAAAATTATACATTTTTCCGCCCTGACAGCCTACTTGTCCATAGTCAAGTTCGTACCTGAACCGTACCCGAACTGTGTCATCTCCGGATCCCTGTATCCGGAGATAATCCGGAGATGATCCGGAGATGGTACGGAGCGGGTACGGAGCGGGTACGGAGATACTACGGAGATCATCCGGAGATACTACGGAGATACTACGGAAATAACACGTGTCACACGCCTAAAATGTAATATATCCAAAAAGAGAGCCGACACACCAAACAAAGAAGCCGCCTTTTATGTATTTTTGTACGCGCCATTGTCTGACTAAACAGACATGGGAAAAGTCAAAGCTTCATTGATATGAGAAAACTAATCCTAACGAGCCTATGGCTCTTGTACGGAATCCTTCTTCCGGCACAAGATATCGAACAGAATGTAGAAGAACGCTTGCAAAGATTCTTCAAGGAGTACACCACCCGGGCGGTGGACATCGGCACCTGCAAGCTGGACAGTTTCCGCATAGACTTCCGGAAAAAGAGGTTGCTGGTCTATGCCAACGAACGCTTTGCCTACCAGCCGCTACGGCCCGAAAACGTTGAGGCCATCTACCGCCACCTGAAGCAAATCCTACCGGGACCGGTGAACTATTTCAGCCTCACCCTCTTGGCCAACGGAAAAAGTATCGAAGAACTCATCCCCAACCTCTACCGGAAAGGGAAAAAGGACAAGGCAAGGCTGTTTGGCAATCTGGACTACAAGGGAGCGCCATGGGTGACCCGTGCTTCACGTCCCTACGAAGTCACGCACGGACTGCAAGGAAGGCACATCGCCCTCTGGCAAAGCCACGGAAACTATTACATCAACCGCAAAGAGCAATGGGGATGGCAACGTCCCAGGCTGTTCTGCACCACGGAAGACCAATTTACCCAATCCTTCGTCCTGCCCTACCTCCTGCCCATGCTGGAGAATGCAGGCGCCTGCGTGTTCACCCCTCGCGAAAGGGATACGCAAAAGCAGGAGGTCATCGTGGACAATGACGGCCATCCTGCCGGAGAGAACTCTTTCTACCTGGAGGTAAAAAGCCGGAAGGCACGCTGGGAGCCGACCACCCGACCCGGCTTTGCCCAACGAAAGCGCATCTATCAGGACCACGAAAACCCCTTCCTCACCGGAACTG
>CAMWRY010000248.1 GCA_947176775.1 uncultured Bacteroides sp.
ACCCTGAAGAAAGTGTGTTTCACGCTTTTCTTTTCATCGGCCTGGGAAGTTTGCTGTTCCCTCAGTTGATTTACTTCACCCCTTTGCTTTATATGGGCATGATTAACTTCAGATCTTTGTCACTTAAAAGCTTCTTTGCCAGCCTTATCGGGCTAAGTGTACCTTATTGGTTCTGTTTCGGCTATGCATTCTGCTATGACAAGATGGAGTTTTTTAGGGAACTGTTACAGGAAATAGTCCACTTCCAACCGATCAGCTATCAGGCTTTGGGCCCCAGCGAGATCTTGTCCTTCGGAATGATTACTTTGATATCTTTGGTCAGTAGCATACATTATCTTCAAACGTCTTATTTGGATAAGGTACGCACACGCCTGTTTCTGTTTTTTCTAATCAGTATTGAAGTCTGGATCTACATTCTGGGTATTCTGCAACCCCAGCATTTTAATACTTTGTTACAGATGCAGATCATTGCAGGATCTATTTTAACAGGACATTTATTTAGTTTAACTCACAACCGCTTTACCGGCATCTTTTTCATCATTACATTTGTTATCTTAATCATTCTAACAACATACAATCTATGGATGCAATTCTTCAATTCCTGATTGACTGGGGATACTGGGGGCTGTTTTTAGGCTCCTTCATAGCCGGAAGTGTTCTCCCGTTCAGCTCGGAAGCCGTGTTGGCAGCCTGTGTAGGCCCATTAGGACTAGATCCTGTGATCAGTATAGCTGCCGCTACTGCCGGCAATGTTGCCGGAGGCATGACATGCTATTGGATGGGGCATTTGGGCAATATGGAATGGATAGAGAAATATTTTCATGTAAAAAAGGAAAAGATGGACCGTGCGGAACGTTTTGTCCACGGACGAGGAGCCTGGATGGCCTTTTTTGCATTCATCCCCATTTTGGGGAGCGCCATATCCATTGTATTGGGCATGATGCGCGCTAATATATGGATTGTCGTCCTTGCCATGACCACCGGAAAAATACTCCGCTACGCTTTATTGGTATGGGGTGTATTGGAGGCAACCGCTTTAATACATTGAATATTATGAAACTGGAACGTACAGCAGACGGAAGTTACACGCTCTATGTGCCCGAACTGGACGAGCACTATCATTCGGTGAAAGGAGCCCTGACAGAATCGCAGCATATCTTTATCAATATGGGACTGAAGTATTCTTCTGTGACTGAACCCCATATACTGGAAATTGGACTGGGAACCGGACTGAATGCCTTTCTGACCCTGCTCTCGGCAGAAGAATCCCAACGAAAAGTACATTACACCGCCATCGAACGCTATCCGTTAACCGAAGAGCCTCTAAGATTGCTGGATTATCCTCACCTTATCGGCAGACAGCACGAAAAAGAGTATTATGCCATCCACCGCACACCGTGGGAAATGGAAAACCGTCTGTCTCCTTGGTTTACTTTACACAAAATAGAAGGAGATTTCACCCAACTTTTTCAGTCAACAGACGACAGCTATGTCACCAACTCCCGATACGACATCATCTATTTTGATGCCTTCGCTCCCGAAAAACAACCCGAAATGTGGAAGCAATCTCTTTTCAATGCCCTATACAAGGTATTGAACAAAGAAGGCATCCTGACCACTTATTGTGCCAAAGGCATAGTGAGAAGGATGTTGCAGGCGGCCGGATTCACCGTAGAACGCCTTCCAGGCCCTCCGGGAGGAAAACGAGAGATATTGCGGGCAACCAAAAAAGCATTTTGAGGAAAAGAAAATTCCATAGCCCCCTGTTTACACATACAGGTGTTTTTACAGCCTAAACGAGGAACTGCAGAACGCTTTTATTTCGTCAAATAATTGCGATTCTGAAGAATTACCCCTAACTTTGCCTGACAACACCAATAAAAAAATGACGCACAATGGGAAAACACTACCATACAATCCCCATACTTTGTTACTGTAGAAGCTTGACATGTGTCAGCCTCATTCTGTTTGCAATACACCTACTTACCGCTTGCGACACGCAGCGGCAAGTTTCCGAAGAACCGACACTGACTGTCACTTTGGAACCATTACGCTATTTTGCCGAAGCCATAGCAGGAGATAAATTCAAAGTGATCAGCATGGTTCCTAAAGGAAGCAGTCCTGAAACTTACGACCCTACCCCTCAGCAACTAGTCGGTCTGGACAAAAGCATTGCCTACCTGCGCATCGGCCATATCGGTTTTGAGCAAGCTTGGATGAATAAACTGATTACACACGCTCCCCATTTGAAAGTGTTCGACACGTCGGAAGGAATAGATTTCATACACGAAACAGCACACGACCATGGCGACCATCATCACGAAGGAGGAATAGAGCCGCATGTATGGAACTCCGCACGCAACGCTTCGGTGATTACAGCTAATATCTATGCCGCCCTGTGTGAACTGGACAGCCCGAACGAGGCTTATTACCAACATCGGAGAGACAGCATGCTAGAAGTCATCGCACAAACAGACTGCAAAGTGCGGAAAATGCTGCAACAAGCCGACAGTACGTTCCTTATCTACCATCCTGCACTCAGCTATTTTGCCCGAGACTACGGGCTAAAACAAATCTGTATCGAGGAAGGAGGCAAAGAGCCATCGCCTGCCCACCTGAAAGAACTGATAGAAACCTGCAAGAGAGACAATGCCCGAGTGATCTTTGTCCAACAGGAGTTTGACACACGCAATGCCCGGCTGATAGCAGACGAATTGGGAATCGCCGTAGTCCCCATCAACCCGTTAAGTTATGAATGGCAGACAGAAATGATCAATGTAGCCAAAGCACTTGCCAAATAACAAAGCCTTATGATGAATCCCATAATACAACTTACGGGCATTTCTGTCGCGTATGACGAAAAAACAGTATTTGAC
>CAMWRY010000249.1 GCA_947176775.1 uncultured Bacteroides sp.
AACAGCGGACTCTTTAAAGGTTTTACTAAAGAGGAGTTTGTTTATTTCGTGCACAGTTTTTATGTGCCTGTCAATGATTATACGGCGGCTGTGACGAATTATATCCATCCCTTTAGTGCCGCTTTGCGTAAGGATAATTACTACGCTACGCAGTTCCATCCTGAAAAGAGTGGAAGCGTAGGTGAATGTATTCTTCGGAACTTTTTGGAGTTATAAGGAGGTTCTCGCGTATGAATTGTGATAATGTATATGTTAATCATAGATTGTAAATCGCCAAATCGTAAATAAAATGATAGAATTAATTCCTGCCATTGACCTTATTGACGGAAAATGCGTACGCCTTTCCCAAGGCGATTATGATAGTAAGAAGGTGTACTACGAGGATCCTGTGGAGGTAGCTCTGAAGTTGGAGGCTCATGGCATTCGAAGGCTTCATGTGGTCGACCTGGACGGTGCGGCTTCCCATCACGTGGTCAATTATCGCACCTTGGAGCAGATAGCTGTACGCACCTCTCTTGTGATAGATTTTGGAGGTGGGGTGAAAAGCGATGAAGATTTGGTGGTAGCTTTTGAGAGTGGTGCGCAGATGGTTACGGGTGGTAGCATTGCTGTGAAAAATCCCGACTTGTTTTGCCGATGGCTTCAGAAGTATGGTTTCGAGAAGATTATTCTGGGTGCTGATGTGAAAGAACATAAAATAGCTGTTAATGGTTGGAAGGATGAGAGCAGTTGCGAACTGTTCCCGTTCTTGGAAGACTATGTGGAGAAGGGCATCCGTAAGGTTATCTGCACCGACATCAGCTGTGACGGAATGCTGCAAGGACCGTCGGTTGCTTTATATAAGGGGATATTGGACCGTCATTCCAGCCTCTATCTGATAGCCAGTGGAGGGGTAAGTTGTGCCGGCGACATCCGTGTTTTGGAAAACGCAGGTGTGCCTGCCGTTATTTTCGGTAAGGCTCTGTACGAAGGTCGTATCACCCTCAAGGAGTTGGAAGGTTTTATGGCCGGATGATGGAGAATAGGAATTTGGTAATTGTAATTTGTAACTTAGAAATCAAATAGTTGTGCTAGCAAAAAGAATCATCCCTTGCCTTGATATTAAAGATGGGCAGACTGTGAAAGGTACCAATTTTGTGAATCTCCGTCAGGCAGGCGACCCAGTGGAACTAGCACGTGCCTATAGTGATCAGGGAGCCGATGAACTGGTATTTCTTGACATTACGGCCAGTTTTGAAGGCCGTAAGACCTTCACGGAATTGGTGAAGCGTATTGCCGCGAATATCAGCATTCCCTTTACTGTGGGTGGTGGCATTCATGAACTGGGTGATGTAGACAGGCTGCTGGATGCAGGTGCCGATAAAATCTCCATTAATTCTTCTGCCATCCGTCGACCGGAGTTGATAGATGAGATTGCGAAACATTTCGGTTCTCAGGTTTGTGTGTTGGCTGTAGATGCCAAGCAGACTGAGAAAGGGTGGTGGTGTTATTTGAACGGTGGACGTGTGGAGACGGATAAAGAGTTGTTTGAGTGGACCAAAGAGGCTCAGGAACGTGGTGCAGGCGAGGTGCTGTTTACCAGCATGAACCATGACGGTGTCAAGATCGGCTATGCCAACGAGACACTCTCCAGTCTTGCTGACCGATTGTCCATTCCTATTATAGCATCCGGGGGAGCAGGTACTAAAGAGCATTTTCGTGACGTCTTTTTGCAAGGAAAAGCGGATGCTGCCTTGGCTGCCAGTGTTTTTCATTTCGGAGAAATCAGAATTCCCGAATTAAAATCGTATCTTTGTGCCCAAGGAATTGCGATGAGAAGATAATAGAGTAAAAGTCGTAAATAGCTAAATCGTAAATTGAATAATGTTGGACTTTGACAAAATGAACGGACTTGTTCCGGCAATTATACAGGATGCAGATACCGCCAAGGTATTGATGCTCGGCTTTATGAATCAGGAAGCCTATGACAAGACGGTGGAAACCGGAAAGGTGACTTTCTTCAGTCGTACCAAGAACCGACTTTGGACGAAAGGCGAGGAGAGTGGCAACTTCTTGAATGTAGTATCTATGAAGGAAGATTGCGACCGGGATACTTTGTTGGTTCAGGTGCATCCGGTGGGGCCGGTTTGCCATACGGGCGCAGATACCTGTTGGGGCGAGAAGAACGAACAACCTGTGATGTTTTTAAAGCTTCTGCAAGATTTCATTTGCAAACGTCATGACGAGATGCCCGAAGGTTCTTATACCACCAGCCTTTTTCAGTCCGGTGTCAATAAGATGGCACAGAAAGTGGGTGAGGAGGCTGTGGAGACAGTCATTGAGGCTTGTAATGGTACAGATGAACGCCTGATTTATGAAGGTGCCGATTTGCTGTATCATCTGATTGTGCTGCTCACTTCCAAGGGATATCGTATTGAAGACCTTGCCCGTGAGTTGGAGGAACGTCATAGTGCGACATGGAAGAAGCACTGAAAACAGATATAAAATTCAAAAACCAAGGATGAAGTGGACGAGGCGCTGATAAAATATAGGAATGTAGAGATACATCAGCAGGAGTTGTGCGTGCTGAATAATGTGAATTTGGAACTTCACAAAGGAGAGTTCGTGTATTTGATAGGGAAAGTGGGTTCTGGAAAAACGAGCCTGCTCAAGACTTTCTATGGCGAACTGGATGTAGTGTCGGGCAAGGCTGAGGTGTTAGGATATGACATGCTTCATATCAAGCGTAAACATATTCCGCAATTGCGCCGCAAACTGGGTATTGTGTTTCAGGATTTCCAATTGCTGACCGACCGTACGGTGTATGACAATCTTGAATTTGTTCTCCGTGCTACAGGCTGGAAAAACAAGGGAGAGATTCAT
>CAMWRY010000250.1 GCA_947176775.1 uncultured Bacteroides sp.
CCCCAGTTGGAATCCGTCCAACTTCTCCTTGTAATAGTTGAACAGCCATATCTGAAGCCCCTTGGCGCGCATGGCCATATTGGTAGCACTGATTTGCACTCCGCGGACTGTGCCGCCTGTGACATTGCCCAAGCCGGATATCTGAACTCCGGTCATGTCCCCGGCCGTGATGTTGCCCAGTCCGGACATTTGCAAGCCGTTTAGGCTTTTACCGATGACACTCAGCAGCCCGGTGCCGGAAAAGCCTTTGAAGTTTTCGCCGGAAATGTCGGCTACTCCGGCAAGGTGCATGCCCGAAGCTCTCTCTCCGCTGATGTTTAGCAGGCCGCCTATGGAGATGCCGCGGTTGTGGTCTCCACTGATGTTGGCCAGTCCGGAAAGGGTGATTCCTTGTGCATGGTTTCCGGTGATGCCCACCAGTCCCGAGACCGATAACCCGGTCAGATTGTTTCCGTTGATGTTGGTGATGCCTGCCAGCTGTATGCCTCGCATGCTTCCGCCCACCATGTTGGACAGGCCTGCCAGCTGTACACCGTTTACGTCCCTGCCCGTCACGCTGGCAAGGAGATTCATGCCGAGGCCGTTCAGGCGGTTCATGGAGGAGAACACTCCCAGGTTGAAGCAGGTGCTTCCCACGGTATCCGTCCGCTGTGTGGAGATGTTTTTCCATAAGGAGAGGTTGACGCCTGTCGGGCCGTGGTCTGTCCGCGAGGAGCGTTGAGAGGCGTCCGGCTGTGCATGGCCGGCATTGTTGTGCTGTGCAAAGAGTGTCCCTGCCAAGAGCAGGGACATAAGGAGGAGGGAAAGGGAACGTCTCATTTTTCTTTTTGAGGGGGACTTACAGATTATCCTTTGGCCTCCTGATACAGGAAACGCTTGATGGATTTTTTCGGTGTCTTTTCGAACTCTTCGGGATAGATTTTCATCTTGAAAATCTGGCTGTATGCAGGCAGTTCGGCATTCAGTGCCACGCGGTTCTCTTCCATGATGCGCTCAAGGTCATCGTTGTTCAGGCCGTTGGCAAAGGCATCGTCAAAGTCGGGGTAGACCAGTCCTACCAGCTTCTCGTTCTGCTGCACGATGATGCTTTCCGATACGTAAGGCATGTTGTTCAGCTTGTCTTCTATCTCTTCGGGATAGATGTTTTGCCCATTCGGGCCGAGGAGCATATTCTTGCTGCGTCCCTTGATGGTGATATTGCCTTCGGCATCCATCAGGGCAAGGTCTCCGGTGTGTAGCCATCCCTCTTTGTCGAGCACCTGGGCGGTGGCTTCCTCGTTCTTGTAATAGCCCAGCATCACATTGGGGCCGCGGCAAATGATTTCCCCCGGAACATTCTCGGGGTCGGGCGAGAGAATCTTCACATCCATACGCGGTGCCGCCTTTCCGCACGAACCGAGTTTGAAGCGCGTCCAGTCCTCGTAGCAGATGATGGGGCCGCATTCCGTCATACCGTAGCCCACCGTATAGGGGAAGTCTATCATCTTCAGGAACTGTTCCACCTCCTGATTGAAGGCTGCTCCTCCTACAATGATTTCAGCAAAGTTGCCGCCAAAGGCCTGTATCATCTGTTCGCGTACGCTGGCCTTTATCTTGTCGTTGATGATGGGTACTTTCAGCAACAGCTTCATGGCAGGGGTTTCCAGTTTGGGCAGCACGCTCTTCTTTATGATTTTCTCGATGATGAGCGGAACGGCCACAATCAGGTTGGGTTTCACCTCGGTGAAGGCCTGGAAGATGATTTTGGGGCTGGGCATACGGGTGAGGAAGAAGATGTGGCACCCTACGGCAAACTCATACAGGAATTCGAAGGCCAGTCCGTACATGTGGGCCATCGGCAGCATGGAGACAATCTTGTCACCGGCTTTCAGCGGCAATACTTCGAAGGCAAAAGTGGTGTTCGACCACAGGCTGCGATAGGGCAGCATCACTCCCTTGGAGTAGCTGGTGGTGCCGGAAGTATAGTTGATGACGGCCAGTTCGTCAGGCTGATCCTTGTGGTAGTCGATATGCTCCTTGCGGAAGTTCTTGGGATATTTCTTGCCGAACATCTCGTTGAGGTGCTCACGGGCATAGTCCAGCTTTTCGCTGCGCGACACCAGAATGGAGAAGTCCGCCATCATGATGATGCCCTCCAGCAGCGGCATGGCACTCTCGTTGAGGTTTTCCCAAACCTGGTCGCCCACAAAGAGGAGCTTGGCTTCGGAATGATTCACAATGTTGTGTACATTGTCAGCCTTGAATTCGTGGAGGATGGGGACGATTACTGCGCCATAGGTCAGTGTGGCGAGGAACGTCACGCCCCAGTGGGAACTGTTGCGGCCGCAGACGGCAATCTTATCCCCCTTCTTGATGCCGCTTGCCTCGAAAATGATATGCAGTTTCTCTATTTTTCGAGCTACGTCCTTGTATTGCAAGGTTGCCCCCTTGTAGTCGGTCAGGGCATCCAAATCCCAATTTTTCTTTATGCTATTCTCTATATAGGCGATAAAACTTTGTTCCATGATTCTAATTGCACATTTAGTTGAAATTTGTGCAAATATAAGGGTTTATACATACAAAGCAAACTTTTCATTTTATTTTTTATCAGGCAGATAAAGAATCTGCATCTTCTGATAGATTCCATGGGTCATCTCCGTAGTATCTCCGTAGTATCTCCGGATGATCTCCGTACCTGCTCCGTATCTGCTCCGGATCATCTCCGGATAGAAGGATCCGGAGATGGTGCGTTTCGGGTATGGTTCAGGTACGGTTTGTTCCCATCACTTTGTCGACAATCAGTGCGATGGCTCCGTCGCCCGTTACGTTGCAGGCGGTGCCGAAGCTGTCCATTGCTATGTAC
>CAMWRY010000251.1 GCA_947176775.1 uncultured Bacteroides sp.
CCCCCCCCCCCCCGTTTTTTTTTCATGCTACGGCGACCACCGAGATCTACACGATGCTTATCGTCTGCAGCTTGAGCTTTGGAGAAGAGACAGATATTATATGGACAATGTCAAGCGTTTCCCGAACAATTGGATTTGTCCGGTCTTACAGTCCGGCCAGTTCCAGCACTTTGTCCACCGCAGCATGCAGCCCGTCAGGGTTCTTGCCGCCGGCAGTGGCGAAGTGGGGTTGTCCGCCGCCGCCGCCCTGTATCAGTTTGGCAGCTTCTTTCACCAAGGCACCGGCCTTCAGTCCGCCAGCCACGAGGTTGTCGCTCAGCATGACGGTCAGCAGCGGTTTGCCCTCGTAAGTGGTTCCGGCTACAAAGAACAGGTTGTCCGACATCTGGCCACGCAGCTGGAAGGCAATGTTCTTCACGGCTTCGGCCGGCAGCGGAGCGCAGAACTTGATGACATTGACACCGTTCACCACCTGCACGTTCTTCAGCAGACGTTCCTTTATCTGGGCTTCTTTCTCTTTCATGAAGTCCTCTACCTGCTTCTTCAGCCCGGCATTCTCGTCAATGTACTTGCGGATGGTTCCGGCCAGGTCGGGGGCATTGTTGAAGAGCGCCTTCAGGTCGCGCAGCGTATCCTCGATGGTGTTCATCATTTCCTCCACACGTGCTCCTGTATAAGCCTCGATACGGCGCACACCGGCAGCCACGGAACTTTCGGAGATAATCTTCACCATACCGATGTTTCCGGTAGCAGCTACGTGCGTACCTCCACAGAACTCGATGGACGAACCAAACTGGATGACGCGCACATGGTCGCCATACTTCTCGCCGAACAGGGCGATGGCACCCAGCTCCTTGGCCTCCTCGATGGGGATGTTGCGATACTCCTTCAAAGGAATGTTGGCGCGGATTTTGGCGTTGGCGATGTGCTCTACCCGGCGAAGTTCCTCGTCCGTCACCTTCTGGAAGTGGGAGAAGTCGAAACGCAGCGAGTCCGGTGTAACCAACGAACCCTTCTGTTCCACATGGTCGCCCAGCACTTCGCGCAGGGCAGCGTCCAGCAAGTGGGTGGCAGAGTGGTTGGCTGCACAGGCAGCACGCTTGTCGGTATCCACACAAGCCATCATCGGGGCTTCCAGGTGCTCGGGTAGCTTCTTGGTGATGTGGATGGGCAGGTTATTCTCTTTCTTGGTGTCGATGACTTCGATGGTCTCGAATTCGTTCACCAGTACACCCGTATCGCCTACCTGACCACCGCTTTCGGCATAGAACGGTGTCTTGTCCAGTACAATCTGATACAAGGTCTGGTTCTTCTGTTTCACCTGGCGGTAGCGCAACACGGAGGTTTCGTATTCCGTATAGTCGTAGCCTACAAACTCGGTAGTGCCCTCTTTCAGCGTAATCCAGTCGCCGGTCTCCACAGCGGCGGCATTACGGGCACGCTGTTTCTGCTGTTGCATCTCGGCATCAAACTCCTTGATGTCGGCAGTCATGCCGTTTTCGCGAAGAATCAGCTCGGTCAGGTCCAAGGGGAAGCCGAAGGTATCATACAGCGTAAAGGCATCTTTTCCGCTGATTTCGTTCTTTCCGGCTGCCTTGGCGTCGGCCATGGTCTTCTCCAGCAGGCGGATACCCGTCTCCAAAGTGCGGAGGAACGAATCTTCCTCTTCTTTGATGACTTTGGCAATCAGCTCCTTTTGGGTGTTCAGTTCGGGATAAGCGCCGCCCATGTTCTCGATGAGCACGGGGAGGAGCTTGTACATGAAGGCCTGCTTCTGTCCCAGGAACGTGTAGCCGTAGCGCACGGCACGGCGCAGGATGCGGCGGATAACGTAACCGGCCTTGGCATTGCTCGGCAGCTGTCCATCGGTGATGGAGAAAGCAATGGTGCGGATGTGGTCGGCAATCACGCGCATGGCGATGTCCGTCTGCTCGTTTTCGCCATATTTCTTGCCGGCCATGTCGCCGATGGCTTTCAGTATCGGTTGGAATACGTCGGTATCATAGTTGGAAGTCTTGCCCTGCAGGGTGCGTACCAGTCGCTCGAAGCCCATGCCCGTGTCAATCACTTTGGCAGGCAGGCTTTCCAGACTTCCGTCGGCCTTGCGGTTGAACTGCATGAATACGAGGTTCCAGATTTCGATAACCTGTGGATGGTCTTTGTTCACCAGCTGGCTGCCGGGAATCTGCGCCTTTTCTGCTTCCGGACGCGAATCGATGTGTATCTCGGAGCATGGGCCGCAGGGACCCGTATCGCCCATTTCCCAAAAGTTGTCATGCTTGTTGCCGTTCAGGATGTGGTCCTTCGGGAGGAACTGTTCCCAGTAGGAAGCTGCTTCGTTGTCGCGCTCCAGCCCTTCTTCGGGACTGCCCTCGAATACGGTGGCATAGAGGTCTTTCGGGTCTATCTTCAGCACGTCCACCAAGTATTCCCATGCCCAGGAGATGGCCTCTTTCTTGAAGTAATCGCCAAACGACCAGTTGCCCAGCATCTCGAACATGGTGTGGTGGTAGGTGTCATGCCCCACTTCTTCCAGGTCATTGTGCTTTCCGCTGACGCGAAGGCACTTCTGCGAGTCGGCTACTCGTTGGTATTTCGCCGGGTGATTGCCCAGAATAATGTCCTTGAATTGGTTCATACCTGCGTTGGTAAACATCAACGTCGGGTCATCTTTTATCACCATCGGAGCCGAAGGCACTATCTGGTGACCTTTACTTTCGAAAAAACTCTTGAAAGAGTCTCTGATTTCGTTTGCAGTCAACATACGTTTATTTATGATTTTATGATTTCTTGTTTCCGACCAATCGCTTGCGACTTATGACTTGCACAATCCATGAT
>CAMWRY010000252.1 GCA_947176775.1 uncultured Bacteroides sp.
ACATGGAGATAAATCCTTCCTAATATAAGATTCTCATCGTTGACGCTGTGCCGTCAAATGTTTTATTGTTGAAAGTGCTTTTGGCAAATGAACAATTCATGATTGCTACTGCAGGCAGCGGACAGCAAGCGTTGGAGCAGGTGGAAAAGGAAGCTCCTGACTTGATTTTGCTCGACGTCGTAATGCCGGACATGAGCGGTTTTGAAGTAGCCCGACATTTGAAGTCAGAGCCGAAGACAGCCGGCATTCCGATTATCTTCCTGACAGCGCTGAACAGTGCGGCAGACATCGTGAAAGGCTTTCAGGCAGGAGCAAACGACTTCATCTCCAAGCCTTTTAATAAGGAGGAGATGATTATCCGCGTCACTCACCAGATTTCTTTGGTAGCAGCCAAGCGATTGATTCTGAACAAGACGGAAGAACTGCAACGTACTATTGCCGGACGTGACAAGCTCTATTCGGTAATTGCCCATGACTTGCGCTCTCCAATGGGGTCCGTCAAGATGGTGCTGAACAGGTTGCTGCTAAACTTGCCGGCCGGAAGAATCGGAAGCGAAATGTACGAGTTGCTGACCGTGGCCAACCGGACGACAGAAGAGGTGTTCTCCTTATTGGATAATCTGCTGAAATGGACAGAAAGTCAGATTGGTAAGTTGAACGTGGTCTGTCAGGATGTGGATCTCGTGGAGGTGACAGACAGCGTCATGGAGGTTTTCAGCATAGTGGCCGGTCTGAAGAAGATTAGGATTCGTGCGGTAAAGCCGGAGAAGATAATGGTCAATGCCGATGCCGACATGCTGAAGACGGTAATCCGTAATCTGCTGAGCAATGCCGTCAAGTTCAGCAAAGAGGGTTCGGAAGTGCTGGTGAAGATGGAAGAAGTGGATGGCAGGGCAGTGGTCAGCGTGCAGGACCATGGCTGTGGCATCAGTGAGGAGGGGCAGAAGAAGCTGTTGCATACTGACACGCATTTCAGCACGTTTGGCACAAACAACGAAGAAGGAGCCGGACTGGGGCTGCTCTTGTGTCAGGACTTTGTCGTGAAGAATGGGGGTGAATTGTGGTTCACTTCCAAAGAAGGCGAAGGGTCCACATTCTGTTTTTCGATTCCGAAGAAGTGATAGGGGGCGGATCTAATGGATAATGTGGGGCAGGGTTCCGGAGAGTATCAGGCCATCTGCGACTTTGATGCGGACGAGGAGCAACTCTGTCGATTTTTTTATTAGTGGAAACAAGCTGATAAAAATCGTAAATAGTAATGATAATAGGGCAGGGGTAACGAAATAAACGTTACCTTTGTCCTATTATCATAATATGACTACCGATTCATGGAAAATAACCCTGAAACAGCGCTTGCATGGCAATTCATTGAAAACACAGGCACGCATCTTTTCTTGACCGGAAAGGCAGGTACCGGTAAGACCACTTTCCTGCGCAAACTGAAGGCTGAGAGTCCGAAACGAATGATTGTACTTGCCCCTACGGGGATTGCAGCCATCAATGCGGGTGGGGTGACAATTCACTCTTTCTTCCAATTGCCTTTCGCTCCGTATGTACCCGAAAGCTCGTTCAGCGCGGACGGCAAGGCGGCCTATCGTTTCCGCTTTGGCAAAGAGAAAATCAACATTATCCGAAGCATAGACTTACTGGTGATTGACGAAATCAGTATGGTGCGTGCCGACCTGCTCGACTCGATGGATGCTGTGCTGCGGCGTTTCCGCGACCGGAGCAAGCCGTTCGGAGGCGTGCAGTTGCTGATGATTGGCGACCTCCAGCAGCTGGCTCCCGTAGTGAAGGACGAGGAGTGGCAGCTGTTGCGCAAATACTATGATACTCCTTATTTCTTTTCCAGCCAGGCGTTGAAGCAGACCGAATACTGCACCATCGAACTGAAGAAAGTCTATCGGCAGAATGACGGAACTTTCCTGGAACTGCTGAACCGCATCCGTGAGAACCGTTGCGACCGGCAAGTGCTGGAGACCCTGAACCGCCGTTATATCCCCAACTTCGCACCGGATAAGGAAGAGGGCTATATCCGTCTGGTGACCCACAACTATCAGGCACAGCGCATCAACGACTATGAACTGGAGCAACTTCCGGGGCGTTCGTATGCCTTCCGTGCCCAGATTGAGGGGAAGTTTCCCGAATATACCTATCCTACGGACGAGCTGCTGGAGCTGAAGCGTGGCGCACAGGTGATGTTTGTGAAGAACGATACTTCCGGCGAGCATCGTTACTACAACGGTATGATTGGGGAGGTGACCGCCGTGTCGCCCGGTAGAGTCGAGGTACGCAGCAAGGGAGGAAGTGAGCCTTTCCTGCTTCAAGAGGAGGAGTGGGCGAATGCCAAGTATGTGTTGGACGAGGAAACCAAAGAGATTAAGGAGGAGATTGAAGGCGTGTTCCGGCAATATACGCTGAAACTGGCTTGGGCGGGGACCATCCCCCAAAGCCAGGGACTGCCCTTCGAGCGTGCTGTGCTTGATGCCAGCGCCGCCTTTGCGCACGGGCAGACCTATGTGGCCTTGAGCCGTTGCAGGACTCTGGAAGGACTGGTGCTCAGTGCTCAGCTTTCGGCCAAGGCCGTTATCACGGACGATGCCGTGGAGAATTTTACGATGGAAGCCCGGCAAAGCGAACCGGATGAGAAGCGTTTCCGCTCCTTGCAACAGACTTACTTCCTGGAGTTGTTGTCCGGTTTGTTCGATTTCCGGCCTATGGAGCAGGCGTTACAGCGGTACGTGATGCTGATAGACGAGCACTTGTAAAAGTTGTTACCCAAGCATCTGGCGGCTTGTAAAGAAGATTAGGCACGCATTCAGGA
>CAMWRY010000253.1 GCA_947176775.1 uncultured Bacteroides sp.
CGGCCATTGGCTCAGATGATTAGAGGAAGAACGAGCGGAGGATTGTGGCTGCCACAATGAGGAAGATACACGCTCCGAACCATGAGGCGGCTGTCTTGGTGGTATCGGGATCACCGCTCGACCACTTGGAATAGACCTTGACACCGCCGATGAGACCGACAACCGCACCGATGGCATAGATGAGTTTCGTGTCGAGTAGGTCAGCCCCATTGCTGGGGCTTTCCCCTCTAAGAACCGTGCATGAGAGTTTCCCCTCACACGGCTCAAGCAACGCATTGCTATTCTTACTGAAGGAATAGTTCTGCCTCATTTCCTACTAATCTTATTAGGGTTAGACTTCCTTGGTTTGCAAGAGCTATGAATGAGAATCTTGAACGGTTTACCGTTGATGGTTTCCTTAATGGTAGTCCACCTACGTTCATCGTCAATAATCTCTCCACAGATAGGACAGCGCATCCCTTGATGAATCCAAATCATGCGCAGGAGGTCATCAACTTCACGAAGTTGATTCTCCGTGTTCTTTGATTTTCTTCTTGCATAATAAGGAGCATCCGCAGGGTCATAAGGATTGACATTCGTTCTGACACGCACATACTTTTGGATTGGAGTGTCTGCCAGCCGCTTCAATCGCAAGGTCGATTCTTTGCCCGACTTCTTGTTCTTGGTAGTGGCGGCAAAACACCAATCCCGTCCGTGCAGTTGTTTGAAATACTTGTCTTTAATCCAATGCATTCCTTTCTTGGGATGTCTGCGTCTTGCCCATTGCCAAAGCGTTTTGTAAATCTCGAAATCCACTCGCGAGAATGCTTTTGATGATGCTCCGTATCGGTAGTAATTTGCCCATCCGGGTATCATGTGATTAAGCATTCTGATAAGGGAGGAAGCCTTAGCCGACTTGTTACTCTTGATTTTGGTGCGTACTTTGTCGCAGAAACTCTTCATCGCATTCTTTGATGGTTTGGTCAGAAGTTTTCCATTCGATTTGTACTCGCGGATGTTGAAGCCAAGGAAATCGATACCCTCACTGATGTGAGTTATCTTGGTCTTTTCCTCAGACAGCATGAGTCCTCGCTCTGCCATAAATTTCCTTATTAAGGGTAGGATAACCGTTTCTATGGTTTCCTTATCTTTGGCAGTAACAATGAAATCATCGGCATAGCGTATAAGGTTGATTTTCGGCTCAATCCATTTACGTCCACCGTATGCGGTAGGCATAGGTTGCCAATATGGTTTCACTGCTTTTTGCACGAGAGACTGTAATCCGTCAAGAGTCATGTTTGCAAGTGTCGGAGAAATTATACCTCCTTGGGGTGTGCCCTCATCGGTCGGGAAGAGTTCACCATTGAACACATAGCCACTTTTCAGCCATTTTCTCAGCACCTCCTTATCCATAGGAATATTGTTGAGGAGCCATTTATGGCTAATGTGGTCGAAGCATCCTTTGATGTCACCCTCCAGAACCCATTTGGGAGCCACGTCTCTTGAAAGCACATTGTGACACTGGGCAATGGCATCTTGACAACTGCGATATTTACGGAATCCATAGGAGTGCTGGTCTCCAGTGGTTTCTGCAATCGGGTCGAGAGCCATGAGATACAATGCCTGCATCGCACGGTCTTTCATAGTCGGTATTCCCAAAGGACGTTTCTTTCCGTTCTTTTTCGGGATTTCGACACGGCGCAATGGCATCGGCTGATAGCCACGGCGTTTCAGTGTGTCAATCGCTTTGACTTTGGCCGCATCGGTTGACCATCTTACACGGTCAACTCCTGCGGTGTTCTTACCCTTGTTAGTAGTAACCCGAACCACGGCAAGATAACGACCGTAGAACGAGTGGGTCAACAGCCACTGCAAAGACTTGACTTTGCCATGTCTGCCTTCCCTTTGAGCCTTTACAATACGTGCTTGCAGCTTCCGAATGTAGTCCTCGGCTTTGCGTCGGTCAATGCTTTTCCAACGCTCCGCATCGGTGAGAACCACATTTTCAGGTGCACACGTTTCTTTCGATTCGTTCATTTGCTTTCCTTTCTTTAGAAGTTCTATAAAGTTTATTGTAAAGAGTTACCTTGTGGAAGTGGGCACACTTTCGTGTCGGATGATGTGGCTCTCTGCCATACATGGCAATGAGGTCAATCCGTATCCGCTCCATTACAGAGCGGCATTCGCTTTTTCCACGTTCCTATATCCGCACCCCGTATAGGCTCGCCTTGCGGCTTGCTTACCACTTCCGAAGAAGCGGAGAGATACGGACTTACCACGTTCCGTGTAAGTGACTGTGATGGGTTAGGTCCGTCCTATTCACCGGCAGTCTTGATGTCCGTGTGACCCCACCTGGACAGGAGGTCAGCCGACTGCACACCTTTTTGGTTCAAGCCTCAGACTTCACTCCGTGGAGAGAAGTCAACAACATCATTAGGCTTGTTCTTCGTAACGATGTTTATCAGACGTTCACACTAAGTTGACCATACCATCAAGTCTTGCCCCTCGGCAGAACGATGTTATCCGCCATTGACCTCGGCTCACGCTTTGGTCTGTTCCTTTCGGAAAGGGTACTTTGTCAGGGTAGCTTCGCACAAAATGATTACTCGTTATGCACGTACCCTCAGACTACTGCAAACGGAATTGCAGGTGCAATCAGTGCTTCTCTAAGCTAAAGTTGCACAATCACTTACACAGTTTACGTGTCACACCCCTGGGTCAAAATACGATGTCACCATAGAGGTTGCCTCGTTGATACCGCTCAGACCGTTGCCTGCGGCAGCGGCACGGAGGCCACCGAGAAGTCCGGAGATGAGAGCCACCATAAGGC
>CAMWRY010000254.1 GCA_947176775.1 uncultured Bacteroides sp.
AAGCGTAAGCTACAAGTGCTACCACTAAAAGCATTCAGACTTAACAATAAAATATAATATAAACCTAAAACATATGAATTATGAAAAAGTTAGTATTAGTAGCAGCCCTGTTTATGTTTGTTTGTGGCGGATCGTTCTTGGCTCAAGCCAAGGCTCCTGTGGAACAGCCGAGTAAGACAACCACCTTGTCCAACGACACTGTAGTAACGGATACTTTGCAGAAAGCCGAGAACGTCCAAGACACAACGAAAGTGGCCCAATAACAACAGGCACACTATGAAAAAAGCCGTTTCCCCCTTGTCTATTCTGGGAAACGGCTTTTCTATTACCTTCTCACTCTAGTTCTATCACCTTACCAATGTTTTTCCGGATAAAGGTCGTTCCACCATGCCGGACTATCCTGCAACCAGCGTGCAAACCAGGCCATAATGGAGTTGTGCCACTGCACTCGCTTGTCATAGTCCATAATAAAGTGGTTCTCGCCATCCACGGTAATGAATTCCACCGGCTTGCCCAGTATCTTCAGCGCATTGTACAGCTGGATGCTCTCGCCGATAGGCACATTCGTATCCACCGTGCCATGCAGCAACAGCAGCGGCGTGTTAATCTTGTCTGCATTGAACAGCGCTCCGTGCTTGGTGAACAAGTCGGGATTGTTCCAAGGATAGCTCTCGGCCGCAGCCACCGAGTTATAGGAATAGCCCCAGTAGCCTTCTCCCCAATAACTCGTCACGTTGCTGATGCCGGCATGCGAAGCGGCAGCGGCAAACAGGTCGGTCTTGGTCTGTAGGTACATTGTCATGAATCCACCATACGAAGCACCCAGACAGCCGATACGCTTCTCGTTGACAAACGGATGGGCGGCGCAGAACTTCTTCGTGCCCTCGATAATCTCGTCGGCCGTACGCTCGCCCCACGCATTGACGTGACGGGCAGAGAACTCCTGGCCGTAGCCGATGGCGCCACTGGGCTGGATGACGTAGACCACATAGTCGCGCGAGGCAAACAGCTGTGCGCAGTAGGGAGAGGTGATGCCGCGTGTGGTAGGCGTCGTTCCTCCGTAGTAATACACGATAAGCGGATACTTCTTGTTCGGGTCGAACGAGGGTGGCAGGCACATCATTCCCTTGATCTCCGTGCCGTCCGAGGCCGTAAAGTTCCACTCCTCCATCTGTCCCAGCTCAATCTTGTCGAGGATGGGCTTCATCGGGTTGGCCAGCAGGGTGGAAGCCTTCTTCTTCATATCATAAGTATAAGCCACGCCCGTGCTGGTGTTTCCGCCGCCCACGTAGGCAGCCACCGCCGGATTGTCCTCGGCCAGCGTGAAGGAGGAAATCACATCTTCCTCCAGCAGAAGCATCTCAAAGCTGCCCGTCTTCGGCGTATAGCGGTAGATGTGGCTGCAATCGCCGTCGGTGGTATTGAAGTAGATGCATCCGTCCGTGCGGTTCCACTGCAAGAAGGATACCGTAGGGTCGAAGTCGCGCGTGATGGCCTGCACCTTCTTCGTAGCCAGGTCCATGATGAAAGCTTGCGTATCGAAGTCGTTGGCAATGGGATGATTGCCGCAATTCTTCCCGATGCCCCCAAAGGCCGACGGGCTGCCGGTCACCAGCAGCTGTGTTCCGTCCGGAGAGTAGGAAGCGCTGTTCATATAGGCATCCCAAGCCACCAGCGTATCGGCCTTCAACGTGGCGAGGTCTATCTCGTATAACGCAGAGAGGGAGAAAGGACACTGGGTGATGTTCGACTTGGAAGTGCTGCACAGCAGTTTCTTTCCGTCCGGAGAGATGTCGTTCAGATAGACGCTGTGGCTACCGTAGGTCAGGCGTTCGGAAAGTCCCGTTGCCACATCATACTTCATGAGGTAGTAGCGGTTGCGCGAGTTGGCGATGCGGTCGTTCGGGTGCAACAGGCGCTTCAAGGGACCGTTCACCTTTTCGCCCTCGTCCGTAGAGGTATAGATAAGGTAGTCCTCGTTGGGCGACCAGCTAAAGTACCCTTCGGGAATATGCTCGAACAGCACCTCTTCGCGCATCGTGGCAGGGTCGAACACCACCAGGTCGTTCTGCTCCTTGCCCGTCACCGTATAGTAGAGTTTGCTGCTGCGCGGCATCCACCTCATCCGGTCGTCGGCATTGGCCAGTATCACCCGACCGGTCTTGACCTCGGTCAGCTCGCAACGGCTCTTAGAGCGCTTCACCCCATAACTGTCCGAATAGCGTGTCAGCAGATACTTTCCGTTGGGCGAGAGCGAAACCCAGTTCACCCGGGAACCGAAGTTCGTGTTGAACAACGACAAGCGTCGCTTCAGGTCCGGTTCCATCCGGCAGGGCACTTCGGCAAACTCTTTCTCCTTCTCAAACTCGCACTTCAACATCGGCTGCAACTTGTCGTCCGCCCCCGAAAGCAACTTGACGACCACTTCATAATCCGCCTCGGGTTCCATGCGCAAGCTGACGACCGTAGGACGCACCTGCAACAGACTGTCCTCCACCGTCTCCTTGACCTGCTGGGACTTCCCGTTGACAAACACTTCGAAACGCACCGGGGAATACACCTTCAGCTTTCCCTTCATGAAACGCTCCGCGCGCAGATGGGTGGCAAACAGATAGAACAGATGGTCCTTCTCTGCCTTTGCCACCGTGACGTAGCCTGCCGTATCGGCAGCCATACGTTCGTACCGGCATCCGTCGAAGTCGAGGCTGACCTTCGTCTTCAGCAGATTGCCCACCGTGAATTTGTCTCCCTTGAAGTTGATGCTGTCACCCTGCAACGGGGGGCGCACCGTAACGG
>CAMWRY010000255.1 GCA_947176775.1 uncultured Bacteroides sp.
TCCCCAACTTCCTGCCCGTTTCCAACTCCACAATATCCCCTTCCCTTTCGCCAAGGAAACGGCGTACAAAATCACGATAATCAATCTTTCCCAGAAAACAGATTCCCTGGCTATCACGACGTTTGGCATTAGGCAATCTGGCACGCAAGGCTATGTCACGAACCTCATGTTTCATCAGCCCCCCCAACGGGAAGAGCAGTTTTGAAACTTGCAGGGCATCTATCTGTGCCAGAAAGTCCGTCTGGTCCTTCACGGGATCAATAGCAGTACCGAGCCATATCTTTCCGTCTCGCAACACGGTAGTGGCATAGTGCCCGGTTGCCGTAAAATCAAACTCCTTCCCCACACGTTGCTCAAAGCACCCGAACTTTATCAGTTTGTTGCACATCACATCCGGATTAGGAGTCAATCCACTCCTTATCTTATCAATGGCATAAACAGCCACCTGCTCCCAATACTCCCGATGCAGGTCCACCACTTCCAACGTCAATCCATAACGCCGGGCAACGGCAGAAGCCATCTCCATATCCTCTTCCGCAGAGCAATCCATATAACCGGCATCGTCTCTCCCTATCTTGATGTAAAACAGGGAAGGACGGTAACCCTGTTCACAAAGGAGATGTACAGCCACAGAGCTATCCACACCTCCCGACAACAATACAGCAATATTCATTTGTCTTCGTATTTTCAGATTCATTCAGACCTTGCAAAGATAGAGCGAACGAACAGGACGAGCAATGCCACAGGTTAGGGAATTATCTACCACAATTGTGGTAGATAAACCAATTATTTTATGGAAAAGCGGCAAAATCACATTAAACATTTCTCTCCATTACCAAAGCCCTTATCCGTTTTTACTAAAAACTCCCCGGATTTTTACTAAGTTTTCACCCCGTCCACAATACCTCAGAACGAGGGGTGGCATTTATCAAGATATAGTACGGAAGAAACGCTATGAGTATTAGGATATTTTACGCTGAAACATAATCATGCAAGTGCCTATCATGGCTCTGCGTTATTCCGACAACAAGTTAGAAAGAATAGTCCAGCAAACGTCCGCAGTCATGCCAATCGCCTATCATCTCTCCACGTTCGCTTGCCTCGATAAGTTTCTGCAACCGACTTTCAAACAACGGCTTGTTCGCCTTGTTTCTTTGGATATTGTCGATTCTGACACGCTGATAAAGTTTTGGGAAAGTCTTGAAGTGCCGCCATGCCTCCGGATTGGCACGAAAGGCATGAATAATTTCGGGCAAGATGACAAATTCCGCATCCAGGTCGGGACAAGCCGCACGACCTTTGTCTGTCATCATGCCCATCTTTTCGAGCCGTCGGCAACGCTCCTTGTTGAGTTCAGTCCATCTTCCGCCCTTGCTTCGCGGACCGAAACGCTGGAGCGTTACGCCATCCACATTCTTGACCGTCGAATCTATCCATCCGAAGCATAAGGCTTCTTCGACAGCATCAAGGTACCACAAAGCACCTTCTGGCGGCGTCTTGCCACGCTTCACCGCTATCCAACACTCTTTCTCAACCGTGCTGTTCTTCGTCAACCATTCGCGGAAGTCGGAACGGTTCGTGATGTTGAGTATATTTTTCGGGGTCATATTTTTCTTCCTTGTTTCGATAGGCCAAAAGAATCTGTCAAATGACATGAGTACACACGAATTACGGCAATCCCACATTAATTAATCCATACAATCTCATCAAATGTTCCAAATACATTGACCGATGTCCATTCTTGTTTCTCAAACGAGTATTCTTCTGTTACATTACCAGCACGGTACGCTTCAAAATGAACAGTCAGTGTTCCCGGTCTGTCATGATTCGCAGCGGCCGATAAAGCCTTGTTGGGGTATTGGGCTATCGGTTCTTTCGTAAGAGCCCCATTTTCATCTACAATATAGAATAAACTCCGACAGCCACTTTCACTTTTGTCCCGTACTACGATGAAACCGGATATCCATCGGGTATTCCCTAACTCGTCTTTCGCAACCGAACGTACAGAAAACGGTATAAGCCATTCTGCATCCATCTCATCCAATGCCTTAAAGCCTTGATTGAAACTGAACAATACGGGAACCCACTTCCCGTTTCCTTTGTTTGCCGACAACAGCACAATCCGGGATGTGTATGCACCGGGAAACTCTCCGAATTGTCCGGCTTCCACTCCGTCAGGCAATGCGAATCTGAGGGTCGGTTGTGGTGACGATGCTCTTGAAACTAAATAATCGTCCGAACGTTCCAAATCGCCCGAAATGGAGTTGGCTCCATACGACTTGCCGTCATCGCTCTGTATCGCTCCTATCGCATTGCCATTGCCGTACAATGCGATTGTATTCATATCGCTAAGTTTGCTCCATTCTTCTGTGCACAAGTCAAAGAAAAACGGGTACTGATTATCATTTTCTTTTGACAATCCACAAATACCGTATGCCCGATATACACCTAAAGCTGAATGAAAATCAGGGTGCATATTCAATGTCCATGATTTCAAATCACTTATGTCGTTATCTCCATTAAGCCATCTTGTTATCTGTCTTTCATCACCTAACATGACTTTAGCCGCATTATACACACCATACAAGTTAAATTCTTTGGGAGTAAGGCCGTCGGTAAGGTTTACATTGCCGATATTCATCAACTTGCCATTGCGCATGAGATTTACCTCCACGCGAGAAGCCGGTTTCCGATACGGCATTTGGATGGTCATTCCATCGTATGACTTAGCTATGACTTTCGCATAATACCCTTTAATAGCCCCTTCCGGTGTGAGGT
>CAMWRY010000256.1 GCA_947176775.1 uncultured Bacteroides sp.
CGACTTGACCAGCTGCAGGGCTCAGCCCAAGTTCCGCTTTTCACCCACGTCCCCAGGCAGGGTATTGTTCTGATAGCGTGTATATACAGGGCCGTTCAGGGTTGTTTGCTGCTTGTCGCCGGTGGTGAAGCTGGCCCCACTGCTCTGCAGCGTGATGTCCGACATGTAGATGAAGCGGATAATCTGATTGTTTGAATCCAGTAGCTGGTCATTACCCACCAGACCGTATGAAGCGCGGAGCTTCAGGCTGGAAATAATATCTTTCATCGGTTCGAAGAAGTTTTCTTGGCTGACGTTCCAGCCCACGGCCACTGACGGAAAGAAGCCCCATTTATGGCCCTTGGCGAAGTTCTCGGAACCGTTGTAACCGGCATTCACTTCCATCAGGTAGCGGCCGTTATAATCGTATGACAATCGTCCGGCGAAACCCATTTTACGACGAGGAAGGGAGGCTACCAGGTCACCCGGTGCATTGTTGTCGTATTGGTCGATGTTCCACAATACCATTCCGCTGACATTATGGTCGCCAAATTTCTGATTATAGTCTAAGTATGACTGAAAATAGATACGGCGGTCTCCGGCTACTGACGACGAAGTGCTCAGCACCGGTTTGGTCGGATTGGATGAGCCGAACGGAGAGATTACCAGGTTGTAAGTACCATCCGGATTCTGCTCATATCCTGTCAGCGTATAGCGGTTGATGCCTTGGCTGCGGGAAGTGGTGGTCTTGTTATAATTCTTGAAGGAGAACAAGGCTTTGAAACGAAGTCCTTTCAGCAGGAAATCCAGTTTCTGTTCAAAGTCGATATTCGCCATCACGGTGCTCTCGAAGATGTCCTGATAACCATTGGTCAAACTTGCCATGGGATTCACCGCTCCCTGGTCGTTACCGCCGGCGTATGCACCCCAGTACACCCAGTTGTTCACTCCGTCTGCCGGATAGGCGATGGGGAAGTCCACCGGATTCGAGTTCATCACGGCTCCATACAAGTCGCCCACGGAGGTGTTCGGTTGTGTCAGGTCGTTCAGCTGTACGTTCAGGTGCAAGGAGATAGTAGAGCTTTTGGACATGTGGAAGTCAATATTGTTTTGGAAAGTATATTTCATCAAGTCAATATTGTTCTTGTAGGAGAAATACTTGGATGCTTCGTTTTTCAGCATACCGGTTTCGTGGTTCACGCCTACGTTCATGAAGTAAGTAATCTTTTTCGTACCACCACGGATGTTGAAGTTGGCTTTTTGATTGAAAGCCAAGTCATTGAATAGTGAACCATACCAGTCTACATTCGGCCAGATATAGGGATTCACGCCATTGCGCGTATTGTTAATCTGCTCTTGCGTGTACAGGATATTTCCGGTCTGCTCGCTGGTTACGGCCTCATTGTAGAGTTCCATGTAGCGGTATCCGTCCACAAAACTTGGAATCTTGGTCGGGGTGGTGATGTTTGTTTCCACACGTACGCCAATGATGGGCTTTTCCGTGTCCGCACCGCTTTTGGTGGTGACAATCATGACACCGTTTGCACCGCGCGTACCGTACATGGCCGTAGCCGTAGCATCTTTCAGGATAGAGAATCCTTCGATGATTTCAGGGTCGAGAGCATTGAGATCGGCAGAGCTAACCTCCACACCGTCCAAAATAATCAGCGGTGAAGTCATACCACTCAGGGTGGAGATACCGCGGATGTAGAAATCGGAGCCGTTACTGCCCGGTTGTCCGCTACGTTGGTAGGCAATTACACCGGAGAGACGGCCGGCAAAAGAGTTGGACAAGTTGGACGACGGTACTTTCAGGTCCGAAGGGCGTACGGTCTGTATGGAGCCTACCACACTTTCCTTTTTCTGTCCCGTTCCAAAAGCCGTCACTACTACTTCGTCCAGCACCTCGCTGTCTTCTTTCAGAGTGATACTGAGCGATGTCTGGTTTCCCACTTTGATTTCCTGTGTCACGAAACCGATGAACGAAACCGTCAGGACATCTTTCGGAGAAACATTGATGGAGAATTTGCCGTCAACATCGGTAATGGTGCCCAGATTGGGCTTGCCTTTTACTTGAATGGTTACGCCGATTATCGGCTCTCCTGTCTCGTCTACCACCGTACCCTGTATTTTGCCTGCTTGCTGTACAATGGCCGACTCGTTGATGACAGGAACTTCTACTGCTTGTGTCCCCAGGAAATATCCTCCTAAAAGGGCCACCAATAGTGCTTTTTTCTTCATAATACTTCTTGCTAATTCAAAGTTTTGCTTTAAAAATGTTTTGCTAAACTGGTTTACTTTTCACGTGTGCATCAAGATGTTTCCATTTTCTGTTGTAATTAGGTTAATAAAAAGGTTATAGTTAATTCAAAGTTAAGAGTGTTCATCATCTAAGTACTACAGGAACTTAGTAAGATATTATAGGAATCTCTCGTTAAATTCAATTTTTTGCCAAATATATGCACGATTATTAAAAAAAACGATAAAATACTCCATTTCTTTTAAAAAATTAACCATACTGAGCTATTATAGAGAATTATTGGAAAATATACTCACCTAAAAAACTTGTCTTTTACATATTTAGTGAAGACTCTTCCCGAAGCAACTACTATTTGCAACAAATATTTTGTTACATGGAAGAATACCATGTCCATCATTTCACCCCAATGCGACAGGCGAAAGTAATAAGTTCCTGTAGAACTTAGAAGACGTACTTAGGATAACGTAAGTTCGACTTCGAATATAGATAAAAAAAGGCGGCTCCCGAAACGGGAGCCGCCTTGCATGTATAT
>CAMWRY010000257.1 GCA_947176775.1 uncultured Bacteroides sp.
TTGGCGTTGTCTCTCCCGGTCTAAAAGCCATTGCGCATACTCCCGAGATGCCTGGGCCTGTTGGCCTGTCCGGACGTGAAGAGGGCCGGGTGGTGCATTGGACTAAGATTACCGTCAAGAATTTGCAGACGCTGGGTGAACGTTCGGCAACAGGCATGGATTCCGAACGGGGAGTCTACGTCCTATCCGTAGGAACCTTAGAGTGCAAGCTGCGAGATTATATCTGCCCTAACGATGTGATTTTGCAAATAGGAGAGACTCCGGTGGAAAATTTGGAAGAGATGCAGAAAGCACTGGAGGAAGCGGATAAATCGAAGGATGTGAAGTTTGTCATTTTCCGGATGCAGAAGGAGAATGTTGTTATGATTCCCGGTAAACTGCTGGAATAGGACGTGTGCTTCGGCTGGTGTCATACCTCCTTTTTTGAGAAAATCACCCCTGCTACAAATTGAACTGCCCCTCAAAAGTTGGACACAAAACTTTAGGAGTGCAGTTCAAATAGCTGTGGCAGGGGTAATTCTTTCAATTGGGGCATTATGACACACCCTCTACTTTTACTTTTAACGTGAGTTCGATATAAGCGATAGCCCAAGGCCGCATGGTAGCTTTAATGCCATGCCGCATGTGTGAATCACTTATATCGAACTCACGTTACTTTTATATCGAACGTTTCTTAGAACAGCGTGTCTTTCATATTGAACAGCTTGCGCTCGTTCAGTCTTACAACCTTTCCGTATTTCTCCAGTCTCTTCAGGTCAATGTCCTTCGGGTTGCCCATGATGCCGATGGCATACGGTTTTCCTTTGATGTTCTCTTCGTAGAACTTCACGATGTCATCGAAGGTCAGGGCATCGATTTTCGGCAGGTTTTCTTCGGCAGGGTCTCCCTTGTAGCCCATTTGCTGGAAGGACTTCAGGTATTGTGCCTTGTAACGGAATTCCGGATGCGAGCTTAATGCCTCCTGGCGTATGTAGCTCTTGATGTTGTCGATGCGTTCCGCATTCTTCGGCATGTCGTTGATAAGCTCCATGAACACGTCTACGGCATCGTTCGCCTTGTCGTTCTGGGTGCCGATGCTTCCAATCAGGCAGGTTTGGCTGCCAGCCATTTTGGGAGTGACCACATAGGCGCCGGCTGTGTAGGCCATAGAACGTTTCTCGCGGATTTCGTTGATGACCAGTCCGTTGAAACCTCCGGAGAAGTATTGGTAGAAGGCATCGCGCAGCACGTCGTCCTTCTTGTCATACGCCTGCATGGGCAGGTAGAAGGAGATTTGTGCCTGTTCGGCATCCGTGTTGGGCAGGAAGTAGATGGTGTTCTCCGTGACGGGAGCCAGCTGCTTGTCTTTCGGCGACTGGCTGGGACGCTCGTTGGCCACCAGCGGCAGGTTCTTGCTCAAGATGTCGTAAGCGTTGTCGAAGGGCAGTGTTCCGCAGTAGAAGATTTCGGCTTCGTAGTTGGCGGCACGGTTGATGTCACCCGTCAGTTCGGCTATCTGCAATTCGTAGATCTCTTTGTCGGTCAGCTCGTCGATGTAGCTCGACTTCTCACCGTAGCGTATGTATTGGTTCAGGGCGCTTGCCAGCAGGTTGACATTCTCTTTGCGCTGTTGACGGCTTCCCAGGATGGAACCTTTGATACGGCTCAGCTGCTTGTCGTCCAGTTTCGGCATCAGGATCTGGCGTGCCAGGAGCTGGCAGGCTTGCGGCAGTGTCTCTTCGTAGCCTCTCATGGTGATGTAGAGGTAGTCGGCGTCGGCACTTACGGAGCAGGTGGCGTTGAGCTTGCTCAGCTCTTCCTTCAGTTGTTGAGGTTCGTAGGCTCCCATGATGCCGGCATTGTTCATCAGTTCGGCGGCGATGCCCAGTTTGGGGAATTCGCGTTCGCCGACACCGTATCTTAGGGTCAGGCTGAAGATGTTGTTCTCCGGGTTCTGGGTGTAGTACATTTTGGAGCGGTCGTTCAGCTTCTTGGTCTGCACATCACTGAAGTCGATGAACTTTTCGTCCACCTGCCCGATGGGCATGGTCTTGAACTGGGTGGCATAGAGCGACTGTTTGCCTACCGGAGGCTCGATGGGCTTGTAGCCCGGCTTCTTGATTTTGTTTTCGGCTTTGCTCTTGCCCTTGTCGATGTAGAGTGCCAGGTAGTTGTCGGACAGGTATTGCTTGGCCACGCGCTTGATGTCTTCGTGGGTGATGGCCATGATTTCCTCCTTGTAGTTCAGTACTTTGCCCAGGTCTATTTCGTAGATGAAGGCGTCCATCAGCTCGTCGGCCCGGTTCTTGTTGAACTCCATTTGCAGGTCGTAGTCGCGGCACAGGTTGTTCTTGATGGCTTCTACCGTCCAGTCCTCGAATTCACCGTTGGCGATTTGCTGGATGGCCTTCAGTGCTTTCTTCTCTGCGCTCTTGTTCGACTCGAAACGGCGTTGGTTCTCGTCGTACAGCGGCACCAGGTTCACTACGTTGCGTCCCTGTTCGCGGAAAGACAGGGGGAAGGCGCCACCACCGGTCAGTTCGCCGTCGATGACCAGCTTGTTCAGCGTACCGGTGTTGCTGTTGTTGGAAAGCAGCTGCATGGCTATCTCCAGCGCCTTTTCGTCCGGATGTCCCGAAGGTACGCCTTTATATACCAGGAATACGCTGGGGTAGTAGCCTATTTTGGCATTGTATTGCGTGCGGCCTTTGATTTCCAGGTCAGGGTATTGCTTCCGTTCAGGAGTGCTCTTCTTGGGCAGGCAGCCGAATGCGGCGTTGATG
>CAMWRY010000258.1 GCA_947176775.1 uncultured Bacteroides sp.
GTAAACAGGCATTGCAGGTCTTCGAAGAAGCTCCCGACCAGTACTAAGCCTACGTATTGACGGCCAACAACCGTGTGGAGGAGCTCATTGCCCAAGCGCGCAAATTCAGACCTGAGGCAGTGGTAATAGCTAACGAATCGAAATACCCCCAACTGAAAGAAGCCCTTGCCAATCTGCCCATCAAAGTGTATGCCGGCGAAGAGGCTCTTTGCCAGATTGTGACCGAAACCCCTATCGACATGGTGCTGACTGCCATGGTAGGATATGCAGGACTGAAACCGACCATGAATGCCATCCGTGCCCGTAAACCGATAGCTCTGGCCAACAAGGAAACCTTGGTAGTAGCCGGAGAACTTATCAATGAGTTGGCACGCCTCAACGGTGTCCCCATCCTGCCCGTCGACTCTGAGCATTCTGCCGTCTTCCAATGTTTGGCCGGAGAGATAGGCAACCCCATAGAAAAAGTGATACTGACTGCCTCCGGAGGGCCGTTCCGCACCTGTACCTTAGAACAGCTGGCAACTGTCACCAAAGCACAAGCCTTGAAGCATCCCAACTGGGATATGGGCGCCAAGATAACCATCGACTCTGCCTCTATGATGAACAAGGGATTCGAGGTCATCGAAGCCAAATGGCTGTTTGGTGTACGCCCCGACCAGATAGAGGTAGTGGTACATCCGCAATCCGTCATTCACTCCATGGTACAGTTTGAGGACGGTGCTGTGAAAGCACAATTGGGTATGCCGGACATGCGCCTGCCTATCCAGTATGCCTTCTCCTATCCCGACAGGCTGCAATCCTCTTTCCCACGCTTGGACTTCAAGCTGTGTACCGAACTGACATTCGAACAACCGGACACCGCCCGTTTCCGTAATCTGGCCTTGGCATACGAAGCACTGCACCGTGCAGGCAACATGCCCTGCATCGTCAATGCAGCCAATGAGGTAGTGGTGGCTGCCTTCTTGCAAGATAAAATCTCGTTCCTCGGTATGAGCGACGTAATAGAAAAAACCATGCTTCATGCCTCCTTCCTGCAAAAGCCCACCTACGAAGACTATGTGGCCACAGATGCGGAAACCAGACAGATAGCTACTGAGTTCATAAATCATAAATAATAAATAATTGTAAATCTGAAAATGGAAACATTCTTGATTCGTGCCCTGCAACTCGTTATGAGCCTTTCGCTGCTCGTTATTATCCATGAGGGGGGACACTTTCTTTTTGCACGTCTGTTCAAGACACGGGTAGAAAAGTTCTGCTTGTTCTTCGACCCTTGGTTCACATTATTCAAATTCAAGCCCAAAAACAGCGAAACGGAATACGGCATCGGCTGGCTACCCTTAGGAGGCTATGTGAAGATAGCCGGCATGATAGACGAGTCCATGGACCTGGAACAGATGAAACAACCCATGCAACCGTGGGAATTTCGCGCCAAACCGGCCTGGCAACGCTTATTGATTATGGTGGGCGGCGTGTTGTTCAACTTTCTGCTGGCCTTGTTCATCTACTCCATGATACTGTTCACATGGGGCGATGAATACATACCGGTACAGAAAGCCCCACTTGGCATGGACTTTAATGAAACAGCCAAGGCTATCGGTTTCCAGGACGGTGATATTCTGATATCTGCTGACGGTGTTCCCTTCGAGCGCTACGACGGCGACCTGCTGACGAGCATCGTTGATGCCCGTCAAGTAAGTGTGCTCCGCAATGGGAAAGCTACCTCCATCTACATTCCCGAAGACATGATGAACCGCCTGCTGGCAGACAGCGTGCGTTTCGCCAGTTTCCGTTTCCCGTTTGTCATCGACAGCGTGGGCGTAGGACGTCCTGCAGCTATAGCCGGCCTGCAAGTGGGCGACAGCATCACCCACATGGACGGGAAAGCCATAGCCTACTATGACTTCAAGGAAGAGATGCTGAACCGCCAAAAAGCCAATGCTTCCCATGAGGTGAACCTGACATACGTTCGCAATGGCGTGACAGACACCCTAAGCATTACGACCGATGCCAATTATGAGATAGGAGTAGCGGCGCGTACAGCTACCGACAAGCTACTGCCCGTCATCCACAAGAAGTACAGCTTCCTCTCATCCTTCCCGGCCGGCGCATCTTTGGGAATAAAGACCCTGAAAGGCTACGTAGGCCAGATGAAGTACCTCTTCTCCAAAGAAGGAGCCAAGCAGCTCGGAGGTTTCGGTACCATCGGCAGCATCTTCCCTGCCACTTGGGACTGGTACCAGTTCTGGTACATGACTGCTTTTCTCTCCATCATCCTTGCCTTCATGAACATTCTGCCCATTCCGGCATTGGACGGTGGACACGTATTGTTCCTGATTTACGAAATCATAGCACGCCGTAAACCTAGCGACAAGTTTATGGAACACGCGCAAATGGTAGGCATGTTCCTCCTGTTCGCACTGCTGATTTGGGCAAACTTCAATGATATACTGCGGTATTTCTTCTAAACCGAAGATTTCAAGTTAGAAATATCTTTCAAATACAATTTTTATATTTCAAGCATAAGAACCTGAAACAAAAAAGAAGATGATGTTTTCAGTTTTTATACTGAAATATAAAAATTGCATTTTTTCCTCCTCCAAAATCTTTTTTTCCTCTTTTTTCAGCCCTCCTAAATAACGTGAGTTCGATATAAGCGATGGCTCACAGAGCGCATGTTGTTGAAGCTATCATGCCGCATGGTAATTCCCCTCCTCTTGGGAGGAGGGGTGCCCGAAGGGTGGGGTGGTAGAG
>CAMWRY010000259.1 GCA_947176775.1 uncultured Bacteroides sp.
ATTGAAGGCAGAAGGAGAAATAGATCTTCTTTGGTTCCAAAATAAAAGCTCTGTGCCTCTGTGTCTTTGTGTTTACATTATTCTGTCAGTACTTCGTTCCCGTTCTCCGTAATCAAGATTTGGCTTTCCCATTGGGCAGAGGGCAGTCCGTCGTCCGTGCAGACGGTCCATCCGTCGGCTTCGTCGATGAAGACTTCGTAGCTTCCCATGTTAATCATCGGTTCGATGGTGAATGTCATGCCCGGTACTATCAGCATGCCGGTGCCCCGTTTGCCGAAGTGCTCCACATCGGGTTCTTCGTGGAACTTGACGCCGCAGCCGTGTCCGCAGAGGTCGCGCACCACGCTATAGCCGTTCTTCTCGGCATGCTCCTGGATGGCGGCACCCACGTCGCCAAGGCGTGTCCAGGGTTGTGCGGCTTGCACGCCGATGTCGCGGCACTCCTTCGCAACCTGTACCAGTCGTTTCATTTCGGGACTGACCTCGCCAATCATGTACATGCGCGAGGCATCGGAGTAATAGCCTTTGTAGATGGTAGATACATCCACGTTTACGATGTCTCCGCTACGCAGAAACTCCTTGGTGCTGGGGATGCCGTGGCACACCACATCGTTGATGCTGGTGCACACGCTCTTGGGGAAGCCTTCGTACATGAAGGGGGCAGGGATGGCATCGTGGTCGGTGGTGAAGCAATACACCATGTGGTCTATCTCGGCAGTGGGCATGCCTTCGCGTATGTTGGCGGAGATATAGTCCAGCAATGCCGTGTTGATTTTGGCACTCTCGCGTATGCCGGCCAGCTGCTCTTCGGTACGCAAAGCGTTTCGCATGGGTAGCTTGTATCCTTCTCTCTTATAATGCTGAATCTTTGCTTCTACTTCGTCGGAATAGTTTTTAGGAGTAAACCGGACTCCTTTCATGAATTTTTTCATTGTCCTTTTTATTTATGTCACTGCAAAAATAGTGAATAAAGCAGGTGCTTGTATCGCCAAGGAGCGAAAACTTTTTTCCTATACCTTACTTATAGGGTGCTTACCACTTCTATCTCGCTTCGCGAACTGTCTATTCGCCGCACCTGTATCTGGGTTTTGATACGCTCCTTCAGTCCTTCGACATGGCTGATGATGCCCACCTTCTTTCCGCCCATCCGGTGCAGTTTTTCCAAGGTATCCATGACGGTGTTCAGATAGTCGTTGCTCAGGGTACCGAACCCTTCGTCGATGAACAACGTGTCTACCGATAGACTTTGCCTGCTGAGGGAGGAGAGGCCGAGGGCAAGCGACAAAGAGACCAGGAAACTTTCACCCCCCGATAAGGTACATGCCGGACGCGCAACGCCGCCTTGGTGGAAGTCGCGCAGCAAGATGGTGAGCGAACCGGCCTGGCACTCCAGTTCATAGCGGTTGGTCAGGCGTTGCAGGTAGAAGTTGGCACCTGCCAACAGCTCTTTCAGCACAAAGCTCTGGGCGATGTTGCGGAAGTTCTTCCCCCGTTCGTCGCCGAAGTGGCGGCAGAGGCGGTCCCACTTCAAGTAGGCTTCGCGTAGCAGGGCGGCACGCTCCTTTTCTTCCTTGATGCGGTTGACGTTGCGCGTGTTCTCTTCCAGGCGCAGCTTCTGCTGGCCGATGGCCTGGTTGCCAACAGCAATCTTCTCTTCAAGGGTTGCGATGAGGGCTTCCAGCGTCTCGATGGTTTCGTTTTCCGCTATCCCGGGTTTTCGGTTGAGGTGCGTCTCCATTTGTCCGGAGGTCAGGCAGAGGGCAGTCGAGGCGGCCACCTCTTCTTCTTTGAGTTTCTGCAAAGAGGTGCGCAGCGCTTCTATGCGTAGGCCGGACCAAGAGGAGAGGGCGTTGATGCGCTCCTCGCTCATGGTGGGGTGGACGGCATGAAAGGCTGACAAGTCAGTGCGTATCTTGGCCATACTGTCCGTAGTGGAGGCGATGCTCTGCCTCAATCCGCTGACTTGCGTGCTCAGGGTGTTCCAGGCGACTCCCAGGTTCTTTATCTCCGTATTCTCTGCGGTGGGCAGGGCGGTCCAGCTGGGGAAGGCATGGATGATGCTTTCCTTGTGCAGGTTTATCCCTTCCAACTCTTTGCGGATAAGGGCGATGTCCGATTTCAGTGCCCGTTGCTTCTCTTGTGCCAGCTGGTAGTTGCGTGCTGCCTTTGCCAGTTGTTCGATGAAGGAGAGGGGAGATGCCTGCCACTCGGTCGACCATTCTTCCCAAAGGATGTGGGGAGTGACGCGGTTCATGGTGGCGCGTATGTTCTCGTTCTCGTTGGCGGTGAGCGATTGGTAGTTCAGAATGCTGCTTTTCAGCTCATTCAGCAGGCGGTCGGCGGTGTTGAAGGCTTGGCGTGCAGCGTCTACGTTTCTTTGGCATTCGTCTTTCTGCCGTTGTAGCACGGAGATTTGCGAACTGAGCGTTTGGGCTTCGGCAAGTTTCACGTTCAGTTGTTCCTGCTTCTGTTTGTTCTCTTGCAGTAGTTTCGCCAAGGTTTCGCCGGTGGCGTCGGAAAGGCCGGCGACCTGGCACCGGGTGCATAAGGTCTGTGCATCGGTGTGGGCGTCGTTGTAGCTCCGGAGTGCTTTTAGGGTGGACCGATGGGCTTTTTCTGCTAGTGCGCCATAGGTCTTTGCCTCTGTGCGGTTGTTGTTCAAGGTCTGTTCGGTTTCCTTGTATGCTTTCTCTTTGGCCTCTAATGACAGACGGATAGGGGCAAGGA
>CAMWRY010000260.1 GCA_947176775.1 uncultured Bacteroides sp.
GGTCAGGCAAATTCACGTCCGTGCGGCAATTCGCGCCCAATTCCTGAATGGCCTCTCTATACATTTCAGGTTGAGCACAGTCTGTTTCTCCTTGATGCCAAAGAATGGCCTTCAACGTTCCCTGCTTCATCGCCGACCGGATGCGCGACAAAGCCTCTTCATAATAACCGTCTTCTGCCCCCTTCTTCCAAGAACGGATAGAAGAACCGCCACGTGCATTGACCACCAGCCCTATTTTACGTCCCGTCTTAGCCACCATTGTTTTGGCAAAGCTGTAAGCAGGACCCACACCCTGCATCTTTATATCTTTCCGGATAGTGGAATAGCGGTTCAGCGGATTGGCCGCTTTCTCAAACACTTCCCGGTCATTGAACAAATAGACATCAGCAAGAGTATCAGATACCTCTTCCGTTAAAGTTCCTCGCCCAGCCATATTGGACTGACCAATGCAGAGATACAAATCGTAATTCTGCGCCCAAATTCCTTGAAATAACAAAAGGAATAGAAACAAATTGAAAATCTTTTTCATATTTTACTTCGATTGACTCGGCAGCCATCCACTGCCCTGCTATTAATTTATAAAATTCTGCAAACAAAGATAAGACAAAAATGAAAAAAATCAAGGGGCATACATTACACTTCACATCTTTTTCAAAGCATTTTCATTCATCATTCGCTTTTAATGCTTAATTTTGCGAATAGAACCCATAACCATGCACCCATGAAAACAAACATCCAGATAGTGTGCTTCATTTTCCTTTTCTGCCTATATAGCCCTGAAGCCCTTCATGCACAAGCAGCTGTAACCCCAAAACCAATCGCTATCATCAAACAAAATTACCGGAATGCCCTTATCAACAAGAATCCGGACAAAGAACCACTGATAAAAGCACTATCCGCCATTCCTCCCGAGAAGAAGGTCAGCGACCAAAGCGTCATCGAACTGCAACAGCAATATCCGATACATTCCAAAGAAGTCACCCACCTTATACAATCTATCCGCCAAGATGGCTCTTGGCCGGACATCAACTACAATGACACCAAACGCTCAGGCTGGGAACCCAAGAAACATGCCGAACGCATCCTGAAACTAACCAAGTATTACTATCAAAAGAAGGAAACATTACCGGCTGCCGAGCTTTCTCAAATCAAGGACGGCATCCACCGGGCAATGGGTTTCTGGTTCGACAGCCGACTGGTATGCAAGAACTGGTGGTATAATGAAATAGGCATACCATTGACTTTGGGGTCTGCTTTCTTACTATTCGAGCAAGAGATGCACGAACAAGAACGGCAGGCAGCCATCGAAGTCATGCAGAACGCCAAGTTCGGCAGAACCGGACAGAACAAGGTATGGCTGGCAGGCAATGTCCTGATGAGGGCTTTGCTGCAAAACGATTGGGAGTTGGTGAAGGAGGCACAGGCGGCCATCAGCTCGGAAATTGTATTGGGACGGGAAGAGGGCATCAAGACAGACTGGAGCTTTCACCAGCACGGACCTCAGCAACAATTCGGCAATTATGGGCTGGCATATATCTCCAACATGAGTTTCTATTCGGAAGTGTTCGCCGGTACGCCGCTTGCCTTCTCGCAAGAGCAGCAAAAGATTCTCACTTCGCTGCTGCTCGAAGGCTTCCAGTGGATTGTATGGCGAGGCTATTGGGATGTCAATGCCATGAACAGGCAGTTGTTCAAGAATGCGGACATCGACAAGACTTTCTACCTGTCTTTTGCGGCAAGTTCGTTGCTGAAGGGCAGCGACCCCATAACCGCCGGGAAAATAAGGGAAATGATTCAACGCAACTCCCTGTCGAACACCGCTCCCAACACCTTTGTCGGGAACAAACACTTCAGCGAATCGGACTACACCCTTCACCGCACCCCTCGCTGGATGGCCTCCTTGCGCATGGCCTCCAACCGCGTCATCGGTACCGAACTGATAAACGAAGACAACCTGAAGGGATACTACATGGCAGACGGTGCCCTCTACACCTACATACGCGGCGATGAATACCACAACATCTTCCCCTTCTGGGACTGGCGAAGAATTCCCGGTATCACCACTTACGAAAGCAATGCCCCCATCCCCACCCCTTATCAACATAATGCCCGGAACCAAAGTTCCTGCGTAGGTGGAACCAGCGACCGAAACAGCGGCATCACCGCCATGCAGCTGAACAGAAACGGACTGACTGCCCATAAGGCCTGGATATTCACCGAAAACTACATTCTCTGCATCGGAGGAAACATCCGCTCCGACAGCGCCGCCACCCTGCTGACCTCCATCGACCAACGGTTCAAACGAGGCAAAGTAGTGTCTTACCCCGACAAACGTTTCTTTCACGACAACACCGGCTACATCCTGTTGCAAGCCGATACCTGTGTGGCTCTGACAGAGCGGAAACAGGGGCAATGGCACGACTTCATGGGCATGTACAAGCCCCTAATGCTCGAAGATGAGATATTTTCCCTCTACATCAAGCACCGCAAAGACCAACCGGCCGGCTACGCCTACCTTGTTCTGCCCGGAAGCAACAAAAAGCAAACCCGAGACTTCCGGACAGATGCCATCCGCATCCTACAGAATGATGAAAAGGCGCAAGCAGTCGTCATTGATAAGTCATGTTATATTGCCACCTATCAAGCGGTAAACCTGCAACTGCCCGGAAAGGGAGAAGTACATATAGCACACCCCGGAACGTATATTATAGATATGGAAA
>CAMWRY010000261.1 GCA_947176775.1 uncultured Bacteroides sp.
TTTCTGGTGCATCTCCTTCAGTTCCATCTGCATGTCCTTGCGCATCTTCAGGTCAAGGGCGGCAAGGGGTTCGTCGAGGAGCAACACCTCGGGTTCGTTGACGATGGCGCGCGCGATGGCCACGCGCTGTTGCTGTCCGCCGGAGAGGGAGTCGACATTGCGGTCCTCATAGTCCGTCAGTCCCACCATGCGCAGGGCCTGTTTCACTTTCTTCTCGATGGTGGCACGATTCATCTTCTTCAGTTTCAGACCGAAGGCAATGTTGTTGTACACGTTGAGGTGAGGGAAAAGGGCGTACTTCTGGAATACGGTGTTCACCGGCCGCCGATGGGGTGGTGTCTGCGTGATGTCTTTCCCGGCGATGGTAATCACTCCTTCCGAAGCGCTCTGGAAGCCTGCGATGAGGCGCAGCAGGGTGGTCTTTCCGCAGCCTGACGGACCCAATATGGTTACGAACTCGCCCTTGCGGACGGAGAGGTTTACATCATTCAGCACGGCCTTGTCGCCGAAGTGTTTCGATACGTGCTCTACGCTGATGATGCAGTCGGACTTTTGCATAAGCGTCTTTAGTTTATCCAAACAAGTTAAACGAATCTCTGGCCTCCCCGGTGGGAAGCGGCTGCAAAGGTACATAATTAATTGGGAATTTTCACTTTCTTCCGAAACCATTATTTTGCAGAAGGAGGGAAGACTCCGCAGGGATTCTCCGCCCAATACCCGGATGAAAAAAGGCGGATTGTGCAAGAAATAGGATAAAATGATACTATCTTTTTTCCGGGAGAATGTCTACTTTTGCCCCAGAGAAATAAATACGTTTATCACTAATAAAAAGAAAGAAAACCATGAATTCCAAGAAACGAACCACCCTTTTCCTGAGCACGCTGCTACTGGCCGGCAGCCTGTTGGCCCAGAACGTGTGCGTCTCCACCCCCAACACCTCGTTGGTGCTCTCTGCTCCCGAAGGGGGCACGCTGCGTCACCTCTACTACGGCGACCGCCTCTCCGAGGGTGACCTGCAGAACATCGCTGTCACTGAGTCGGCCCATGACGCCTATCCTGCTTACGGGCTGAACACCCCCGAGGAGACCGCCCTCGCCGTATGCCATGCCGATGGCAACATGACCCTGCAACTCCTTGTGCAGCACGTCGCCACCACTCCCGAAGGCGATGCCGTGAAAACCGTCATCACCCTGAAAGACAAACTCTATCCCTTCTACGTTGACGTCTGCTACCGCGCCTGGCAGGACGCTGACGTGATAGAGACCTGGACAGAAATCTCCCACCAAGAGAAGAAACCCGTCCGCCTCAGCCAGTTCGCCTCAGCCAGCCTGCCCCTTCGCCGCGGCGATGTTTGGCTTTCCCACCTCTCCGGTTCCTGGGCCAACGAAGGCTACTTGACACAGGAACCACTCACCCCCGGCATGAAAGTAATCAAGAACAAGGACGGTGTGCGTAACTCCCATACCGACCACGCTGAAGTGATGCTCTCCCTCGACGGGCGTCCGCAAGAGAACACCGGCCGCGTCATAGGCGCCGCCCTCTGCTATAGCGGCAACTACAAGCTCCGCATCGAGACCCACGATGACGATTATCACCGCTTCTTTGCCGGTATCAACGAAGAAAACTCAGCCTACATCCTCCCCAAGGACGAACGTTTCCGTACCCCTGAACTCGCCCTTACCTACAGCGGCGAAGGCCTGAGCGGAAGTAGCCGTAACTTCCACCGCTGGGCACGCCTGCACCGGTTGGCCCACGGCACCTCCCTTCGCAAGATTCTCCTCAACAGCTGGGAGGGCGTCTATTTCGACATCAACCAGCAAGGCATGGATCAGATGATGGCCGACATTGCCTCTATGGGCGGCGAACTCTTCGTCATGGACGATGGTTGGTTTGGCGACAAATATCCGCGCAAGAACGACCACTCCTCGCTGGGCGACTGGGTAGTAGACCGCAACAAGTTGCCCGACGGCATCGAAGGCCTTCTGCGCGATGCCCGGAAGCATGGCATCAAGTTTGGCATCTGGATTGAACCCGAAATGGCTAACACCACCAGCCAGCTCTACGAGCAACATCCCGACTGGGTCATTAAAGCACCCGGACGCGATCTGGTATTGGGTCGTGGCGGCACGCAAGTTGTCCTCGACCTCGCCAATCCGGCTGTGCAAGACTTTGTCTTCAGTATCGTAGATCGACTGATGACCGCTTATCCCGAGATAGACTACATCAAGTGGGACGCTAACATGGCCATTATGAACCACGGCTCCCAATACCTGCCCCAAGACCGTCAGAGCCACCTTTACATTGACTACCACCGCGGCTTCGAGAAAGTGTGCCAACGTATCCGTGCCAAGTATCCCGACCTTACCATCCAGGCTTGTGCCAGCGGCGGCGGACGTGCCAACTATGGCATCCTGCCCTATTTTGATGAGTTCTGGGTGAGCGACAACACTGATGCCCTGCAACGCGTCTACATGCAGTGGGGAACCTCCTACTTCTTCCCGGCCGTTGCCATGGCCTCGCACATCAGCGCCGCTCCCAATCACCAGACTTTCCGTACCATTCCCCTGAAGTATCGCATTGACGTGGCCATGAGCGGCCGTCTGGGCATGGAAATCCAGCCCAAGAACATGACCGATGACGAAAAAGCCCTCTGCCGCCAAGCCATTGCCGAATACAAGACCATCCGCCCCGTCGTGCAGCAAGGTGACATCT
>CAMWRY010000262.1 GCA_947176775.1 uncultured Bacteroides sp.
TTTTTCGCCAAGAGCTGGGCTATGACATCTACCGCATATCCTTTTGCTACGGCGCTGCACGAGAGCATGATGCGTGAATCCGCCTTTACCACTTTCCCTTCATCAGACAGCTTTACCTTTTCATATCCTGTAATCTCCAGCAGGCTGTCTATCATGGCAGAGTCAGGGAAAGCACCCTTCTTGAAGCCGAATCCCCACGCGTTGGCCAGCGGAGCGACAGTGATGTCGAAAGCGCCGTCCGTCTCTTGAGAAATTTCCATGCTCCGACGGAATACGTTGGTGAAGAAGGTGTCGGGCACGATGTCTTCGTTGCGGTTGATACGTGTGATGGTTGCCGTGTCATTGAAAGGGGACAACGAACCGTCGAAGCGTTTGAGTTCCGCCTCTATCTCAGCTTTCAGGTTCCGGTCATGCTGATAAGTGACTTTATAGATGGTACCGAATATCAATCCGTTGTCCGTTTGATAAGGAACTGTCTGATTGTGACGGGCCAATATCCAGATGGTGCCCAGTACCAGCAAGGCAATCCATAAAAAATTCCGTTGTGATTTCTTCTCCATGTCCTATTGTTTTTTTGAAACCATAGTAGTTCTAAAAGCGAACCGGCCTCCTTTAATTCTTAATTTTTAATTCAAAAAAGGTGTTCTATCAGTATCTTAACACCGATGATGGCCAGAATGACCCCTCCCCAAAACTCAGCGCGCAACTTATGTGCCAGGCCGCATCCGAAACGGATGCCGAACATCAATCCTATCAGCGACAAGGCAAACGACACGAAGCCTATGATTCCGACAGGAGAAAGAATGGCCGAATATTGCGTGATGTCGAGAAAAGCAAACGAAACGCCTACCGCCAGTGCGTCGATGCTGGTTGCCACAGCCAGAGCAAGCACTACTTTCAGACTGGTGGGGTCGTACTCATGTTTACGTTCTTCGTCCTTTAGGGATTCCGCTATCATACGTCCGCCCAGGAAAGTGAGGATGCCGAAGGCTATCCAGTGGTCGATATGTTCTATCAGGTGACTGAAAAAACTTGCGCCCATCCATCCCAGCAGCGGCATCAATGCTTGAAAAAAGCCGAAACTGACAGCTATCACCAGCATAGGGCGCAACCGGACACGTTTCAATAAAATGCCACTGACTATAGAAACGGCGAAACAATCCATGGCAAGCCCCACGGCCAATAGCCATATTTCCAATCCTGTCATATTGTCTTAATAAGGTAGTTTATAAGTTATCGTATAGGCCACTCCCATTGTATTGGAGCCATATTTCCCGAAACCGGGTACATACCAAGGATCGCCGTACTTATCAGGCGAGGCGGACAGCTTGAATTTGAAGCGTAGCGACCATCCCATGTATAGTGCTTTCCATACGTGTGCTCGGATGCCGACACAAAATTCCGCCCATTGCATGGTGCTTTTCATTCCTTTGTAATCGTAGGGCAAGCTCCCGCCCCATATTTCGTCGTTCAAGTTTGGATTTCCTACGGTTCCTCCATATATCGGGTCATTGGGTCCCAATGCGTTTATGTCGTATTTGAAGTTGCTGATGCCATAGCGCAACCCTACGAGTAACATGTGTCCGTGCTTCTTTTTGTAGAGTGCATTGTAGTCCATCCCGATGCGGAAGTAGGGGGCACTGCTTTGGTAATGTATGCCTTTCTCGTTCCAGGTATCCGTGGTTCCATAGCCCACTTCGGCGATGGGGAAGAAGCGGTTCTTCAGGTTGACGTCGACTGCCACTTCGGAACTGAGAAAATCTCCTCCCAGCACAGAACTTCCGATGCCCCACATGTCCATGCCGACAGACACGCCGTTGTAGAGCGGATAGTGCGCCTCCTCTTTCGTCTCCTTCTTCTCCTTTTTTGGGGGCGTTCCTCGGGAAGGGACGGTCGGGTTGCCGTTCTGTGCCCGTAGGGGGAGAATCATCAGCAGGCAGAAGGCCAGACTAATAGAATAATTGAATATTTTCCTTTCCATAGATGCCAGCTTCGTTGTCTTTGATGTAAATCGAGTCCAGAGCAATGCGAGTGCACGTAATGCTTGTGATGGCCTGCTTCATCTGGTAGCCGCAGTCCATGGACAGGAAATAAGGGGTGTTGGTGTGGTGTATCTCCATTGTGTCGCTCTTGGTTCGGCTGTATCTGAATATCAGCTTGGTAGATTCCTCTGTGTAGCGTAGCGGCAGGGAGATGTCGTGCACGTTTTTCTGGTTGTTGATAATGATGGAGTCGGTGCCGTATGCCGTCACGGTGAGCGAGTCCAGAGTGACATTTTCCACATAGTGTGTTTCAGGGTCCACTCTATACAGTATGCAATTCACCATGGAGCGTGTAGCCATGGAGCAGTCCGCCTCCTCCGAGCAGGAGATGACCATGCTGATTATCGGGCACAGGATCGCTCCGAGTATGCCAAGTCTGACTAATTTCTTCATCGTTAAATGGTTTTCTCTATTTGATATTTGTTTCGTTCCGGGGCATTACGTGAAATCAACTCTCCCAGGAATCCTGCTACGAACAGTTGCGTGCCGATAATCATAGAGGTCAGCGACAGGTAGAAGTAGGGAGAGTCCGTCACAAGGCGGTAGGGCATGCCATGATTCATGGAGTACAACTTGCTGACCCCCACAATAATCACAGCTATGAAACCGAAGATAAACATCAGCGAGCCCAACAATCCGAAAAAGTGCATGGGCTTGATGC
>CAMWRY010000263.1 GCA_947176775.1 uncultured Bacteroides sp.
AGCCTATACGGAGTCGGAGATGGCAGCCGACCATGCCAAATCCTATTCCAATTGCACTTCGCCTCTCGGGGCGGCGATGCTGATGGAGCAGCTGTTTACCGACAGCCTGGTGAGTCGTGAGAAGCAAGCCTTCATCCGAAAGGCATTGGGTGAATGCGTGACCGGTAAAGACCGGATAGCGGCTCCTCTCACCGGCAAGGAAGGGGTGGGCCTTGCCCACAAGACAGGTTCCGGCTATACTAAGGAGGGCGGAATACTGGTAGCCCACAATGACGTAGGCTACGTCAGCCTGCCCGGCGGTATGCACTATACGTTGGCGGTGTTTGTCAAGGATTTTAAGGGGAACGAGGCACAGGCCGCACAAGCTATTGCACGCATATCGGAGAGGGTGTATGCCCTTGTCGTTTCCCTTCATTAACTTTACTATCTTGGGCTGTGAGGAATGGAATAAGCGGATAGGAAGTCAGCAGTATGGGTGTATGAAGCGTATTTGTGTTATAGATCTTTAAAATGAACATTTTGTTTATCAGTTGATTACGTGATATTCATAATAACCGCTATCTTCGCATCCATTGAATACGCTTAAAATATACGTTTATGAAAACACCTTCTTTCTTTCTTCTTCTTTCCCTGTGCCTCGGCGCTTGTGCCGGAGGCGGAGTTTCCGATGGAAAATCGCTGGACGACTGTCCGGAAGTAGCCGTTTATCAGCAGGCTGGTAGCGACCAGGTACTGGTAGTGCAACTAAACCAAGTAAAAGATACGCTCGACCTGCCGCTGAGCCGCCTGTTGGACGATTTCCGCATTGTGCCGCTCGACAATCGGGAGGAGGCGTTGACCAAAGGAGAGTCAGTGACCGCCTGCGACAACTATGTGGGCATGGGCGGTAGCATGAGAGAGCCTTATCGCCTCTTCGACCGTGAGGGACGTTTCCTTTGTCAGGTCGGTACCAATGGGCAAGGACCGGGTGAGTACTGGGCGGTTTACGACAGCTCTGTGGACGAGGCACACGACCGCGTCTATCTGATGCCGTGGAATGCCAAATCGCTGCTGGTCTATAACCTGAAAGGGGAGTATCTTTCCTCCATTCCCTTGCCCACGCTGGTGCCGAAAGGTGTCTTTTCCGTGGACACGGAGAAGCGGCTCCTGACGGTGGGATTGCTGCCTTTTGCCAATATTGAAGGTGCCTCCGTCGTGTGGCAACAGGACTTTGAAGGGAACGTGTTGCATCGGGTAGGCGCTGCCCCCTATGCCGTAGTGCCGGACTTCAGCAACGAGGTGTCGAGCAACCGCAACAGCGGCGACGGCATGTTCGACTTTTCCATTTACCATTGGCAGGCATCGGCCGATTCGCTCTATCACTTCCTGCCCGAAGAGAACCGTCTGGTTCCGGTGGTGACATTGCAGCAGTCGCAGGAGAAGATGCAGCAGGGCTACGCCGAGTTGCCGGGCCATTACTTGATAGATCTTCCTACCGGATATACGGACACCCAATTTGGTTCTTATGTCTCTCAACGGCTGACCGTATTGGTGGACAAACAGACACGGAAAGGAGCTTTTGTCCGCATCCTGAACGACCTGATAGGCGATGTCCCGGTGGAATATGTCATCTTCTACTTCAGGCACGGGTATTTTGCCTACACCATGGAGCCGGGCTTGTTGCTGGAACACATTGAAGCCGCCCTTGTTCATTCGGAGTCTCTCAGCGAAGAGCGGAAGAAGGCATTGGAGGCGTTGAAAGCTCGTATCCACGAGAATGACAACAATTATCTTTTCATCGGGAAGCTGAAGCAAAGTGCCGATTTGTCCGGCCTATAAAAAAATGCCCACATTGCCGAGGAGAGTAGGAAGGCAAAGCAAACCGCCGTGGCAGAGAACACCGCTACGGAGGAGTCGACAGACACGGTGGTTTTTAGAACTTTCCTCCTCGGTAGTGCCATGTGCATTACTGCTTTTTGTAGAGTCGGTTTATCAGGTCCTCCCGCCCCATCTTCTTCAGCTCATTGATGATGTTCCGCCGCTCTTCGGGCTTATACCAGAAGAAGAACTGCCGCTGTGCCAATTTCTCGCGCTGGGTCTTGGCGCTGAACACGGGTTCCAGCGTGTAGGGATGATACCCCGTATACCAAGCTTCGGTGGAGACGGTCATCGGGGTGGGGGTGAAGTCCTGCACCTGCTCCAGGTGGAAGTCCAGCCGCTTGGTGATGACAGCCAGTTCCGCCATGTCCTCTTCCTTGCAGCCGGGATGGCTGGAGATGAAGTAGGGGATGAGCTGCTGGCGCAGTCCCTCTTCGCGGTTGATGCGGTCGAATATCTTCTTGAACTCGCCAAACTGGCTGAACGGCGGCTTGCGCATGAGGTTCAGCACGCGGTCGGAGGTGTGCTCGGGTGCCACTTTCAGGCGGCCGCTGACGTGACGGGCTATCAGCTCACGGGTATAGGCGGCGGTGCTCTTGTTCACCTCCGGGTCCTTGCTCTGGTGTAGCAACAGGTCGTAGCGCACGCCACTGCCGATGAATGATTTCTTGATGCCGGGCAGACTGTCCACCGCCTGATAGATGTCGAGCAGTGGGCGGTGGTCCGTATTCAAGTTGGGGCATACCTTGGGGTGGATGCACGACGGGCGTTTACACTTCCGGCAAAGCGTCTCGTCCTTGCCCTTCATCCGGTACATGTTGGCCGAGGGACCTCCCAAGT
>CAMWRY010000264.1 GCA_947176775.1 uncultured Bacteroides sp.
CTTCGGGGATTTGGTCAATGGACGCCATCACATCAACAGGCATATGCGTGTTGTTCACTTCGATGTTGGCAAATGGACGCACCAGGCCGGGCAGGTTCACGTTGTCCACGTCCACAAGTGAGAATATTTTGCATTTCCGGTCACCCATGCGCACACATTCCTCATCCACCTTGAAATTGTTCATTGAGAGTGTCTTGTGGGTAAAGTCCATGGCAAAATAGCGGTCGATATACTCGCTGGCATCTTCCTTTGTCAGAAATTCGGCACGCACACCGGCATCCTTCAATTGGTCTTGCACTTTGCGGATTTTCACCAGGAAGTCACGCCACTTTCTGCCGTCAAAAGAGAAAAGGCGGCTCTTTTGCGCTTCCTGCGTCACGGTCAGATAGGTCTGGCTGTCCGTATATTCCCTGCCATTGAAGTAATGGAAGTAGGATTCGGACAGGTATTCGCGCTTGCTTTCGCTCTCATCACAGAACGGTTTGCGCACGAATATGTCCTGCTTGTGCAGCGCATACCCTTCGCCGAGTGTTTGGGCAATGGCGGTGAACAGCCGGGTGTATTCATAGTACCCGTCTATGTCAGCGGAGTATTTATCCACCGGGTTCTCCATGCGCAGGATAGCCGCATACTCTCCGTTTTTGGTATATACCACGCCGACACCCTCGTTGTCTTCCACGGAGAAGTAGATGTCTTGGAAGATGCGCTTGCGCTTTCCTCCTGTGCCAAAGGCATATACCGATATGGCCATACCCGTGCCTACAGCCGCAAGAATCAGTAGAATATAAATCGTCATGGGCGTTATTGTTTTTGGCTTCCGTCACATCGGGCGAAATAAACCTTTCGGATTCCGAAAGCTAAATCATTCTCCCATTTATCCGAAAACTTGAACAGGTCAAACGTAGGATGCTCATCGTAGCACTCATAAGGCACAATGCCATGTCCCACAAACAGGGCGATGTCTGCCGCAATACAGCGTGCCACCTCCCGACCGATATACAGCCTTTCCTTGTCGGTGAACTGTACATCGGAAAGCTCCTTCCGGTTCGTTTCAATGCACACGGATGCAAAATCCTCTGCACCGTTAATGTCTGTAATCGTCACAGTGGCATCGGTATCGGAGTCCATAACTACCTTTACTTTGAATAAAGGTGGAAGCACGCAGATTTCCACTGAGTCGATTTCCGCTTCGTTGTATATTACCAGATTGTTCATTTGTGTTGTTTTTTAGGTGAATCAAAATAGATAAAATAACCGCAGCCGTAAGCTGGCATATTGTTTTGACAAGGTTCCGGTCACAATACCGTTCTCCATGTCAATCAGATAAAAGGTCTTGTCCGAACTCTCGCTGACGGTCAGGTATTCTCCTCGCATCGGTTCACAGCCGACTGTTTCTCCGAGTTGCCGGTGATGATAGAGCTGTGCCAGTTCCGCAAGTGACGGCACATAGCTTCCCGGATGCTGCTCCACTTCAGCAAGCATTTCTTTCCGGGCGAGCAGCCCCCCGTTCCTTCGGTAGGCATGCTCCGTTTGACGGTACTTGTCAATCAGCCTTTGGGTAAGATCGGCACCGTCTGCATAGCCGAAGGCGCATTGCTCACCGTAGGGCATTCCCGAAGTAAAGATGAGTTTGTTCTCATCGACGATTTCATCCGTTTGCCTGGGATTGATGACTCCCTCTTTACGTTTACCATCAATGGTCTGGAAAGTTTTACCGGAAGTCAAAACTTTTCCCGAATAGCAATACCGACCCTCGCTGTCGCGCAACGCCACCGCTTTGCCGTGCCTCCCGTCCGTTTCCACTACCATGGCAATTGAATTGCTGTCACGTTGAGGACATATCCCACCGTCTTTTTGCAGGTAGTGACCCACTTCCACGGAATCCACACGCTGCACAGGCTGGTAGCGGAGCTTGCGCCGGGTTTCCACCCAACTGCCATTCACCGCTAATCCTTCCTTGCCTTTGCGCAGGTTTAGCCTTACAAGGCTTCCTGCTTGCATGGGAGGCAATGTTGTCCGCACGGCGTATGGGTGTCCGTCAATGGTGGCGGCAATCATCACCGCACCTTCCGTATCGGTAGGCACCAGATAAAAGTCATGTTTCCGGCCATTGTTCAACAGGCAGTCCGCATCCGTGGCGTTCAGCGTGCCTCCTTTGCTCACAGGTCTCCATTTACCCAAGTAAGGCTGATAGACAGCCTGTCCGCAAAGGTTCTCCCCCGTAAGCGTAAGTCCATCCAGCCGTTCTTTCAACCAATCACTCTCACAGCCGATACCGAGCAGTACCATCGAACTGCGCCAATCCATTTCCACGGCAATTTCCTTGCCGATATGCCGGGCTGTCTCCACGCCATATAGGTTTTCCCCGAAAGGGGCAGTCAATACAAGACTGTCATCAGTGGTCAGTCCAGGATGATAGGGGAGACAGGCATAGACGGCGGCGAGCGTGTCGGCAGTCACGGCATTGTGTTCTTGTGCCACATAACACTCATTGTCGTAAATGAACGGTACGCCGTGAAAGGCGTTCTGTTCTCTCTTCGTGCCATCTGTAAGGTGCATATATACCCCGATGTCCGGTGCCCCGGTTTCCATTTCGTCCAAAGTGATTGTCAACGGACGGTAGGCTGTTGCCCAGCTTTGCCGGATTTTACCGGCTGTCTGTTGCGCTTCCACCGTAACGGAT
>CAMWRY010000265.1 GCA_947176775.1 uncultured Bacteroides sp.
AAAATAATGGTTTTCTTTATTACTTGCTATCATTCTTACTTAAAAATGATATAATTTGTATTTTGTCTAAATAATAATAAAGGAGGGAAGTGCCGTATATGCTCTATAAAAGAGCGGAATAGGCGAAGAAGGTATTGCACTTCTCTAATACAATTCCAGACCAAACGCTTCTTTCAGCTGTAGCAAGGCATTGTTCTTTTGCGCCATCATCTGGAATTTCTCTACACGCCCGTAGGCACGCACTTTCTCGGTAGGCGCACTGATTCGGACCGTCATCGTAATCTTGCGGTTCTTCAGCCGGGCACGCAGGTACTCTTGCAAGGTGGGTATCAGGGCAGTGAATTCTTTGGCAACGATTTCATTGTCTACCACGGCCTCGAAGGTGGTGCCTTGGGTCAGAGCTACATGCATGTTCTGCATGCGTTTGGCTATGGCCACCTGCTCCTTGGGCATGCGTCCGGCATACTCTTGCCAGTAATAGTTCAAATCTCTTTCATTGAAGATATAGTCCTCTTCCGGCTGCGCCGACTGTTGGGCGGCAGGGGGAAGGGGAGCGGCACTCTTTGGTTCCTCCTCTACATGGGGACGTTTTATGGAAATTCCTAAGCCGGACATTTTCATGACCGGAACTTTTTTCTCTTCTCTCCCCTGGGCCATTAATACAGCGGTAGGTGTGGCATGTGCAGTGGCGGCAGTGCTGTTCTGTGTGTTGACGGGCCGGGGAGTCTTGTTGGCGGCGACTATTGGCTGTGCGGCCTGGACTACTGCCTGTTGTGAGGATGCGACAGGGGTGGCCTGTGGCTGCTGTGCGGCGGCAGGCGATGTAAATACGGGTTTTATAGCTTGTTTAGGGCTACGCCCACTGGCGACATCGTCCCCCTCGGCGGTCAGTTGGGCGGTTTGTATCAGGGTTAGCTCCACCAGTAGCCGTTTGTTTTTGCTGGTGCGGTAGTTCAGGTCGCAATCGTTGCAGAGCTTCATGGCACGGTATAAGAAGGGGAGGGGACACTTCTGCGCCTGCACCTGGTATCGTTCGCGAATGCTTGCCCCTACTTCGAGCAACGGCAGTGTGATTGGGTCCTTACTGACAAGCAAGTCGCGCAGGTGGGACGAGAGTCCCGTTATGAAATGACTGCCGTCGAAGCCCTTGTTGAGCACGTCGTTCAGCAGCAGCAACGCGTCGCTGATTTTGTTTTCAAGGAAAAAGTCGGTCAGTCTGAAGTAGTATTCATAATCCAGCACATTCAGGTTTTCAATCACACTCTTGTAGGTGATGCATCCTCCGGTGAAACTCACTACCTGGTCGAAGATGGACAAGGCGTCGCGCATGCCACCGTCTGCCTTGAGGGCGATGACATTCAGCGCTTCCGGTTCGGCGGCAATCCCCTCCTTGGAAGCGACATAGGCCAGGTGTGCCACAGTGTCTTCCACGCCTATCCGGCTGAAGTCGTATATTTGGCAACGTGAGAGAATGGTGGGCAGAATCTTGTGCTTCTCGGTAGTGGCAAGGATGAATATGGCATGACGTGGCGGTTCTTCCAGCGTTTTCAGGAAAGCGTTGAAGGCCGAGGCCGACAGCATGTGTACCTCGTCGATGATGTAGACCTTGTATTTGCCTATTTGGGGCGGAATACGTACCTGCTCCACCAGTTGGCGGATGTCGTCCACGGAGTTGTTCGAGGCGGCATCCAGTTCGTGAATGTTGTAGGAGCGATGTTCGCTGAAGGCGGTGCACGATTCGCACTGGTTGCAGGCCTCGCCGTCTGCTGTGGGATTCATGCAGTTGATAGTTTTGGCAAAGATACGGGCACACGTGGTTTTTCCCACGCCCCTCGGGCCGCAGAAGAGGTAAGCATGCGCCAGTTTTCCGGTGGCTATGGCATTTTTCAGGGTAGTGGTCAGCGCGCGTTGGCCTACTACGGACTCAAAGGTCGAGGGACGGTATTTCCGTGCAGATACGATATAATTTTCCATATTGGAGATATTCTTTGCTTTTTGTGCAAATGTACGCAAAAAAAAGAAATCTTTCAGTTATTCCTCTTATCTTTGTGACGTGAAGTTGCGTGACGGGCAGGCTTCGTCATAATTGGTAAATTGCTAAAAGGTAGATAACGAGATGGATAAACTGGCTTCTCTTTGGTCTTTGATACGTAGGCATAAGTATCTGATTACGCTTGCGCTGTTTGCTGTGATTATCGGGTTCTTGGACGAGAACAGTGTGATACGCCGTTTAGGTTATGCTCGGGAAGAAAGTATCCTGCGTGATGAGATTGAGAAGTACCGTAAAGAATATGAAGAGAATACCGAACGGCTCAACGAACTTGCCGTCGACTCTGGTGCCATTGAACGGATTGCCCGTGAGAAGTATCTGATGAAAAAGCCCAATGAAGATATTTATGTATTCGAAGAAGATATAGAATGATGAAACAATTGATACCCGCCCTTTTTGTCGTAGGTGCCGTGATGCTTCTGGCAGGAGCTGCCGTTTATATCACGGGCTGGCCTCTTTCCCCTTATGTGTATACCGTCGGCGCCACTTTGGTGGCTTTGGCTCAAATCAACTCCCCGTCCCGATGCCAGACGCCTGTAGTCAAGCGCTTGCGCCGGCAACAGATTCTTGGTGCGCTGTTTTTGTTGCTTACCGGTGCGTTCATGCTCTTCACAAGTGGGA
>CAMWRY010000266.1 GCA_947176775.1 uncultured Bacteroides sp.
CCCTATATTCCCTGGTTTGACAGACACTTGTGTCTGTCGTCTCAAACACTTGTGTTCAAGCTGACAGACACAAGTGTCTGTCACGTTGAACACAAGTGTCTGTTAGCCCATCTTTCAATATCTGACAATCAATGTGTTATGTAATACTAGGGAGTAGGCCTGCGAATTAATTCCGCCAACGGGTTAAATATATGTTTAAAAATCGTTTATACCATTGAGTAACTTTCCTCCCCTCCCTACGGGGGAGGGGTCGGGGGAGAGGCTATACCTCTCATCATACTCCATCTCCAGATGCTTCCCGACGGACATCACTACGATACCTGCCCCTTGCCTGCCGGCCTCTTCGGTCAGCAACCGGCTCATGATGGCTCCGTTAGTATCGTCCAGATGGCTGACTGGCTCATCCAGAAAGATAAAATCGAAGGGCTGGCAGAGGCTGCGGATGAAGGCCACTCTTTGCTGTTGTCCGAAAGATAGCTTCCCGGCTTTCTCGTCGATTTTATCGGTTATGTCGAAAGCCTCGAACCAAGTAAGGATTTCTTTCTTCTTCTTGAAACCGGTCAGCCTATTCTTCAACTGTACATTCTCGAAGGCGGTCAGTTCCGGAAAGATACGCAGTTCTTGGAAGAGGATGCTGAGGGAGCATTTCCGGATGTCGGTCCACTCGTCGACGGAGAGAGAGCGGATGTTGCGTCCGTCAAAGTTGATGATGCCCTGATAATCCTGGCGGTAGCCGTAGATATAGCTGCAAAGCGATGACTTTCCGGTACCCGAAGCGGCTTTTATCAGGTAACGCTTCCCCTTGTGGAACGTGATGTCCCGATGCCAGATGTCTGAAACAATGGCATCACGGCCGGCAAAGACTTGGGGCAGCGTCTGCTGTAGGCGGATATTATTCATAGGCGATAGAGGTGATAAAGTGATAAGGGTGATTTTATTCCCTCCGTCACATTCCTGCAAATTGCTTGACGAAGTCTACGATTTGTTTCAGCGCATTGACATCCTTGTTTTTCAGTTGCAGGGTGACGGTTGCCTTGTCCTCATTGCCGACAGCCTCCAGATAGGAGATGTTGCCCAGTAGCGAGTAATAGGTGCTGTACTCTTGTCCGCCGAATCCGACCAGCATCTTCACGACAGGCAGGTCGAGGACAGCTTCTGCGTTGATGGCAAAGGCTGTACGCTTGCCCTTCAGGTCGGATGCGAAGTCCGTCTCTTTGACAGACGGGGAGACGGTCTTGCAGACATTCTTGTACAGCAGTTCGTCATTGGTGGCATACATCTGCTTGTCGCGTATGCCGAAGAACACGTTGATGGCGCGCGATTTATAGACATATTCATTTTCGTTCAACTTCACGATGTCTTCACCGCGTCTCAGTCCCAGTTCGGCCTTCTTCTCGTAAAGGGCTTTCAGCGGTGCATCATTCTTAACGTTGGCATAGGCCAGGAAGGAAGGGTTGCTGTTCATGGTGACATTGATCAGTCCTACGGTCAGGTCCTTTTGGAAGGCACTGAACAAATCCTTTATCTCGGCTGCCTTGGTGATGGAGAAATCGTTGCGGAACTGTTCGTTCTCTTGCAGTGCGTTGTAGAACTCTTCTCCATTGACGCCTATGCTGAAAAGGGCCAGTGTGGATTTGGGGAAATATTTCAGGAAGGTGTTCTCAATGGGGCAGGTGCTTTTCATCTGCTTCTCGAACAGTGCCTTCAGTTCCGCATTCTCAGTCAGGTTTTCAATCTTCAGTTCTATCTTTCCCTTCTCGAAAGAGAGATTTCCCAGCATCTTCAGCTCTTTCAGGTCGATGCTGTGGGATAGTCCATAGTTCAGCGGATTGGCGTATGCGCTCAGCAGGCTGGAAGGAGAGATGAGCATGTGGATGTCACCGTTCTGCTTTAGCATCTTCTTGAAGGCTGCGGTGCTGTTGATGCAGGCTTCCCCGTTCTGTTTCAGCAGTGTGGGAATCCCTTCCTTTACTTTTTCCAGCTGTGATGTACCGGTGTAGTTGATGACCATGAGGGTGCCGGGAGTGAAGGCAAGCAGTGCCTTTTTGCCGATTTGTGCAAAGCTGTAGCCGTCCGCTTCTGTAATCGGGCTGCTTATCTGTTCTTTTTCAGCAATTTCCAGCAATTTCTGCAAGTCGTTCTCGTTCTGTACCTTGGCCACCATTGTCGTATAGGGGAAGGAGGGGGCGCTGAAGACATAGAGAGGGGCGTTGATGTCCACACCCGACTGGGCAGGGTCTTTCAAGATAACTTCCAGTTGCTGGAAAGTGGCTGCATTCATATCGCTTTTCAGGGCATCTGTCAGCTTTTGCAGTGCTTCTTTATTCTCTTTGTCCTTTGTTCCGGCCTTGTCTGCCAACGGCTTCAGGCGGATGGCGATGACTTGTGAGGCATCGGAAGGAATGACATTGGTGTATTCCGACTTGGGAGATGAACAAGCGCTTATCAGTACCATGAGCATTGCCAGTACCGAGAAGTGGAAAAATAGATTCTTTTTCATATAGTTTCTGTTTTAATGAATGTCATTGATTCTGTAAATTCAGGATGTGGCAGGCCACCAGTGCCGCCGTCTCCGTGCGTAGTCTTGATTTCCCTAGGCTGATGGGGACAAACCCGTTTTCTGTCGCTTTCCGCACTTCCTCTTCGCTGAAGTCTCCTTCGG
>CAMWRY010000267.1 GCA_947176775.1 uncultured Bacteroides sp.
TTCCACTCTTCACTACCTTGGATTTCCTGCTTGATGTTACCGACGCCCAAATTCTCTTCAATACATGAGGTAGCAAGCATAGAACCAAAGCCTAATGCCGCAACGGTATATAACAAATACTTTTTCATATCCTTTGATTATTTTATTAATTCAATCTCCGAAATCAATGCATTATGGTCAGACAAATTACCGGAATATTTCGTCTGCTCACTGATTTTTCTCCAATCTCCCTTGGAAGTATAAATATAATCGACCCAATTATTTGCAACAAGGTCAAACTTGGTTTTCACAGTTTCCATAGCGGCACTGCTGACACCGGAGTTCATATCACCGGCCAGGATGGTAGGTACTTTGCCACTGATAATCTTCTCTGATATCAAAGCAGCTGCCTGTTCGGCCTGACCACCGATGTGATCCAAGTGGGTAGCTACCACACTGATGATCTCTCCCGAAGGAAGTACCACTTCCGTAACCAATACACCACGTTGGTCAGCAGAACCAGCCGGACGAGGCAATTGCACAGCCAGAGAACTCAAAATAGGATATTTGCTCAGAATGGCATTCCCATACAGTTCGTTCGTGCAATACGTGTAATTCGACTCCGGATTATCACCGGTCTTGTTACCCAAATTATAGGCATATCCGAAGATACCAAACATGCCGAGCTTATCAGCCAGTTCCTGTACCACATCCCTGTATTTTCCGTCTCGCTGTTGGCGCGAGCTTCTGTTTTCCATTTCATTCAGAATGATGAAATCGGCATTTTCATCTCTCAGGAAATCGGCAAACGGAGTGATGTCAAAGTACACCTGGTTGCTCATATCCACCATTTCGAAAGATTTGACATTGAAAGTGATTACTTTGAAACGAGTATTCTGCGCATTGGCTTTAAAAGAAACTCCTCCCAGCAATACGGCTAAAAACGCCCATACGATATAAGGACAAATATATTTCTTCATTGTATTACTTTATTGATTAATAGATATTTTGTTTCAAGTTCTTGCTACTTGCCACTTCCTTGGCAGGAATGGGGAAGACGTGGTTCACTTTAGGATTGAAGTTACGTGCCGGCCAGATTTGTACCTCTTCGACCGTATAAGTACCATCTGCATGAGTGGTTGTTTTCACTCCGTGCAACGGCTGGGCATAAACTTCCTGTGCATCACCCCATCTCACCAAGTCAATGTGGCGGCTCGGCTGAAACTCGAATGCCAATTCGCAACGACGTTCATTTTTCAGCTGTGCCTTGGTGGCCTTGCTGTCTTCGGGCAGACCGGCACGTTTGCGGATTCTGTTCAGCAACTTAACAGCTTCCGCATCGCCTTCACCCTTGCTCCAAATCAAGGCTTCCGCCTTCATCAACAGTACATCGGCAAAACGTATCAGCACTGTACCCAGTACGTTACTTGCATTATTACCATTAGTATTCACCTTCCGGCCGATACAGTCAGCATCTTCCCAAGGAGACATGAACTTGCTCCAAGTCAGGCCTGAATCGCTCGTAGTAGCCCAGCGGCCTACTGCCCAAGTCACATCCTGTCCTACAAATTTAATGTGGTTGCCCGGATAGAGAATGGTGGCTTCACGTCTCTTGTCTCCATTCTCGTAAGCTTTCCAAAGTTCCAAAGTGGGTTGGAAATATCCCCATGTGTTGTAAAGTCCCCAGCCACCGTTCTGGAAAGACATGCCGTGGAACTTCGGACCTTCAGTCGCATTACCCAGCAAAGAGAAGAGATATTCGGAGCAGAAGTTATTCTCTTCACGGAAAAGTCTGGTAAAGTCAGGATACAAATCACGTTGATCGGCACCGGTCAGACTCATGATTTTGTCACAGAATTCGATGACGGTGGCATAATACTTGGCATCATACTGAGCGGCATACAAGGCGGCACGTGCGGCAAACGCCCATGCGGCAGCCTTATGCGGACGACCATAGTCCTCGTCTCTCAGTTCCGAGAGATAAGGCAGCAATTCGCCTGCTCTACGCATATCACTGATAATCTGGTCATAATTTTCCAGTACCGATTTCGGACGCGGACTATCTATTTCAGCACTCGGCGTTTTCTCCGTAATGATGGGCAGACCGCCATTGGGGCCGTTGTCACCATAGAAAGGACAAATCCACAAATAAGCAAATCCCCGATAGAAGTAGGCTTGACCGATTGCATTATTCTTTACGGCCTGAGAAATAGACATATCAGGCACATTTCGCAATACATCATTTGCCTTGGCATTAAGCTGAAACATAGCAGGCCATGTATCCTTTTGGTCGCGGCCGTTGTCCGGGGTCATCTGGAAGTTCTTAATGGCTTGTGCCTCTCCCTGGCTACGTCCCGTCACCATATTGTCGCTACAGTTCTCGAGCCACATGAATCCACGTCCGGTAACACCTTCAGAGTAGGTAAATTCATGGAAGGCATTCAATGCTTTCTGCACGTCTTCTTCTGTTTTCCAAAAGTTCGTACTACCTTCCAGACCATAAGGGTCGAATTCCAAAAAGTCACTGCAACCGGCAGTTGAAACAGCCAAGAGGAAAGACAAGGCTATACCTTTATATTTTTTCATTATCATATTCTTTTTAAAGTTAGAAACTAAAATTAAATCCTATACTGAATGAACGAGACACAGGATAAGTACCTCCATCCAAACCGAAG
>CAMWRY010000268.1 GCA_947176775.1 uncultured Bacteroides sp.
TAAGTCTGGCGGTTGGATGAATGCAATCAAGGTGAGTCTTGGTGTCCTAGAGTTGGCGTTTGCCTTGAAATTCCTTTCTGTGGCCGACCTGGCTTACGGCTGGCGTATTCTGGATCGCGAGACGTTCCTTGCCCTGTGGATTGTGCTGTTTGGCCTGCTGGGCTTCTACCTGCTGGGCAAGATTAAGTTCCCTCATGATGATGACGATACGAAGGTCAGCGTGCCCCGTTTCTTCCTGGCATTGGCTTCGCTGGCATTTGCGGTGTACATGGTTCCCGGTTTGTGGGGCGCACCGCTGAAGGCTGTCAGCGCTTTTGCACCGCCTATGCAGACGCAGGATTTCAATCTTTATAATAACGAGGTGCATGCCCGGTTCGACGATTACGATCTTGGTATGGAGTATGCCCGTCAGCACGGCAAGCCTGTGATGCTGGACTTCACCGGCTATGGCTGCGTGAACTGCCGCAAGATGGAGTTGGCTGTCTGGACCAATCCGAAGGTGAGCGACCTTATCAACAACGATTATGTGCTTATCACGCTCTATGTAGACAATAAAACTCCGCTTCCTGCCCCTGTGAAGATTGTGGAGAACGGCACGGAACGCACCCTGCGTACTGTGGGCGACAAGTGGAGTTATTTGCAGCGTGTCAAGTTCGGTGCCAATGCACAGCCTTTCTATGTACTGATAGACAATGAAGGTAAGCCTCTCAACAAGTCCTACTCCTACGACGAGGATATTCCTAAATATATAGAGTTTCTACAGACGGGGTTGGAGAATTATAAGAAGTAAGAATGGATACTATGCCAGACATCGGTTTTGGTATATGGTTTTCTTCTTTATAACGAAAAAGGTATAAAAGGTTTCGCGGTGTTTTTTGAAAGCTATGTGACGTTTTCAGGAAACACCGCTTTCGTTGCCATATATGTTATAAAACATGCGTTCTGCTGTTGCTGATATAGAATAAATTACCTTCCTTTGCGGCAGGATAGTTCAGCATAGTATGCACTCTCTTAGTTTAGTGTTAGCCACTCAGTTTGTTTCAGTATGAAAGTAGCATTTGGACAGCAGACTACCAAGGTCAAGCAATTGGCTGATCTTATCAGCCAAGACATTTCGGTAGGGAAGTATGAGGCAGCGAATGCCTTGCCTTCCATCAATCGGTTGAGCCAAGATTACAAGGTCTCCAGAGATACCGTGTTCAAGGCTTTTGTCGACCTGAAAGAGCGTGGAATCATTGATTCCACTCCGGGAAAAGGCTACTTTGTGGTGAACCGGAAAAAGAATATCCTGTTACTGCTTGATGAATATTCACCCTTCAAGGACACCCTCTACAACAGTTTTGTTAAGACCCTTTCCGCTAAATATAAAGTCGACTTGTGGTTTCATCAGTACAATGAGTCTTTGTTCAACACCATTATCCGTGAGTCGATGGGCAAGTACAACAAGTATGTGGTGATGAATTTTGATAACGAGAAGTTTTCGCCTTATTTATATAAAATAGACCCGTCTCGTCTGCTGTTGCTCGACTTCGGAAAGTTTGATAAGAGGGAGTATTCGTACATCTGCCAAGACTTTGGCAGACAGTTCTATCGTGCTCTGTCGCAACTCTCTGAGCGTTTGCAGCACTATCGGAAGTTGAACCTGTGCATCGTCAAGGGTAGTAAGCATCCTGAAGAGACTTACGAATATTTCAGGAAATATTGCACGGAACATTGTCTGGAGAGTGGAGTGATAAAGAATATGGATGAACTGGAAGTGTGTTCAGGCGAGGTCTACATCGCCATTCGTCAGGTAGATGTGGTGGAGATTGTGAAGAAAAGCCGGACAGCAGGACTTACTTGCGGAGTGGATTTCGGTTTGATAGCCTATAATGATACTCCTGCCTACGAGGTGATAGACAAAGGTATAACTGCTATGAGTATCGATTGGAAAAAAATGGGGGTTTTGATGGCGGACTTTGTTCTGTCCGGAAGGCCGGTGCAGATTTATCTGCCTACAGAAGTTCATTTGCGAGGCTCGGTGTAGTTTTGTTTTACTTTTGTTTCAGCATAGTTCAGTATAGTTATAATTATTAATTCAATAAAAAGATAAGATGAAAAAGTATCCTAAAATCGGGATTCGTCCCACAATCGACGGACGTCAGGGTGGCGTTCGCGAGAGTCTTGAAGAGAAGACCATGAATCTGGCTAAGGCGGTAGCCGAGTTGATTTCAAGTAATCTGAAGAACGGCGATGGCAGTCCTGTGGAATGCGTGATTGCCGACGGCACCATCGGACGTGTGGCCGAGAGTGCTGCTTGTGCCGAGAAGTTCGAACGTGAAGGTGTGGGAGCTACCATTACCGTAACCTCCTGCTGGTGCTACGGAGCCGAAACGATGGACATGAACCCCTATTGGCCGAAAGCCGTATGGGGATTCAACGGCACGGAACGCCCGGGAGCTGTCTATCTGGCCGCCGTATTGGCCGGACATGCACAAAAAGGTCTGCCTGCTTTCGGTATTTACGGACGCGATGTGCAGGATTTGGAAGACAATTCCATTCCGGCAGATGTGGCCGAGAAGATCCTTCGCTTTGCCCGTGCCGCACAGGCTGTAGCCACCATGCGCGGAAAGTCCTATCTTTCTATGGGTAGCGTCTCCATGGGTATTGCAG
>CAMWRY010000269.1 GCA_947176775.1 uncultured Bacteroides sp.
GTTAAAGACAGGGCGGTATGTGTTTACATATTCGCCCTTTCTTCTTAATCTATGTTATGAAACATACTTTTTTTCTTGGATAATTTGCTGATAAGCCAAAAGTCCGTACCTTTGCAGTGTGTTTTTCATAGTATTAGATTTAAGGTTAACAAAAGGTTGGAGTACAGCGGTACTCCTTTTTTTATGTCTTGACGTCACAACCATATTCCGCATCGGCCTGAACTTCTCTTCCAAGACACGGAACATAGGGAGAGGAGTGATGTTTCACGGTAGCATGATGTATAGCCGTAAACGCCCCATGACTGGCCGCGCGCCCAAGCCGATGCATCATTCTTTCCCTGATGCGTCTGTTTTCTTTCTACCGTTCCGTCGTTGTTATAGCTGACTGCGTGGTAAGAGGTGTAGTCCGGGCGGAAATGGTTTTTCATGGTAGTCCCAATGGCAAAATTACCCCTTTTCTTGCTTTGCGGCTTATGTTCTTGTTTTCCCTATTTCATGGAATTTGTATTTGACCGGCAGTTTTGTCTAACCGGTTTTCGCTTCTGTGCAAATCTTGGGAAGAAGGGTACTTTCTGCCGATAAATTTGCTTCTGTTTGTGGATTGCATTACTTTTGCTCCGCAAAAATGAATATGGAATGATAGTTTGTATTGCCGAAAAGCCCTCTGTGGCGCGTGATATAGCCGATGTGCTGGGAGCGAGAGAAAAGAAGGATGGGTACATCGAAGGAAACGGATACCAGGTGACTTGGACCTTTGGTCATCTCTGTACGCTGAAGGAACCGCATGAATATACCCCCAACTGGAAATCATGGAGTTTGGGGAGTCTGCCCATGATACCGCCCCGTTTCGGTATCAAACTGATCAGCAACCCTACTTACGAGCGCCAGTTCCATACGATTGAGAACCTGATGCAGCATGCCGACATGATTATAAACTGTGGTGATGCCGGGCAAGAGGGAGAATTGATACAGCGCTGGGTGATGCAGAAGGCAGGGGCACGCTGTCCGGTAAAGCGCCTTTGGATTTCGTCACTGACGGAAGAGGCCATCCGCGAGGGCTTTGCAAAGCTGAGGGATGCTGCCGACTTCCAACCTCTGTATGAGGCCGGTCTCTCCCGTGCCATTGGCGACTGGCTGTTGGGCATGAATGCCACCCGGCTCTATACCATGAAGTATGGGCAGAACCGTCAGGTACTTTCCATCGGCCGTGTGCAGACACCGACGCTGGCGCTGATTGTGAACCGCCAGTTGGAGATACAGAACTTTGTTCCCAAACAGTATTGGGAGTTGAAAACCGTATATCGGAATACCTCCTTCTCTGCCATCCTCCGGAAAAGCGAGGAAGAACTGGTGCTGGAGGCTGAAAAGCAGAAAGAGGCCATCGCTGCCGGGAAGAAACCTAAGAAGGAGGAAGAGAACCGGGGCATCGACCCTATTACCGACCACGAACGTGGACTTGCCTTGCTGGAGCAAATCAAGAACTCCCCCTTTACAGTGACAGGCGTTACCAAGAAGGAGGGTAGGGAAGCGCCGCAACGTTTGTTCGACCTGACCTCCCTGCAGGTGGAGTGCAACAAGAAGTTTGCCTACTCTGCCGACGAGACTCTGAAGATTATCCAGTCACTGTATGAGAAGAAAGTGGCTACCTATCCGCGTGTAGATACCACGTTTCTGAGTGATGACATCTATCCCAAGTGTCCCGGAATCTTGAAGGGCCTGCGCGACTATGAGGTGTTTACGGCACCTTTGGCAGGAACTACCCTGCTGAAATCAAAGAAAGTCTTCGACAACTCCAAGGTGACAGACCACCATGCCATTATCCCCACCGGTCAGCATCCGCAAAACCTTTCGGATATGGAACGCCGCGTCTTCGACCTGATAGCACGCCGCTTTATTGCCGTGTTCTATCCCGATTGCAAGTTTGCCACCACCACCGTGTTGGGCGAAGTGGAGGGGATAGAGTTCAAGGCTACCGGCAAGCAGATTCTGGAACCGGGCTGGCGTGTCATCTTCGGTACTCCCTCGGCGCAGTCGCAGGAGGAGAAGGAGGAAAAGGGAGAAGAGGAGAGCGTGCTTCCGGCTTTTGTGAAAGGAGAAAGCGGTCCGCATGTCCCCGGTTTGTATGAGAAGTGGACGCAACCTCCCCGTCCTTACACGGAAGCCACCTTGCTTCGGGCCATGGAAACGGCAGGTAAATTAGTGGACAACGATGAACTGCGCGATGCTCTGAAGGAGAACGGCATCGGCCGCCCCTCCACCCGTGCAGCCATCATCGAAACCCTGTTCAAGCGTAACTACATCCGCAAGGAGAAGAAGAACCTGATAGCCACCCCTACCGGCGTGGAGCTGATACAGATTATCCATGAGGAACTGTTGAAGTCGGCAGAGCTGACCGGTATCTGGGAGAAGAAGTTGCGCGAGATAGAGAAACGGACCTACAATGCCGGACAGTTTCTGGAGGAACTCAAACAAATGGTGTCGGAAGTGGTGCTGAGTGTGCTTTCCGACAACAGCAACCGCCGTATCACCATTCAGGCACCTGCTCCCGAGAAAGCAAGCAAGGCGTCCGCCAACTCCGCCACTGCCGATAAACCGAAAAAAGAACCGAAGAAACGGGCGCCGCGCA
>CAMWRY010000270.1 GCA_947176775.1 uncultured Bacteroides sp.
CGCCCGGAGTGTCGAATACATAGAACTTCAGTTGTCCGCCCAAATACATGTAACCAGACTGATAAGGCGCTTCCAGACCACTGACTGCCATTTTCCGGCAATAAGCTGCTGCTTCATCCCAAAGAGCGTCCGCTTTCTCACCGTCATTTCCCATACCTAGAATGCCGTAGCCTAAATCCATAGCCGAACCGTCATCAAAATTATAACCGGGGAATTTGTCCTCAGTCAGGAATAACGCTTTACGGGCATCGTTGTTCGGAATACGGTTGATAAGCTCACGTCCGATGGCACCGGCACCCGTCTGCTGAGAACTTGCATAATATCCGTTGCAAGCATACTGAGTTCCATAGCTCCAGTACCAGTTATTCTCCTGTGCGCTACCGAAACTTCCGAAAATCCATTCACTTGTCGGATTGCAGAAACCGGAGTGATAATCAGCATTGCTCATCAGCGGATAATTTTGGCGAGCCAACTTGGCCTCTGACAAGGCTTTGGAATAGTCTTGTTTGGTAAGGGCGGCACGTGCATAAACAGCGTGAGCCACATTGAGGTTAGGCATCCACACCTGTGAGGCTTCACGGTCCATACCACTTTGCTCAAACAAGCTGATAGCTTCATCCAAATCATCATAAATTTGTACATACGTTTCAGCCAATGTAGCATATCCTTGTCCGCCGGTGGATTCGTCCAAACGGAGTATGATACCCTGAGAAGCACCATTGTTGGAATCTTGCCAGCGCCAGCAGTAATAATGTATCAGTTTCTCGAAGGCGTATGCACGGAAAGTCAATGCCGATGCCTTGATAAACGCTCTTTCTGCATCTGTACCTTCGGCATTGTCTATGTTGGCGATAATGGTGTTGGCGTTGCCGGCGATGGTGTAATAGTAGTACCATGCGTAGGCATCGTAGAGGGAGTTGGTACGTGTGTGGAACTCCTGATTGAAAATAGGAGACCAACCGGAAGCATATAAATTATAATGGTAATTCTCGCTCGGATAACTTTCATATTGAATCATGATATTATTTTCACCGGCAAATCCACCTCCAAAATAATAGTGTTGTGTAGTCATGATTTTAGCGATACCGTTCAATGCCTTCATGGCATTCGCCGTGGTTCCTACGGCATCAGTTGCACCAGTGGAGTCGGTAGGTGCTGTATCCAGATAGTCACCGGCACAGGAAGATACGAGCATCATACCTGCCAACAGACTGCCGGCGAACAATTTATTGAATATCTTTTTCATTTTTAATGCGAATTAAATGGTTATACCTTTAGAATTTTACAGTCAAACCGAAGTTATAGACACGGGCTGTTACATACGTATCGTCTGAACCTCCGTTGAAGGAGTACTGCGGGTTCAAGCCTTTGCGTGAAGTCAGCGTGAAGAGATTTTCCACACCGGCAGTCAGCGACAGGCCTTCAATGCCCACGCTCCTCAGCCAACGTTTGGGCAAGCTGTAAGAGAGATTCAGGTTCTTAAATACGAAGTAAGAAGAACTTGTCAGCCAACGGTCGCTGGAAGCATTCAGGTCGGATGACTTGTAGAAGTCGGCACGCGGAGTTCCGTTCGGGTCGATGCGGTTGGCAGAAGTTTCCGTCATTCCGGTGGGAACTTCTTTCCAGGAATTCAGGATGTCTTTGTGGTGGGCACTGCCGGCAGCTCCGGATTCGGATACACCCATCAAGCTGGCATAACTGCCATCGTATGTCTTGCCACCCAAGGAGTAAGTGAACAACATGTTCAAATCCCAGCTTCTCCAAGAAAGGGCGGAACTGATAGAACCGTAAACCGTAGGAAGCGCACTGCCTGCCCAGTCACGTTTGGCGTAAGAAGTGGCTGTTGCATAATCCGTACCGTTGATGGTAGTCAGAGCACCGGCTTGTTCGGCTGCGGCTTTCTTGTCCGGGTCCAGCGTATAAAGAGATGTACCGGTCATCTGGTCTACACCTTCAAAGTGGTAGGTGTACCATTCGTAGATAGAGTGACCCACGGAGTAGTTTTGCTTACCGTGCAGGATGTCTTTTCCGTCAGGTAACTTCATAATCTTGTTCTTCAGGAACGTAGCGTCCACACCTAAGTTCCAAGTCCAGTCGTTGGTACGGAGAACATCACCATTCAAGGAGATTTCCCAACCGCGGTTGGAGATGGTACCGATGTTCTTGTATTGTGTCAGGTTCATAGGAGCATTTTCATCTACCCACGGATAAGAACCGGCGGAAAGCGGCAAGCGTACTTCAAATAGCAGGTCTTTGGAACGTTTATCGAAGTAGCCAATTTGGAAGTTCAGTCGGTCGAACAGACGACCTTCTACAGCAACGTCCACCGTCTGGGTGGTCTCCCACTTGATGTCCGGCGCAGAAAGTGACTGTTTTACCAAAGCAGCTAAACCACCGTTCTTATCAATGGTATAGAGAGCCATATGACCGTACAGGCTTACACCCATGTTGTTACCAACTTCACCGTAGGAAGCACGCAGTTTCAGGTTGTTCACCCAATCCACGTCTTCCAAGAAAGCCTCCTGCTTCATGTTCCAACTGGCACCTACGGAGAAGAAGTTACCCCAACGGTTGTCCTTGTGGAAACGTGAAGAACCGTCCCGACGGAACGAACCTTCTACGA
>CAMWRY010000271.1 GCA_947176775.1 uncultured Bacteroides sp.
TTCCCTGCTGGTGATGTTCAACATCTACCGTGTGCTGGGCGGTATTGGTGTCGGGCTGGCATCGGCCATTTGCCCGATGTACATTGCCGAGATTGCACCAAGCAACATCCGCGGCACCTTGGTGTCGTGGAATCAGTTTGCCATTATCTTCGGCCAGCTGGTGGTCTACTTCGTGAATTTCCTTATTCTGGGCACGAACGCCAATCCGGTGATAAAGGCCGTCGAAGGCATCAATCAGATTATGAATCCGGAAGCAGCCGCCTGGACCGTGGCTACCGGATGGCGTCTGATGTTTGTCAGCGAAGCCGTTCCGGCAGGACTCTTTGCGCTGCTCGTATTGCTGGTGCCCGAAACGCCGCGTTATCTGGCCATGACCGGCAAGGACGAGAAGGCGCTCCAGGTACTGAGCCGCATCAACGGCTTGGCTCAGGCCAAAATCATTCTGTCGCAAATCAAGGCCACGGCCGAGGAGAAGACGGAAAAGCTCTTCACCTACGGCTGGATGGTAATCTTCATCGGCATCATGCTGAGTGTATTCCAGCAGGCGGTAGGCATCAACGCCGTGCTCTACTTCGCACCGCGCATCTTCGAGACCATGGGCATGGGCAACCCGATGGTGCAGACTGTCATCATGGGCGTCATCAATATCCTGTTCACACTGCTGGCTGTCTTCACGGTAGAGAAGTGGGGGCGCAAGCCGCTCCTCATTTCAGGCTCCATCGGCATGGCGATAGGCGCTTTTGGAGTAGCCCTCTGCAATGTTGTGGCCGTTCTGCCTCCCATGCTGGCGGTCATCAGCATCATGGTCTATAGTGCCTCGTTCATGTTCAGCTGGGGACCCATCTGCTGGGTGCTGATAGCTGAAATCTTTCCGAATACCATTCGCGGTGCCGCAGTGGCCATTGCGGTAGCTTTCCAATGGATATTCAATTTCATCGTCTCTTCCACCTTTGTGCCCATGTACAACATGAGCCTGGGCGACATGGGCGACAAGTTCGGGCACATGTTTGCCTATAGCCTGTATGGTGTCATCTGTGTGATAGCCGCCCTGTTTGTCTGGAAGCTTGTACCCGAGACCAAAGGCAAGACCTTGGAAGATATGACCAAGCTGTGGAAGGACAGAAAGAACCTGAGATAAGACCACTTTCCCGAGCACACGTATAAACATGGTGCGAATGCCACACTTCGAGCCCCCCGAATGCCGTAGGTAACGGGGTGCAGAGTGTGGCATTTCTGTTTCTGTACTTGCAATTCGTTGTTTTTTACAGATTGGTAAGTTCGATTACCCGTTAACCCCTGACCCGAACCGCGTCAGAACCGTATCTGCTCCGTATTCATGCAAAAAGCTTTTATACGGAGCAGATACGGACCAGGTACGGAGCGGGTACGGAGCGGGTCTGTACCTGGTGGATTTTGGTGTGAATTTGTTTGACAAAAATGACATTCGTGGGCTATTTTGCACAATTTTTGGCCGGAAAGAGTGGTTTCGCCCCTCCCGGCTTGAAAAGAGTATGGGTAAAATCATGCTTACTGCTTACTTTCTAAAAAAATCCCGGATAAAAATTAAGCGACTTCCAAGTTTTTTGTAAATTTGCACCTTTAAAATGGGAAGAGTCTTTTCGGGAAATGCAGAAAACCGTTTTTTCCGGAGTTCCCTCTAATTGTAAAAACAGCTAAAACTAAAATATCAAGATGGGTAAGAAGTTTGCCGAATATTCGAAACTTGACCTTTCCGAAGTGAACGGAAAAGTGTTGGAAAAATGGGACGAAAACCAGGTTTTCGCCAAGAGTATGACAGAACGTGAAGGTTGTCCTTCTTTCGTATTTTTCGAAGGACCTCCCTCGGCCAATGGTATGCCGGGCATTCACCATGTGCTGGCTCGTTCCATTAAAGACATATTCTGCCGTTACAAGACGATGAAAGGTTTCCAGGTGAAGCGTAAGGCCGGATGGGATACGCACGGACTTCCTGTGGAGCTGGGCGTGGAGAAAGCACTCGGCATCACGAAGGAGGACATCGGCAAAACCATCTCCGTGGCCGAATACAACGCTGCTTGCCGCAAGGATGTCATGAAGTTCACCAAAGAGTGGGAGGAGCTGACGCGCAAGATGGGATATTGGGTAGATATGAAGAACCCCTATATCACCTACGACAACCGCTACATCGAGACCTTGTGGTGGCTGCTGAAACAGCTTTATAAGAAAGGATTCCTCTACAAGGGATATACCATACAGCCCTATTCGCCTGCTGCCGGAACAGGACTCAGTTCGCATGAGCTGAACCAGCCCGGATGCTACCGCGACGTGAAGGACACCACCGTAGTGGGACAGTTCAAGATGAAGAACCCGAAGCCGGAAATGGCAGAGTGGGGAACGCCTTACTTCCTGGCATGGACCACCACTCCGTGGACATTGCCTAGCAACACGGCCCTCTGCGTCGGCCCGAAGATAGACTACGTGGCTGTGCAGACCTACAACAGCTATAGCGGCGAGAAGATGACCGTGGTTCTGGCCAAAGCACTGCTCTATACGCACTTCAATAAAAAGGCGGAAGATATTGCATTAGAGGATTATAAGCCGGGCGACAAGCTGATACCCTTCAAGGTGGTAGGC
>CAMWRY010000272.1 GCA_947176775.1 uncultured Bacteroides sp.
GTCATTGTCCGTACCGTGGCTGAAGGAAAACGTGTGGCAGAACTCGACGGAGAGCTTAAAGTATTACTGAAACATTGGGAAGATGCTATCGTCAAGGTACAGAAAGCTACTAAATTTCCAACACTGATTTACGAAGAGACCAGTCGTGCCGTAGGATTGTTGCGCGACTTGTTCAATCCTTCTTTCGAAAATATCCATGTAAACAATGAAGCGGTATACCACGAAATCAAGGATTACGTAACTCTGATTGCCCCTGAACGGGCAGATATTGTAAAACTGTACAAAGGTCAACTCCCCATTTACGACAATTTCGGTATCACCAAACAAATCAAGTCATCATTCGGCAAAACTGTTTCATATAAAAGTGGTGCCTACCTGATTATTGAGCATACTGAGGCGCTTCACGTAGTAGACGTGAACAGCGGTAACCGCACCAAAAATGCCAACGGGCAGGAGGCCAACGCACTGGAAGTGAATCTGGGTGCAGCCGATGAACTGGCTCGCCAGCTGAGACTGAGGGATATGGGTGGTATCATCGTGGTGGACTTCATCGACATGAATGAAGCCGAAAACAGACAGAAGCTTTACGAACGCATGTGTGCCAACATGCAGAAAGACAGGGCACGACACAACATCCTGCCACTGAGCAAATTCGGACTGATGCAGATTACACGCCAGCGTGTACGCCCGGCCATGGATGTCAATACGACAGAAACCTGCCCTACTTGCTTTGGTAAAGGCACCATCAAATCGTCCATCCTCTTTACGGACACCTTGGAGAGCAAAATAGACTATTTGGTCAACAAATTGAAGATAAAGAAGTTCTCGTTACACATCCACCCGTACATCGCCGCCTACGTCAACCAAGGACTTGTTTCCTTGAGGCGGAAATGGCAGATGAAGTACGGATTCGGTATCAAGATTATTCCAAGTCAGAAACTTGCATTTCTGGAATATGTCTTCTATGACCTACAAGGGGAAGAGATAGACATGAAGGAAGAAATCGAAATCAAATAAAAAAAGGCGGCGAAGAAAATTCTCTTTGCCGCCTTTTTTTATTATTTCAGCAGCCCTCGCCTACAAGGCTAAGCAGTATATCTCCTTGCTCTCCTCTTTCGACAGTTTCACATAATTACCCAGCAATTCTCCCTTATTACGGTGCAGACTATCAACCAAACGATCTATATCAGGATTGTCAATACCCAACTCCTTAAAGCTTACCGGCAAGCCCATATAGCGGAAAAAATGCTTTAGACGGGAAACGCCAGCCAAAGCCATCTCCTCCCAATCATTCGATTCGGGCACTCCCCAAACACGGTGGGCAAACTGGGCAATCTTTTTCGGATTATGTGCTGCCATGAATGTCATCCAAGCCGGAAACACCACAGCCAGTCCGGCACCATGAGCCACATTGTAGACCGCACTGATTTCATGCTCCAACGCATGGGATGCCCAGTCCTCCTCACGTCCCACACCACAGGTTCCATTGTGTGCCACAGTACCGCACCACATGATATTGGCGCGTGCACCGTAATCATTCGGATTCTGCTTCACACGATAAGCCTCCTTGATGATAGCCGTCAAGGTACCCTCGCAAAGTCGGTCACTGATTTCCACATCGGACGTATTGGTGAAGTAACGCTCCATGATATGAGCCATCATGTCGGCAATGCCACAAGCGGTCTGATAGAACGGGAGGGTATAAGTCAGCTCTGGATTCATAATCGAGAATACGGGGCGCAAACGATCGGGAGCACAAAGTCCCAACTTCTGAAGCGTCTCAACCTTCGTGATGACCGTATTGCCCGAACCTTCGCTTCCGGCAGCCGGAATAGTCAGCACTACAGCCACTTTCAACGCCTTCTCCACCTTGGCGCGACCCATAAAGAAATCCCAGAAATCTCCCTCGTATGGCACACCTGCCGCAATGGCTTTCGCCGTATCAATGACTGAGCCACCACCTACGGGCAGTAGCATGTCCACCTGTTCGCGACGACAAAGCTCAATGCCTTCGTACACTTTACCGTCAATAGGGTTAGGCTGCACACCTCCCATCTCACAATAAGACACACCGGCTTCCTGTAAAGATTGCTTCACCCTGTCCAGCAAACCGCTCCGTATCACAGAACCGCCACCATACACTATCATCACTTTCCGAGCACCGTATTTGCGTGCCAAAGCACCGGTCTGCATCTCGGTGTCCTTGCCGAACACAAACTCAGTAGGACTATAAAAGGTAAAATTATTCATAACATCCTTATATTATACAGCGCAGGCGAATGCTTTTAGTACACAGACTTTCAGAATCAAGCACAAATCCGCGCATCACTACATTACTTCAACAAATATATCGACTGTATCTCTCAAAAAAACGGCCAAATATCCCCCACTTCATCAATCCTTTTTCAAATACCAGAATACCCAGCAAGGCACAAGAGATACCCAAAGCCACGTCAATCAGATAATGGTGTCCCGAATAGACAGCCGTCCACCAGATACCGACCATAATCACCGCAAACAGCGCCATTAGCCACTTCTTGCTACGTCCCATGACAGCATAAGCCAAAGCCACCACCATATAG
>CAMWRY010000273.1 GCA_947176775.1 uncultured Bacteroides sp.
CTCCTTGCCCATACGGTGTGGAAGTACCAATTGTCCGTCCTCTATGCGGATACCCTTCACACCAAACAATCTTTCCAGCTCCGGACAGACCGCTGCGCGGATGGAGTCAACAATCTCCTCCTCTGTCTGTGCATCAGCAGGGATAGAAGCTGTTATCTTCTGACAAACATCCAGCATCTGTTGCAAACGCTGAAGATGCACCTTGCTCCGCTCCTTGGAACGCTTGTTGAAAAACCAGAAGAATATAGAGACCAGTACAAGGCCCACAACGACCAGTACCAGCACAACATTCAGTTGCCCTGCTTCCTTCTCCAACGCCTGATAACGGCTTTCCAGTTCCTTGTCCTGGCGCGTATCCTCGAGGATATCCAAATAGATATTACGGTTATAATCCGATTTTTCCTTCATCTCCAGTCCTGCATACGAAACGCTCAACTGTTCGCGGATACGCGATATCCACTCCGGGACGGTCTTCAGCTTATGCTCAATCCATGCCTTCTCCGCACAAATCGTATCTCTGGGATCAAATGTCTTCAGCCAATCCAGGCTGTCATGGCAATTGTAGAAAAGGCGGTGATGATCGTTCACACACTCCAAAGCAAGCTTCAGTGTATCAAGAGCCTCGGCATAACGGTTGTGGGCATTCAGGTATTTGCCTATGGACACGTAGGCTCCCGCTATCTGATATAAGTCCTTGTACCGGCTGAATTTTTGCAGGGCAAGCTGTCCCAGCCGCATCGGAAGCAGGGAATCTACCGGTACTCCCAACTGTGCCAAGGCATGAGGACGACGGTCCTGAAAGAAGTCATAATTACCCGGTGAAGCCATCAGATTGACAAGTCCCTGCACGCCATTTCCTTCAAAATAGAGATATCCCTTACGGGATGCCAAACGCCACGTGGTGTATAGTTCATCGAATTCACACAATCTCTGTTCATCCGGTGTCTCGCCTTCACACAAAGCGGCAGACCCTTTGATGTAATGATAATACAATAACTGGTTGGTGTCCGCCAGCCACTCCCGATTATTCGTCACCTCATTGATGGAAGCCGCTGCCTCCGGACGTTGCTGCAAATAGTAATAATAGACGGCCGAAACGATATAAAATTCGGAACGAGCATAGTTCAGGCGCATCTGCTCGTGCTTGTCCACAAAGAGATTGTCATCTTCCGCTATCCTCTTCATGCGGCGCAAGGCACTGTTTCGATAATCGTAGAACTCCTTGTTCAGGGCAGTTCGCTGATAAATCTTCATCAAGCCGATGTCGGCAATGAGGAGCTCCAACTCATTTTTCGTCAGGCCATAGACATCCTGATGGAACCTCTCGGCCTGCTCAAAGTCCATACGCATAAAAGCACAAAATCCCAAATTATTGGAAGCTTCCGCCTTGCCCTGCTTATACAGTCTGACCTCACGATAAGCTCTTGACGCTGCATAGCAGGAAGAGTCGAGGTTCTTATAACGATAAGCATAAGCCGCCTGATTCAAGGAGTCGATGAAACACACTTCCCTGACGGGCGCTGTACCCACGCACGAAACCATTGTCATGCAACAGCACCACAATCCTGCCAGCCATATAAGATAAAGTCGTTTCACAGAGCAAAGCTACGAATAAATCCGGGAAAGAAAAATAATTTTTATACAATAACTCTTGTTTTATGTAACAGGAAATTCATACCTTTGCACGCAAATTAACAAATAGGTAACATCTATTACACAAATGAGCGAAAAAGCACCCTTTATGGTATTCTCCGGAACAAATTCGAGATACCTTGCAGAGAAAATCTGCGCTAGCCTGGATTGCCCTCTGGGAAAGATGAACATCACCCACTTTGCAGATGGTGAGTTTGCAGTCTCATACGAGGAATCGATCCGTGGCTCGCATGTATTCCTGGTTCAATCAACCTTCCCAAATTCTGACAACTTGATGGAATTGTTGCTGATGGTCGATGCAGCCAAAAGAGCATCGGCAAAAAGCATTGTGGCCGTCATCCCCTACTTCGGTTGGGCACGTCAGGACAGAAAAGACAAGCCTCGCGTATCCATCGGCGCCAAGCTGGTGGCCGACCTGCTTTCCGTTGCAGGCATCGATCGTTTGATTACGATGGACCTCCATGCTGACCAAATTCAGGGTATCTTCAACATTCCGGTGGACCATTTGTATGCATCAGCAGTATTCCTCCCTTATATTGAGTCCTTGAAACTGGAAGACTTGGTCATCGCCACTCCCGATGTCGGCGGCTCCAAACGCGCCAGTACATTCTCCAAGTATCTGGGCGTACCTTTGGTATTGTGTAACAAGACGCGTGAGAAAGCAAACGTGGTTGCCACCATGCAGATTATCGGTGATGTAAAAGATAAGAATGTCGTACTGATAGATGACATTGTAGATACGGCAGGTACCATTACCAAAGCTGCCAACATCATGATGGAAGCAGGAGCAAAATCTGTCCGCGCCATCGCCAGCCACTGCGTAATGTCCGACCCGGCTTCTTTCCGCGTACAGGAGTCCTCGCTGACCGAGATGGTGTTCACTGACAGCATCCCCTACTCCAAGAAATGCGACAAGGTTAAGCAG
>CAMWRY010000274.1 GCA_947176775.1 uncultured Bacteroides sp.
TACGCCTTCGTCAAATTTTGCCTGAACTGCTTCCACCACCACAATGGCATCGTCCACCACAATGCCGATGGCCAGAATCAGCCCAAGCAACGTCAGTATGTTCAGAGAGAAACCGAAAATAAGCATGAAACCGAAGGTACCAATCAGGGAGATGGGCACCGCCACAATCGGTATCACCGTCGCACGCCAACTCTGCAAGGAGAGGAAGACAACCAACACGACCAGCACCAACGCCTCGAACAGCGTCTTGTACACTTCGTGAATGGATTCGGAAATGTAGGTCGTCATGTCGAAAGGTATCTCGTAGCTCATGCCTTCAGGAAAATTCGCACTGATTTCCTCCATGGCAGCCTTTACATGCCGGGCCACCTCCATGGCATTGGCACCGGGCAACATATAGATGCCGAGCACTGCCGCATTTTCGCCGTTGATGCCGCTCTCCGTGCTGTATGAAGAGGCTTCCAGCGAGACACGTGCCACATCGCGCAACCGGATGATGGACCCGTTGGTATTGGCGCGGACCACGATGTCCTCGAACTGCTTCACCGAGCTTAAACGCCCCTGCGTGGTAATGGGAATGGTTATGTCAAGCCCCTTTACCGGCTGCTGCCCCAGAACGCCTGCGGCCGACTCGCGGTTCTGGTCCTTCAGGGCATTCTGCAAGTCCTGCACGGTCAGGCCGAAATTGGCCAGTTTGTCGGGCAGCGCCCATATCTGCATGGCGTAGTAGCGGCTGCCGATATTGGACACACGCCCCACCCCGGGAATGCGCCGCAACAAGTCGAGCACATTGATAGTGGCAAAGTTGCTCAAATAGATTTCATCGAACTTCGGGTCACTGGAGGTCAGGCAGATGGTCATCAGCTGGCTGGGAGCCTGCTTCTCTACGGAGATGCCATTCTGTATGACCTCGGCCGGCAGACGGTTCTCCGCCAGCTTCACACGGTTTTGTATCTCTACGGCAGCCAAATCGGGGTCGGCCGACACATCGAAGGTGACTGTGGCCGAGAAGCCGCCTGAATTAGAGCTGTTGGACTCCATGTACAGCATCCCCGGAGTACCGTTTATCTCCTGCTCGATGGGAGTGGCCACCGCCTGCGAAACCGTCAGCGCACTGGCTCCCGGATAGGAGGCGCTGATTTTCACCACGGGCGGCGTTATCTGCGGATATTGGTCCACCGGCAGCAGGGTCAGCCCGATGATACCAACCATTACAATCACAATCGATATTACCGCCGAGAATACGGGACGGTCTATAAAGAAGGAAACTTTCATGTCATTGTTGCTTTACAGGGTTATTATTTTTCAGGGTGTCGGATGCCAGGGCATGCACTTTCATGCCCGGAGCCAATTTGTGGAACCCTTCGGTCACCACTTGCTCGCCGGCTACCAATCCCCGTTCCACCACCCAGTTGTTGCCGAACTCCGGCCCCAACTCGATAAAACGTTTTTCCACGGTAGAGTCCCGGCGCATGGCAAAGATATAGGCGCCTCCCTTCTCTATGGTCACCGCTTTCTGCGGAACCGTGACCGCTCCCTCGCGCACATCCAGCAACAGTTTCACCTTTGTAAACTGACCCGGCAGCAACACCCTGTCGGGATTCGGCATTTCCGCACGCACGGAGAAGGTACCGGTCTGTGGGTCTACCTGAGGTTCGGCAAAGTCCACATAGCCCTTATAGGGATAGACGGTATTGTCGGCCAGCGTAATCGTGATGTTCGGCTGCCAGGAACGCGTGGAGTCCTGACGGCCTATTTCGATGTTGCGCTCCTTGCTCTTCAGGTAGTCCAATGCCGTCATGCTGAAATCCACCAGCACCGTATCGCTCTTCACCACCGTAGCCAGCAAGGACTTGCCGCCCGGCCCTACCAAGGTGCCTAAGTCCACATTCCGCTCACTGATATGTCCCGATAGCGGAGAGCGGACCAGCGTGTATCCCAACTCCAGCTCCGCCTGGTCCAAGTCGGCCTTGCTCATGGCTACCGAAGCCTCTGCCGTCTCGTAGGCAGCCTGGGCATTGTCCAAATCCAGCTGGCTGGCGGCATTCTGCGCATACAGGGGACGGATGCGCTCCAGGTCGCGCTTCGCCTTCAAGGCCTGTGCCTCGTCTTTTTTCAGCTGGGCACGGGCTTTGTCGGCCTTTGCCCTATACTGGGCCTGATTGATGACAAAAAGCACCTGATTCTTGGTGACATACGTGCCCTCGGCAAACAGCATATTCTCCAGATAGCCTTCTACACGTGCACGCACTTCTACAAACTGCTGGGCACGGATGCGCCCCACATACTCTCCGTATATCTCCACATCTCCCTTTTCCACCGGCTCTATGACCACAGCCGGCACTTCCGGCCAGGCTTTTTCGGGCCAGGTCAGCACAAAGTAGCCCACTAACAACACTGCCAGGCAGGCAATCATCACCAGCCCCTTTTTTTTCGGGAGTTTCATTTCCTGTTTCATAAAAAATCGTTTCATGTTTGTTCGTTTACTCAATTTAATCCTGTTATTTTCCTATAAACAATTTTAAAGCCAAAGAGATTACCGTTTTTTCAAAAAATATAGTATTC
>CAMWRY010000275.1 GCA_947176775.1 uncultured Bacteroides sp.
TATGTGTATAAGAGTCAGCACTGTTACCATACAGCCCATCAACAACGAGGAAGGAATTCCCGTACAGACTTTCCATGCCACCCTGAACAACCTCACCCCTGCCTCGCTCCAGAAGTTCATGCGACGCATGTGCAAGGACAGCAAGGCCTATAAGGCTTTTATGGCCATCACCCCTCGCCGGGACTTCGATGAGATAAAGGAGGAGCTGAGACTGCTCGAACAGCATTATATCCAAAAGGAGAACATCGTCATAGACAAGCGCAACTGCTACGTCTATCCCGAAGAGTTCGGCGATTATGATGATGACGAATTTGAGTACAACTATGTGTTCATCGGCCTGAATGACAGGATATTCCCATCAGAGAACCTCCAGTTGAGCTATGACTATATGGAGGAGGATAAGCTGATTATTTGCAGCACTACCCACTATGACGAGCCTACATTCCGCTTTCTGCTGCAAGATATGTGGTCCTTAACTGTCGATGACTTTTTCAGTCAGTTAAAACTTATGAGAACAGAATACGACGAAATAGAGTATTAAAAAGATGCATTCCGACATGACCCCATCCATAGACAAGCAACTTGTTGCCAGACGCTTCTCTCACTCACGAAGCACCTACGACCGTGAAGCATACGTGCAACGGCAAATAACCGAGAAAATGATGCGCCTGCTGACCGACACTTTACTTGCTGAAGGTGTCTCTTGTTCGGAAATACCGATTCGCTTCGGCCACATCGTAGAATTCGGATGTGGAACAGGAGCCTACTCGCGCCTCCTGCTCCGCACCCTGCAACCGGAAACGTGTCTACTGAACGATTTGTGCCAGGAAATGAAGGAGTATATCGAAGAGCTGTGCGATGGGCATGCTGTACGTTTCGTCTCCGGTGATGCCGAAGCCTTGGAGTTTCCCGAAGAGACGGATCTGATAACGTCGTGCTCCGCCCTACAATGGTTCAACCACCCAAGTACCTTCTTCATGCGTTGTCGCCACACACTAACTGAAAATGGAATGCTGGCCTTCAGCACTTTCGGCCCTACAAACATGCACGAAATCCGTCGGCTCACAGGACACGGGCTGGACTACCTCGCCCTTGAAGAGCTGAAGAATCGGCTATCCCCCGGCTTCGACATCCTCCATGCCGAGGAAGAGATGGTCTCTCTCTCCTTTCCCACCCCTCTGGCCGTGTTGCAACATCTGAAACAGACCGGAGTCACGGGAACAGAAAAAAGAATATGGACACGCAGTCGCCTGCACTCTTTTTGCGAGGAGTACACGATCCTGTTCGGAGATACCGACGGCCATGTCAGCCTGACCTATCACCCTATTTACATCATTGCAAGAAAAAAAACAATCTAATGGAAACCAACAATATCTACTTCATCAGTGGCATCGATACCGATGCCGGAAAAAGCTACTGCACCGCCTGGTATGCCCGTGAACTTATGCAGCGCGGCCTGCGCGTCATCACCCAGAAATTCATCCAGACCGGCAACACCGGCCATTCCGAAGACATCGACCTACACCGCCGCCTCATGGGGACAGGCTACCTGCCGGAAGATCGCGAAGGGCTCACCATGCCCGAAATATTCTCCTACCCCTGCTCGCCCCATCTCGCCGCTCGCATAGATCGCCGCCCTATAGACTTCGGAAAAATAGAACGCGCTACGCAAGAACTGGCCCGACGATACGATACCGTGCTTGTAGAAGGCGCCGGCGGTCTGATGGTTCCCCTCACGGAAGAGTTTCTGACCATAGACTACATTGCCGAAAAGCAGTATCCGCTTATTTTTGTCACCTCCGGAAAGCTGGGCAGCATCAATCACACCTTACTGAGTTTAGAAGCCATCCAGAACCGAGGTATCAAGCTGGATACAGTGCTCTATAACCTCTATCCTACCGTGGAGGACAAGACGATTCAGGAGGACACGATGCAATATACCAAGGAGTATCTGGGCAAGTATTTTCCAAAAACGAAGTTTGAAGTGGTACCGGAAATCAAATAAAACCAGAATTTCATAGAGAAGGGTACTAAAAGCATGTGCCAATATAAGACTTCCATGTTATCCATGTGATATTCCAGACAGAAAAGTCTAAATATAAAAGCGAAAAACAAATGCGTTCTTTGATTCTTCTGTCTTTTAAAATTTACTACCTTTGCAGCGTATAAACATCCGACTGCACATGGAAGCATTTACATCCTTAGACAATATTGAGACTGTCGCACTTGGTGCGGCAGTTTTTCTGTTCCTCATTCAAGTACTCTATTATTTTTTTCTCTACAATCGCATTCATGCACATAGCGGCACCGTAAAACAGGGCGACATCCATTTCACACGAGAGCTACCTCCCCTGTCCGTCATCATCTGCACCCGTGAGGAGTCCGAAAATTTACGCTGCAACCTGACAGCTGTGTTGGAACAGGATTATCCCCAATTTGAAGTCATCGTCATCACTGACGGCGATATGGACGAGAGCGAAGATTTTTTGACCATTCTCGAAGAGAAATATACCCATATATACCACATTTTCGTACCTGATTCTTCCCGTTACATCAGTCTAA
>CAMWRY010000276.1 GCA_947176775.1 uncultured Bacteroides sp.
TATCTCTCTTTCTCATATCTTTTGCAAAATTACTTTTCCTTCTGCAAAAACAAAGTGAACCGACCGTTTTTTTTCTTGCGTAAAAAGAAAAAGAAAAAAAGAAAAGAGGGATGAAAGACCATTTTACCTGCTAAATGGGGACATTTCATTCTTTTTACTGCCCAACAGAAAGAATATCCCTAAAACATTTTCGCTGAATCAATATAAAAAGTACTTTTGGAAGTTCTAAATATACTTTTTATGAAACGAATCAATTATCTTACCCTCTTTTGGCTGGTAATGGCCATCATGATGGTATCGTGCAACGACGACAAAGAGATCGGCATTGCAGAGCAGAGCTGGACCGAAGGCGAAGTTTTTGAAATCAGCACACAACAAGATGTCACTGTCCGCTTCACCGCCTACAGCAAGTGGGTGGCAAGCGTGGGCAACGGTGGGGATTGGTGCAAGCTTTCCCAAACTGCCGGCGACAAAGGTTCGCACAGCTTCATCGTATCCGTGACCGGAGAGACCACCACCGAACGCACAGCAACCATCAACATCCAGACAGAAGACAGCCCGGCAAGCAGTTTCCAGGTGATACAAAGGGCCGGCGAATATGCCGAAGATGCGACCATAAACCGGGAAGTAGACAAATACCTGAACAATATGTACTTGTGGAACGATGAGTACAAGAGCCTGACGAAGAACTTCAACCAAGGATACGAAGAGTTCTTCTACGGAAACCTGATGAACATGAACACCAACACTTTGGACAAGAAACCTACCGGAAACGGAAGATACAACCTCTTCTCCTACATACAAAAATTGCCCAACCTCAACAATACCCGTGCCATAGAAAAGGAACTGGAATACAGTTTCGGCATCACCGGCATCACCCCCGTATCCATCGGCACACAAACAAACTATACCATCTACTTCTGCATCCAGGGCGTGCATCCCGATTCGCCCGCCTCGGAAGCCGGACTGAAACGAGGAGCTATGATAAGCCTGGTAAACGGAAAGAAGATTACCGATAGCAACATCAACGAGTATTACTACAACATGCAGGTTCCCGATGCCGCCATCAGCTACACCCTGACAGAAGACGTCATAGAAGAAGGCATGATAACCAGTCAAAAGGAATACTCGTTGACTGCCAAAGCCATGTATGTCAATCCCGTCATCTTCAACCAAATCAGCGAAGAATACGAGGGACACCGCATCGGCTACCTGGTCTATTCGGGATTCGAGGCAGGATTCGACAAAGAGTTGTTCGACGTATTCAAAGAATTCAAAGAGAAGAAGGTTACCGACCTGATTCTGGATCTACGCTACAACGGCGGCGGACACGTGATTAGCGCCAACCTGATAGCCTCGTGCATAGCAGGAAGCAGTTGCAGCGACAAGGTATTTGCCCAATACAGGTACAACACGGAGCGAATGAAGGCGTACGGCAATTCCAGACCGGAAGAGAAGTTCTCCTACAGCAGATACAACAACCTGGGAACATCGCTTGCTGCAGGCGACCTCAGCCTGAAGCACCTTTACTGCTTGGTGGGCAACGGCACGGCTTCTGCCAGCGAGCTGGTAATCAACTCCCTGCGAGGTATCGGCATCGAGGTGACACTCATCGGCGAAACCACCACCGGCAAGAACGTGGGTATGGAGGTGATGGAGATTGAAATAAATAAAGACACGTACCATGTAGCCCCCATCACCTTCCAGAGCTACAATGCCCAAGGGTTCGGGGATTACGAGAACGGCTTTACCCCCGATGTAGCGATGAAAGAGACCAATCCCTACAACGAACAGGGCATATTCTACATCCTCAAAGAATATGGTACCAGCAAAGAGCCTTTGTACGCCAAAGCCATCGAACTGATTACCGGCACCAACCCGATGACTACGACCCGTAGTGCGATGAACACCCTGAACGGCAATGCTCGCAAGATGCCTGTCCTCTTCCGCCCGGGACACAGCGGCATGCTGAAACCTGCTGCAAACTACGAGCAATAATGGCCAGCCACAACACCCTCGGAAAAGCCGGTGAGGATGCCGCCGCCAAGTATCTGGAACAGAACGGGTATACCATCCTGCACCGCAACTGGCGGAAGAACCATCTGGAACTGGACATCGTGGCTACCCATGCCGGGGAACTGATCGTCGTGGAAGTGAAGACCCGCAGCAATACGGAATACATCGAGCCGCAGGATGCCGTAAACTGGCTGAAGGTGCGCCGCATCGTCGTGGCAGCCGATGCCTACATCAAGCACTTCGGCGTGGACGCTCCCGTCCGCTTCGACATCCTGACGGCTGTGGGCGAACCGGGAGCGTTCAAGATAGAGCACATCAAGGACGCTTTCTATCCGCCCATGTTCTAAGATACGGTGCCGGCGCCCTTGAGAATAAAACAAAATTGGAGACAGAGAAATAAAACAAACATTTTATGGACATAGAAACCGCTCGTGAATACTGCCTCGGCAAGAAAGCAGCCATGGAATGCCTTCCTTTCGATGAATACTCGCTTGTGATGAAAATCATGGGCAAGATGTTCGCTGTCATCGACCTGGAAAG
>CAMWRY010000277.1 GCA_947176775.1 uncultured Bacteroides sp.
GTGGACGACTTGGAGAAGGTGATGAAAGAGGCTAGAAAGTCTCCTGAGCAGGGCTTGTTTATTACTGGTATGTTCCCGTCAGGAAAGCGTGCGATGTATGCTGTTGACTTGACTCAAGAATAAGATAGGTAGGTAAGAAGATTGTAATATTAGCTAACAATCGCGAAAAACGGATGTCGGACTAATCCATACCGGCATCCTTTTGTAGTTAGACGATCAGACGTAGGGCTTTTCTATTCTCCTGAAATATAAATAAGGTAAAAAAGATGCGGCAAAATTATTTTAACCAAATAAATTGTCGTACCTTTGCAACCCCAAATCTGTTTAAAAAGAATGAGACAACTTAAGATTACAAAAAGTATCACTAACAGAGAGAGCGCTTCTCTTGACAAGTATTTACAGGAAATCGGTCGAGAGGACCTTATTACTGTAGAAGAGGAAGTGGAGCTTGCTCAGCGCATCCGCAAGGGTGACCGTGTTGCATTGGAGAAACTGACGCGTGCTAATCTGCGTTTTGTCGTATCTGTGGCCAAGCAGTACCAGAACCAAGGCTTGAGTTTGCCCGATTTGATTAACGAGGGTAATTTAGGACTGATCAAAGCTGCTGAGAAATTCGATGAGACACGTGGTTTCAAATTCATCAGCTATGCGGTGTGGTGGATACGTCAGTCTATTTTGCAAGCTTTGGCAGAGCAGTCGCGCATTGTGCGTCTTCCGTTGAATCAGGTAGGTTCGCTGAATAAAATCAGCAAGGCCTTCTCCAAGTTCGAGCAGGAAAACGAACGCCGTCCGTCTCCCGAGGAGCTTGCCGATGAACTGGAAATCCCTGTTGATAAAATCTCTGATACGCTGAAGGTTTCCGGACGCCATATTTCGGTGGACGCACCTTTTGTGGAAGGGGAGGACAACAGCTTGCTTGATGTGCTGGTCAATGATGATTCTCCCATGGCCGACCGCTCTTTGGTGAACGAGTCTCTTGCGAGGGAAATTGATAGAGCTCTTTCTACGTTAACCGATAGGGAAAAAGAAATCATACAGATGTTTTTCGGTATCGGACAACAGGAAATGACATTGGAAGAAATCGGCGACAAATTCGGCTTGACCCGTGAGCGTGTGCGCCAGATTAAGGAAAAAGCAATCAGAAGATTAAGGCAAAGTAATCGTAGTAAATTGCTCAAATCTTATTTGGGATAAATAAGAAATATCGGTTTCCGACAATTGGAAAGAATTAAAAACCGTGCGTCTTTGGTAGGCGTGCGGTTTTTTTATATCTTTGCCAAGCACATTTGCATATTAAAAACCATTAATCCATTAATTCGATGAAATACGTTCGTATTCTTTGTGCCGCAGTGTTGGCATTTACATTGTGTTCGGCTTTTACAATGAAAGATAAGGAGAAAAAGGCGGTGTATGCCTTTGGTGTGGCAGCTTCCTTCAATGACTCCATTGTGTATTACACAGATATTCAGATGCTGGACAGTGTGACGTTGGACAAGAACGGATTCTTGCCCAAGCGCGAATCGTACACTTACCAGCTCAAAAACTACTTGGAGTATAATCTGAATAAGCCCGACTATACCTGTATGATTTACTTCTCTGAGAGCAAGAGCAAATTGGAGAAAGAGGCTGTCAAGGTACAGGGCAAGTATAAGAAGAATAAGGGGATGCTGTTGGAAACCATCAAGTCGGAAGTGTTCACCTTTACAAAACCGCAAGAATAAAGTTGAAGCATTATAACGTATGAAAATAAAACTATATTTGATCCTTTCCTTGCTTGTTTCCCTGCTTACATCGGCTTGTGGGGGCGATGATCCTGCTCCTGTTGTGGAAAACAGGCGGACAGTGCTGGTGTATATGGCAGCAGACAACTCCTTGTCGAAATTCGTGAAAGCAGATTTGGATGAGTTGAAGGAAGGCATGGCATCAATAGGGAATGCGGCAGGCATGCATCTGCTGGTCTATATCGATACCGGTTCGCCTCGCTTGGTGGAGATTGAGAAGAAAGGGAATGCGGTGGTCGAAACTATCATAAAAGAGTATCCCGACCGTAATTCGTGCGGTGTGGATGAGACAACGGAAGTGTTCGATGATGTGTTTGGTGATGCCCGTTACCAGGCAGGAAGTTATGGACTGATCTATTGGTCTCATGGCGATGGGTGGATTCCCAATCCGCTACCTGCTTCGAGATGGATTGGGCAGGATATCGGCGATGAAGGGACTTTCTACATGGATATTGCAGATTTGGCTGCTGTGTTGCGAAAAGCGCCTCACTTTGATTTCATCATGTTCGATGCCTGTTTCATGCAGTCGGTAGAAGTGGCTTTCGAGTTGCGCGATTATTGCGACTACTATATCGGCTTTCCGGCCGAGAATCCTGGTCCCGGTGCCGCTTATGACCGGATGTTCCCCTACATGTTTCAGGAGGGTGCGGCTGTGAAGATGGCCGAAGCCACTTTTGCAGCCTACGAAGAACTCTATACCGGTACGATGGGTAGTAATAGCAATTGGACTATGGGGACTGCCATCAGTGTTTTGAAGTCTTC
>CAMWRY010000278.1 GCA_947176775.1 uncultured Bacteroides sp.
GTAGGTCTGTCGGCGATGAAATAGTCGGGATTGCTGATGGCGAGCAGGTGTGCAAAGAGTTCATCGTCCGAAGCAGTGGCGGTGGGAATCTTGTCGATAGGCGTTCCCCATTGCCAGAGGGCGAAGGAGTACTCCAGCACGCAGTAGTCGTAAATCTCTTCGACGGGTGCACGGAATTTGAGCCCCTTCTTTGTGCAATATTTTTCGAAACGGGGCAGCAGGGCAGCTTTCCGTTTCAGTACTTCCAGCTGGAACTCCTCAATCCGCTTGCGGCTCTCCGGTGTGGAGACTTTCCGGAGGAAGGGCTCGTGTCGTCCGTCTTCCGCTTCATAGCAGAGGGGAGCGACGTAGGGCACGGAGACATCCACATCTTCCGGATAGAACGTGCGGTAGAGCAGGGTGGTCTGTCCGCCCTTGCTGATACCGGTGGCAAGCCACTTGCCGGGATAGATGGCCTTGAAGGCGTTGCGGACAGCGTGCAGGTCATCGGCAGAGTTCTCAGCGGTGAGGTATTGCCAGTCCTTGGGCTCGGGAGTAGACTCCAGGAAGTAACGGTATTCCACAAAAATCATGTTGGCGTCGAGCAGTTCGGAAAGCTCCTCGCGATACTTGGGATGGAGAGCGTAGGCGGCTCCGTATCCTTCGGTTACTATCACTGTAGGGCGGTCGAATCCGACGTGCGATACAATCACACGCTGGCGGAAGCTGCCCTTTTCGGGATGGCGGTGGTCCAACGGCTGGGTGAAATAGGTTACATACTTCTCGGAGAACCGGGTGGACTTCAAGGGACGGACCTCCGTGATGGCGGAAATCTGTCCCAACTTCTGCTGCAAAGCAGTTTGTGCCGAAACGGAAGTCGAAAGCAGCAGGAAGGCAAGCAGTAGGAAGGCTGCCGGGCATCTGCGTAGATTCTTCATGATTATGGGGTTACTTTTTGATTAAATCTTATTGTGTCATCATTACTACTCTTCCCAAACTAAGTAGGCCGAAACGAGCCAATGATTCAGCTTGTTGCCGTCTACTGCCTGAGCTTTGGGAATGTCGATGGTGAACGTATGGTTTCCGGCAGCGATGCCTTCCAGTTTCACCTCCTCGGGCCATACGTCGCTGCCCGGGCACCAGTTGGAACGGGAGAGGTCGGACGATGCCAAGGGTTCTTGTATCTCTTTCTCCTCATACCCTTTCTCCCCGATGAAGGACGACTTGCGCGGAATGAGCCACACGCCCGTAGAGGGATTGAAACGGCGGAACGATGCGCAGTCGTCGCGCCACGGTGTAAACCGGTACACCGTCTTTCCGTCTACCGAAAGAATGTTCTCGTTGGGTGTAAACTCATCGCCTCCGCTGTGTCCGCCATGCCCCGTGACGATGTATTTCAGGCGCACGTTCTTGGCCTTGGCCGGAAGTTCGAACGAAGTAGTGAGCGGTTGGCGTGCGAAGATGTCAGGATACTCCTGACCGATGTAGTACACTGTGTTCACCAGCGGCTCCACATGCTGGCGGACAAGCTTGTCGCAGCTGAGGGTACTCTCCTTGAAGTCGAGCTGCATGGAGGCAGTGTACCCCTCTTCTGTCCACGTGTCGATGAAGATGCCCACGTATGCTCCGTCCTCCAGACAGGGGTAGAGGTCCGTGATGTCCTGTTGCCACTCCACGCACTGTTCCCACTTGGGGATGTAGACCGGGCGGCGGTGCTGGGTGAGTGGGTCATCATTGTCGCTGTAGTGACCCACACCGAAGGGAGTCATGAAACGCAACAGCTCCACCGTAGGCAGATAGTCCGTTCCGGCTACCGTGCCCACCAGCTTCTCATGCCGTGCCGCATCCACCGCCGGGAACTTGCATTCGCCCTTGGCAATGGAGAGGAGGTTGACTGCCGAGCCTTTGGGGATGACGAAGCAGGAACCGGATTTGTCCCAACGGTCGCCATTGGAAGCGACCGTCACCTTGATGCTTACCTTGACATTGCGCTCGTAGTGGGGAACTTCTATCTTCTTGAGGATGATGCGTCCGTTGACCAGGCGAATGATGCCGTCGGCATCCGCTTCGGCAAAATTGCCTATCTTGTTAGGGGAGAAGTGTATGTTCGTCTTGTCGAACACTTGGAGGTGTGTGTCGCCTTGGGCCGCATACTTCTTGTGCGATGCGGCCGATGCCAGGCAGGGAGCAAGAAGGAGCAGGGAAAGGAGGCTCCAGTTTCTCCCGATAAATTTAAGGATATTTGAGTTCATATCGTTTTGAATATTTAGAATAATTGGTTGTTATTTTACAGTAAAACCACGCTTGTCGAGGTACGTCTTCAGGCGACGCAGATGGTCGTCGTCCGGACCGTCGAAGAAGGATACGCCTGCCGCGCCGTTGTCGAAGGCCGCATCCAGGGCTGCTTCAAAGGTGTCTTTGATGTCGGGGAACATCAGTCCGCAGTATATCTTGCCGCGTCCGTTGACGGTCTCCACGCTCTCCTTTACAGAACGGCCAATCCAGTCGGGTCCCTCGTAGTAGAATCCGTTGTATATCATGGGGAAGTAAGCGTCCAGTGA
>CAMWRY010000279.1 GCA_947176775.1 uncultured Bacteroides sp.
AAAGCCGAAGCCGGCATACGAGCTCTAGTACGGGCTGGTGGGCGCGGTGTTGTGTATAAGCGACACGATCCACCCAACGGGCACGGGCAACGCAGGGAAGAAGAGTTGCCCGACTCTACTCCAAAGGCTACTGCCATCTTTTGGGTAGATAAAGGCAAGTATTACCAGGTTCAAAAAAAGGCAGGGCCTATACCTATACGCACCGTCAAGGCTCAAGTAGACATCGATTCTCTGGGAAAGGTAAAACTCTTGTCTTACGTCAAGCAGCAAAGCCTGAAAGTTCAGAACTATCTGTAATACAGGCTGGAATATTTTCGCGTGAAAAAGATTATGCTGGATAGCGGTTATGTAAAACCAGGCATACAATATGTACAGCTTCGATACATACCTGAAAAGCTGAATACGTATCGTCAATAAGCTTTTATTTCCGATTCTTCACCTTCTCTATGGGGAGCAATTTGCCATAGGCATCAAACGAGCGGCGAGAAGCCAGAGAGATGGTAATCATCAGCGAGAGCATGGAAGCTGTAAAGGTGATGACCATAATCATCATCTGGTATTTGATGGCTACATTCGGACTGCTACCGCCCAATATCTGGCCAATCATTGTTCCAGGAAAAGCCACCAGTCCCATGACGGAAATATTAGCTATCAGCGGACTGAATGACTTGATGATGGCTTGACGGATGAAAGGCGCCTGCGCCTCGGATCGAGTAGCGCCATTGCCGAGGAGATAGCGGTAGAGTTGCTGTTCCCGTTTCAATCCACTGTAGTATACATTCAGAGCTATAACATTGCTGGACAGCATGTTGCCCATTAATATACCAAAGATTGGAATGAAGTACCGAGCACTGAACACATTTTCCATCCTCAGCACCACCCCAATAAAAAACAAGCCCACGCAGACCACGCTGCATAAGAAACCGGTGGAGATGGGGAGTAGCAGAATCTTACTTTTCAGCCGGGTTCTTGCCAATGCCGTCTGCGAAGCGACGAATATCATGACTATCACCCAGAGGAAGTTTATCCACGGATTGTCCCACAAAAAGAGATAGTTCAGATAAATGCCGATGAAGAACAGTTGGACAATCATACGCGCCGTACCGACAATCGTGGCACGTACCAGTCCGGTATTGAATTTCCAAATGTAGAACAACGGTATTGCCAGCAGCAATAAGCCGATTCCTAAGCTAAGGTATGATATATCAATGGTTCCCAATAGTTTATCTTTATTTTTTTACATTTGTATATGTCGGTCGCACCCGTCGGCAAATCTTTTGTCATGGGACACAGCCAGTATGGCACTTCCCCCTTTGGCTTGCTTATGGAAGAAAGCGAGCACTTTCTCCGTCGAGCTGGGGTCAAGGGCAGAGGTCGGTTCGTCGACAACAATCAGCGGCTTACCCATCAGCGAAGCTACAGCTATCATGATGCGTTGGCGCTGGCCTCCGGAAACCTCGTTCACCCGTTTGTCATACAACTCCCGTTCCAACCCTAGCTCCTCGAAACAGGCAAACAAGCGTACCTCTGAAAATGGAGTGCTCCGATTAGCCTTCAGGCCGAAGGGCAGTTGCACCATCTCCCTCACCCACTCCAGCGGCAACGCCAACTCCTGAGGAATCCACGCCGTCTGCTTGCGCACCAGGTCCACCGTGCTTCTGTCCAACGGAATGCCGTTTAGGACGATGCGCCCCTCTTTCAAGGGGATGAATCCTAGAATGGCATTCAGCAACGAGGTCTTTCCGCATCCTGAAGAACCGGAGATACTTACTAGTTCTCCCCTCTTCAGATGCAGGTTGAAACCCGAAAAAAGCAGGTCGTCGCCATAAGCGATACTGGCATTTTCTATTTGCAACATAGTGTTTCTTCAATCTTTCTGTATCGCAAAGATAGTGCAAAAAAATATTTGTGCTATCTTTGACGCACTAATTAATTAAGAAAAGAGAAACTATGATACAAAATGAACGGGATTGTCGCCACGAACACGTGCTTGACGTGGCCAGACAAATGCTGACCGCCGCACGTACGGCACCTAAGGGAAAAGGTATTGATGTGATTGAGGCTGCGCTGGTTATGGGCGAAGACCTCAAGAAATTGTCTGAAAAAATGGTAGCCATGGTTGAGGAGCATGGCATGAAGTTCTTCCTCCGCGATGCGGACAACATTTTGCAGGCTGAGTGCGTTGTTATAATAGGTACGCGCGAGCAAGCACAAGGCTTAAACTGTGGCCATTGCGGTTTCCCCACTTGCGACTCTCGTCCGCAAGGGGTACCTTGTGCCCTGAACACAGTGGATGTAGGAATAGCAGTAGGATCAGCTTGTGCCATGGCTGCCGATTTGAGGGTGGATACTCGCGTCATGTTCTCTGCCGGACTGGCTGCGCAACGTCTGGATTGGCTGAAAGGATGTAAGACGGTTTTTGCTATTCCCGTGAGTGCCGCTTCCAAGAATCCGTTCTTCGACCGAAGACCTAAGGAAGAGAAGAAATAAAGTTGAGGTCTACAATCACCAACTAAATCAATTTCCAAATAAGCTAA
>CAMWRY010000280.1 GCA_947176775.1 uncultured Bacteroides sp.
GTTCCAGCTGCCCCGGCGGAGCGCCGTGCGCGAAAGCAGCGTATCCACCCTCGAAGAGATGGAGATGCAGATGATACGCAAAGCCCTCGACAAGTGCAACGGGAATCTCTCTGCCGTTGCCGCGCAACTGGGCATCACGCGACAGACCCTTTACAACAAAATGAAAAAGTATGAACTCTAACTATGCGTTCCGCACGGCAGTCAGCCTGCTGGTCGCCTTTCTGGTAGGAGGGCTATGGGTATTAGCCTTGATGTATACGCCCACCTCACCCAAGGGGAGCGACCCGTTGGGCTGGGCCGTACTCTGCACCTTGCTCCTGCCCTTCGTCTTCTTTTGGCAGCAGAAACAGTACCGCCGGCACATACGGAAAGTGCTCTTCATGCTTGATGCCATCGAAAACAACGATGCCACCGTCCACTTCTCCGAGACGGAAGATACGGCCGATACGCGCCTCGTAAACCGGGCCTTGAACCGCGTGGCCCACATCCTCTATAACGTGAAAAGCGAAACGGCCCAGCAGGAGAAGTACTACGAACTGATTCTGGACTGCATCAACACCGGCATCCTCGTGCTGAACGACAACGGTGCCGTCTACCAGAAAAACAACGAAGCCCTGCGCCTGCTAGGCCTCAATGTCTTCACGCATATCAGCCAGCTGAACCGCGTAGACGCACGACTCTCCCAGCTGATAGCCGATTGCCGGGCCGGGGAAAAGCTACAAGTGCCCTTCAACAACGAACGGGGCACCGTGAACTTGGCCATACGTGTCAGCGACATCATCGTGCACGAAGAGCACCTGCGCATTCTGGCCCTGAACGACATCAACAACGAGCTGGACGAGAAGGAGATAGACTCTTGGATTCGGCTTACCCGTGTGCTGACCCACGAAATCATGAATGCCGTCACCCCCATCACCTCGTTGAGCGACACGCTACTGGAACTGACTGAGGACCAGGCTTCGAAGGAGGAGATAAGAAGCGGATTGCAGACCATCAGCAGCACGGGCAAGGGATTGCTCTCCTTTGTAGAGTCGTACCGGAAATTCACACGTATCCCTACCCCCGAACCTTCTCTGTTCTATGTGAAAGGGTTCGTAGAGCGGATGGCCGAACTGGCCCGGCACCAATATCCCTGCACGCAGATAGACTACCGGATAACCGTCACACCGAACGACCTTATCCTGTATGCTGACGAGAACCTGATATCGCAGGTGATCATCAACTTGCTGAAAAACGCCATACAGGCCATCGAATCGGACCGGAACCGGACGGAGAAAGGGCGCATCGGCATCCGGGCCTACTGCAACGAGGCGGAAGCGGTGCTGATAGAGGTGACAAACAACGGACCTGCCATCCCCGGCGACATTGCCGAACATATCTTTATCCCTTTCTTCACGACCAAGGAGGGCGGCAGCGGCATCGGCCTGAGCATTTCACGGCAAATCATGCGCGTATCCGGAGGAAGCATCTCGCTATTGCCCGGCAAGGAAACAACATTTATTTTGAAATTCAACTGAACCTTTTGGCAGGTGAGTTTGTTTAGTATATTGCGTACTTGATTTTTTATAACATACAACACACAGACCATGTTATTTACCGCAGGAAACATTCTATTGGTAGGCTCTATCCTACTTTTCGTCAGCATCATTGTCGGCAAGACCGGCTATCGTTTCGGAGTTCCGGCATTATTGCTTTTCCTTTTTGTCGGCATGCTGTTCGGCAGCGACGGGTTGGGACTGCAATTCCACAACGCTAAGGAGGCCCAATTCATCGGCATGGTGGCACTCAGCATCATCCTCTTCTCGGGCGGCATGGACACCAAGTTTGCAGAGATAAAGCCCATACTGACTCCCGGTATCACCCTGTCCACCGCAGGTGTGCTGCTGACAGCCCTCTTCACGGGAGGGTTCATCTGGTGGCTGTCGGGCATGAGCTGGACCAATATCCACCTGCCGCTGACGACATCGCTGCTGCTTGCCGCCACGATGTCGTCCACCGACTCTGCCTCCGTATTCGCCATCCTGCGTTCGCAGAAGATGAACCTGAAGCACAACCTGCGCCCGATGCTGGAGCTGGAGAGCGGTAGCAACGACCCCATGGCCTACATGCTCACCATCGTGCTGATACAGATTGTACAATCCTCCGGGATGGGCTTCCTTCAGATTGCAGGCTCGTTTGCCATACAGTTCATCGTAGGTGCCGCCGCCGGATACTTCCTCGGCAAACTGGCCATCATCATGCTGAACCGGCTGAACATCGACAATCAGGCGCTCTACCCCATCCTGCTGCTCTCCTTCGTCTTCTTCACCTTCTCCGTCACCGACCTGCTGAAAGGCAACGGGTACCTGGCCGTCTATATTGCCGGGATGATGGTGGGCAACCACAAGATTATGTACCGGAAGGAAATCTATACGTTCATGGACGGACTGACATGGCTCTTCCAGATTATCATGTTCCTCTGCCTCGGCCTGTTGGTCAATCCTCACGAGATGCTGGAGGTGGCGGCGGTGGCCTTGCTCATCGGTGTGTTCATGAT
>CAMWRY010000281.1 GCA_947176775.1 uncultured Bacteroides sp.
TGTAGCCGTCCGGGTGGTTCAGCAAATGGTTGTAGGCAATAGTAGATAGGTCGGGGGCGGGTAGGTCGGCGCCCTTGCGGGCGCTTTCCCCCCTAAGAACCGTGCGTGATAGTTTCCCATCACACGGCTCAAGCAGCAATATTTCAGACTTACTCCGAAACACGCTCATTCTTACACTTCTTTTTATGTGTCACACTCAAATAACAGTTTTCGTGGACAATAGACAATGAATTCTTACCGTTTACGGTTGACATCATTGTATGCCACGGTGTTTCAACTGTTATCGGCTCACCACAGATTGGACATCTTTGGTTTTGCCTTTTCCAAATATTGAAAAGCGTCCTTTTACCACTCATCGACATCTTCATTTTGACGGTGCGCCGTTTTTCACGGTACTCCGTCCATTCGGGGTCAAATGGATTGAGGTCGCATTTCAGTTGCGGATATGTCTGGATTTTTGTATTGAACAATATTGTCAACGGTACGAAGTATTCTTCTCCCTTTGAGTCAATTTTTGTCGTAGCAAATACCCAGTCCCGATTTCCAATCTTGTGGAAATAGCGTTGTTTAATCCATGTACGGTTTTTGTTTCCGTGCCTACGGATTCCCCATCGCCACAGTTTCTTGAAGATTAGATGGTCCGCTTTTCGGAACGTTTCCGAGGCCGCACTATATTGATAATAGTTTGCCCATCCTTTGAGAATAGGATTGAGACGCATGATAAGTTCATGTTGGGAAGTTCCACGCGAGCGGTGTATCTCTTGCTTTACCTTATCCAACATCCTCTTTACACGGTCTTTGGCTGGTCTTGTCAGCAGAGTACCATTGAATTTGCGGACGTTGAAGCCGAGGAAATCGAAACCATCTTCAATATGTGTTATCAGCGTTTTCTCTTGGGACAGGGTAAGACCCCTTTCTGCAAGAAACGATGCTACCAACGGTTTGACTTTCTGTTCCAGCAGCTCCTTTGATTCGCCCGTGATAATGAAATCATCTGCAAACCTTACAAGCCTTACTTTCGGACAGTACCAGCCCGAGGAACCTTTCTTTGGTTCCCAAGGAAAGTTGTCTTCGAGTAGTTTCTGTAATCCATCGAGTGCCATATTGGCAAGCGTTGGCGATATGATACCACCTTGCGGTGTACCCTCGTCTGTCGGGAAGACTTCGTTTTCAAAGATATAACCACATTTGAGCCATTTCCCAAGTATGGTTTTATCCATTGGGATGTGCTTCATCAGCCAGTCGTGGCTGATGTGGTCAAAGCACCCTTTGATGTCACCCTCCAGAATCCATTGTGGCGAGTACCCCTTAGAGAGAAGAGTGTGGCAACGTGCCATTGCATCGGCAGTGCCTCTTTCCTTTCTGAAGCCAAAGGAATAGTTGTCGGCAGTTGTTTCCGACACAGGTTCCAAGGCGAGTAGGTAGAGTGCCTGCATTGCTCTGTCTTTCATTGTGGGGATGCCCAACGGTCTCAGTTTGCCATTGTGCTTCTTTATGAACATTCGTCTCAAAGGCTGAGGCTTGTAGCCTCTTCTTCCGAGTGTGAAGATGGCTTTGTATTTCGATTTCGGGGTTGACCACAATACCTTGTCAACACCCGAAGTCTTTTTGCCATCGTTTGAAGTGACACGCCTTACAGCCAATGCCTTGGCGTAAAACGAGTGGGTAAGAGTCCATTGCAAAGCCTTCACCTTGCCAAACTTACCCTCTTTCTGAGCTTTTACAATACGCGCTTGTAGCTTACTGACCGCTTTCTCACACTTGTTCCAATCAATGTTTTCCCAAGTTGATTCCTTGTGGTCAGAAGATGCACACGAGTTTTTAGGCTCGTCCATTTGCTTTTCTTCTTTCATAAGTTCTAAAAGTTATCTTGTAAAATGTTACCATATCGGAAGTCTGCACACTTTCGTGTCGGATGATGTGGCTCTCTGCCATACATGGCAATGAGGTCAATCCATATCCTCTCCGTTACAGAGCGGCATTCGCTTTCTCCGATTTTCCTTTACCTACATACCATTGTGCCTCCCTTGCGTTCGGCCTACCATGATTGCTCATGGAGATATATAGGCTTACCGTGTTCTGCATCAGTGCCGATGACGGTTTAGGCTCTGCCTCTCCACCGGTGGCTCTGTTGTTCGCGTAACCCCAAAATCCACAGGGTTATCCGGCCACACACCGTTTTGGTTCAAGCTTGTAAGCATTCGTAAGCTTGTTCGACTTAACGATGGTTCTGACAGTTCACTTGCGTTAGCCATGCCGTCAAGCCAAGCTCCCCAACCACATAATGCTTGCGGTTCTTGAAGTCCCCTCACGGTTCATTCTCGACCCTTTCGGGAGGGTTACCTTGTCCGAGCAGCTTGGTACATCATAAGACGCACCTGCCGTAGGCTACTATTGGCGAAACAATAGGTCAACTCTTTTCACTCCTCTGAGTGAATGGCTGACAGCCACTGATGCAACTTTTCACGTCACACAGAAATAAAATCATACGGCTATACTACCGTGCCAAAGATCTTAGCGTCCGCAGAT
>CAMWRY010000282.1 GCA_947176775.1 uncultured Bacteroides sp.
TGTAATAAGCAAATTTTATTTCCCCAATTTTCGGCAGTGTTAATTCCCCACCTTAAAAAGCTTCATAAGAGTTGTAAAATTGATTAAAGATTGGTTCGATTATTATAGAACATGCTGCTCTTCCTCTCTCCTTCTGGAGGGGGATGCCCGAGCGGCGGGGGCGGCCTAAACCGCCCCCAAGAGCGAACACCGGCTATGTTTTTTCTTCAAAGATTGTTTTTCTGTTTCTCAGACGGTAACTCTCACCAGACAGCTTTATGACCTCACATCTGTAAAGAAGTCGATCAAGCAGTGCGGTTGCGATGACTTCGTCATCAAGGGTCGCTGCCCATTCGGTGGGAGCCTTGTTGGTGGTTATGATCACCGAGGTTTTTTCGTGGAGAGCGTTTATGAGATTGAAGAACCCCGCGGCATCCTGCTTCTTTATAGGGAAGAGCATTATGTCGTCGATGGCGACAAGATGTGCCCGAAGCAGTTTGTTGTAGGCGGTCATCGCCGAGGGCGACAGTTCCTTCATCTTTATTATCCCCATGATGTCCTCCATAGTCATCATGTAGGCTCTCAGCCCATTGCACACCGCCTGATGTACGAGTCCCGCCGCGATGAAGGTCTTGCCCGTACCGGAAGGCCCCATCAGAATGAGGTTATATGCCTGTGCCAGCCAGTTTAGCTCCCTGAGTTCATCAAGGTGTGACTTCGGCAATCCGGAAGAGAAGTTGGTGTCGAACAGTTCGAGGTCATGTCTGGGAGGAAGATTTGCGGATCGCAGTCTTCTGGCGAAGTCCTTTTCTCTTTTGGCGTCAATTTCCTTTTGTAAGATATCAAGCAGAAACTCAGAGTAGCTAGGCTTGTCCTGCTGCGCCGTATGAAGCATGTGTTCCAGCCTTGAACCTATGTTGCAGAGTCTCAGTTTCGAGGCGTATGCCTTTATCGTCTGTATTGTATCGTTCTGTTTCATCATTGTTTTCAGTAGAAGAATGAGGAGTATACACTCATGTCTGTTTTGTCCGGCATTATATCCATGATGTTCATGTCCGCTGATGACAGAGGGATGTATGTGAACTTTTCTTCTCTCACCTGATTCCTTAGGTTGATGCTTCTTGCGGTCTGAAGCATGGCGTTCACCCCCGGGGATGATGCGTCGAGATGCAGCTCCATGGCCTTTTTCAGGGCTTCCCTGCTTATATTTGACATCTCCTTGATTATGGCAGAAAAGTTGTCGCGTATGTGACGGGGATATGCCTTGCGCACAGCCGACAGATACGACATGATGCTGGGATCGTTCGCGAACCACACGCAGATCTCGTGCTCAAGCGTTTCTATCCGTTGGTCAGGATTGCGCCGGCAGCTTGTGTTACTTATAAGTTTCCCCTTTTCATGGCATAGCGGGTGCCTCATAAGCAACTTGCCGGTCTCGGTTGAATATATCTCCAGTGAATCGTCGTTCTCCAGAACTCTGACACTGCTTCCACGTCCCTTGTAGCTGCCCAGAGGCACCGCGTAATAGTTTCCCTTGTAGCTTATGGTATTATCTTTGCGAAGCATATATGTGGGTAGCTCCTGCCTTGGTGGAGTCGGCACTCCGTTATACGGAAGCATCAGTGCTTTTTCCTCCTGTTCGTACATTGCCGACGGGATCATCCCGGTAACGGCATGAGGTAGGCCGTTGGCTGTCGTCTCCAGCCACTTCATGCAGTCACTGTTGAGTTTTTCCATTCCATCAAACTCGTATCCGGCAAGGAAGTTGATTTTTGTGTACTTTACCACATTCTCCACCTTCCCCTTACTCTCCGGATCTGATTTTCTGCAGAATATGGCCTTAAATCCACATTCACCGACAAGACTTCTGAAGTGACTGGTCAGAATATATTCTCCCATATTCTCATCCGATATCAGAACCTTATCCTGATCATATACGATATTGTGCGGTACTCCTCCGAAGTAGTCAAATGCCAGCTCGTGCGCGTATGCCGCCAGTTCTGCCGTAAACGGCCGGTCGCTGAACCACACGAACTTATGTCTCCATCTGCTTAGCACAAGAACAAAGAAATAGACTTTCTTTTTCCCTCCTTTGCCGTCATCCAGCCACTTCTCCCCAAAATCCGCCTGGGCATACTCTGCTGCAACAGTCTGTTCCAGCATGCAATAGGGACGGTTGGTCCCCTCCGACTCCATCGGTATGTTCTCCTCCCTTCTTATCCTCTGGACATAGTTGTACACTGTCTTTGGATTGAATTTCTCTAGATCCGTAAAGTTCATACGCAGCTGAGTATGGACGGCTGCACTGCTCAGAAAAGGATAATTCTCAAGTCTCGAGACAATGAAATCCCGATACTTGTCAAGACGACTGCTGTAGTGTCTGACACAACATCCCTGCGCCAGAAACTCCTCCTCACTCATTCGGAGATACTTCCGGATTGTCTTGCGGTCATAGCCTGTAAGTTTTTTTATCCGGCTGATGCTATGGCCTTCTCGTTTTAATTCATTAATTTTGCTCCACATGAGATATTTCTTTATCTCAGAAGCCT
>CAMWRY010000283.1 GCA_947176775.1 uncultured Bacteroides sp.
CGAACTTTCTTTGGCCGGAGAATGGCTGTTTGCTTTGGATGCTGAGGATGTCGGGGTAAGTCAAGAGTGTCAGAATAAGGATTTGGAAGATGCTGTGTTTTTGCCGGGTTCGTTGCAGGAACAAGGAAAAGGTGAGGATATAGGTTTGGATACTCAGTGGACCGGACAGATAGTCGATAGTTCTTGGTATAATGCTCCCGAATATGTCAAGTATCGGTTGCCGGATAATATAAAAGTTCCTTTCTGGCTGAATCCGGATAAACATTATGTCGGGGTGGCTTGGTATCAGAAGAAGGTGCATGTTCCTGCCGATTGGGAGAATCGTCCGATAGTGCTCAGCCTCGAACGGACACATTGGGAAACCACCCTTTTCCTGGATGGCAGGAGGATGGGGGAACAAAACTCCCTGCAAACTCCCCACCGTTATCTCCTTGAGGGATTGACTGTCGGCGAGCATACTCTTACGTTGCGTGTGGACAATCGTCTCTATGTTGATGTGGGCATGAATGCACATAGCGTTTCCGATCATACGCAAAGCAACTGGAATGGTATCGTCGGCGAAATAAAGCTATCGGCAAAGCCTTTCCTGTATATCGGGTCTGTACAAATTTATCCGGATATAAAGAAGAAGCAAGCATTGGTGAAAGTACAATTGAAAGGCAATTGCGAGAAAGAAACGGCTACAATTGCCATGCAGGCAGAAACAATGGATGGAAAGCTCGTTGGAAATCCTGTCCGTCTTTCTGTAGAGGAAGGAGAGGAACCGTCGGCCTATGTGGAAGCTGTTGTAGACTTGGGAGAAGATGCCTTGTTATGGTCAGAACATACCCCGAATGTTTATAGAATGAAGGTTTCTTTGGAATCTTCTGGCGGCATCGATGTGGCAAGCTACAATTTCGGCTTGCGTGAGTTTAAGGCAAACGGTACACGTTTTGAAATTAACGGGCAACCGGTCTTCTTGCGTGGTACGCTCGAATGTTGCATCTTTCCGTTAACAGGATATCCTGCGATGCAGAATGACTATTGGGCAAAGATTTACCGCACCTGTAAGGAATATGGCCTGAACCATGTCCGTTTTCATTCTTGGTGTCCTCCGGAGGCTGCTTTCCATGTGGCAGACAGCATGGGTATCTACCTGCAAGTCGAATGCGGTGCTTGGGCGGAAGTCGGTAGTGGTAAACCACAGGATCAATGGTTGAAGGAAGAAAGTGACCGTATCTTGCAGGAGTACGGCAATCATCCTTCATTCTGCATGATGGAGTATGGTAACGAGCCGGGGGGAGCCAATCAGGTACGTTATCTCTCCAATCTGGTCGATTACTGGAAAAACAAAGATTCTCGTCGGGTTTATTCCAGTGCTGCCGGATGGCCGTATGTTGAGAATGCCGATTATTGGAATACGCCAGATCCTCGCATTCAAGCATGGGGAGCCGGGCTGAACAGTATCATTAACCGGGAAGCTCCTCGCACGGACTACGACTTTGCCGACAAGATTCGTCCGAATATGCCGACTGTCAGTCACGAAATCGGACAATGGTGTGTTTACCCTGATTTTAAGGAGATAGAGAAATATACCGGGGTGTTGAAGGCCAAGAACTTGGAGATTTTCCGGGAGACACTTGCCGAAAAGGGGATGGCGGATATGGGAGAGAGGTTCTTGTATGCTTCCGGACGCTTGCAGACGCTGTGTTACAAGGCGGATATCGAAGCTGCTCTCCGGACACCTGGTTTTGCCGGTTTTCAGTTGCTGGACTTGCACGATTTCCCCGGGCAAGGGACTGCCTTGGTCGGTGTTCTGAATCCTTTCTGGGAGGATAAGGGGTATGTTACGGGGACGGAATACAGCACGTTCTGCAATAGCACTGTCCCCTTGGTTCGTTTCCCGAAAATGGTCTGGTTGAACAATGAAACATTAGATGTTCCCATCGAGGTGGCTCATTTTGGCGAGAAAGAGCTTGCCGGAGCGAGGGTGCATTGGGCCGTTTCTACTATGGAAGGGCAACTTTTGAGCGAGGGCGCGCAGACGTTTGATTTGCCTTTCGGCAATTGTTTGTTCGCAGGGAAGATTCATTGCGATTTTTCGAATATTGAAGAACCGTCCCAATTGCGCGTCTCTGTTCGGATAGTTGATACGGATAAACAAAACCATTGTAATATCTGGGTTTATCCGGCAACTAAGAAAACGGTGGATAACCTTCCGTATATCACGACTCGTCTGGACAAGGCGGCACAGAACAAACTTGATGCCGGCGGTTCCGTCCTGCTTCTGACTTACGGAACTGTCCCACCCGAAAGGGGAGGTGATATAGCTGTCGGTTTTTCCAGTATCTTCTGGAACACGGCTTGGACACGCGGACAGGCACCACATACGCTTGGCATCTGTTGCGATGCGAAACATCCTGCTTTGGCGGCTTTTCCGAACGAAGGAGTGAGCGATTATCAATGGTGGGATTTGATGAGCCTTTGCGATGCTTTGAACTTGGACGAATAGCCGAAGGATTTCCGCCAG
>CAMWRY010000284.1 GCA_947176775.1 uncultured Bacteroides sp.
CTTCCCCACAGGCTATAGCGTGCCTCGGAATTCATCTCTTCCAGCTGTTTCAGGATTCCCTTCATGGTGCTACGGCTGGATTGCGACTCATACGGACAATTTTTCACCTGCTTGCGATACTCCCTCACCCGTGCCAGTTCCACCAAATCCGCCTCGTGGACCAAGCACATCGGACGGATAATCGTCATATCAAACTTCTTCATTACAAGCCGCGGAGGCATGGAGCCGAATGCTCCCTGATAGGTGATATTCATCAGAAGAGTCTCCAGAATATCGTCCATGTGATGCCCCAGTGCGATTTTATTGCAACCTTGCTCCTTGGCCACGGTGAACAATGCCTTCCGACGATTCCAGGAGCAAAGGAAGCAAGGGGACTTACGGGTATCGGTCGTGGAATCGAACTCTGTTTCGTAAAGCACAAAAGGCACGTCCCATGATTCCACATATCCTTTCAGATAGTCCACATCACTCTGATAGGGAATGTTTTTCATCACCACGTGCACGGCAACTACGGAGAACCGGGGTTTATAGATACGGGCACGGCGAGCCAGCAACTCAACCAATGCCAACGAGTCCTTGCCGCCCGAAAGGCCGATAAGAATCTTGTCACCATCTTCTATCAGCCCATATTCCACCACACCTTTACTAAACCGCTTGTCTATGCGGCGCAACACCTTCTCTTCTTCAGTGAACCGTGCCATACTATACGTTTTAAGTTTCTAAGATTTTCAGTTTTAAGTTATTCGCCTACGGACAACTGCGCCGCGAGCTCCTTTTTTTGCGCCTGCAAAAGTAAGGCAAAAGAACGATTTAAAGAAGAATTAACAAAATAGAATTGCGGAAAACAGCTTTATTCGCGATAAATTTGTATTTTTGACCATCTGAACCAATCAGTATGTATGGATATGAATAAAAAACATATACTTTTCTTTCTATTCGGCCTGTTGAGCATGACGATTTCTGCACAAACTCTGGCAGAAGCCAAAGCCCTGTACGAAAAGGGACAATATGAAAAGGCCAAACCTGCCTTTAAGAAATTTGTCAAGGCGCAACCTGCCAATGGCAACTACAATTTATGGTATGGTGTATGCTGTCTGGAAAACGCGGAACCGGCAGAAGCCCTGAAGTATCTGGAAAATGCCGTCAAAAAACGCATCCCCAGCGGACAACTCTACTTGGCTCGTGCCTACAATGATTTGTACCGTTTTGAAGATGCCATCGAAACCTACGAAACCTATATTTCCGACTTGAAGAAAAGAAAACGCCCTACTGAAGCTGCCGAACAGCTGTTGGAAAAAAGCAAGGCCAACTTGCGCCTGCTGAAAGGTGTGGAAGAGGTATGCTTCGTGGATAGCTTTGTAGTGGACAAGGCTAACTTCCTGAACGCTTACAAAATCAGCCCGGAGTCGGGCAAACTGTATATGTACAACGCATACTTCGAAGATGCCGACAAGAGAGGCGGCACGGTGTACGAAACCGAACTTGGCAACAAGTTGTATTATAGCGAGATGCAGCCGGACAACACCCTCAGTATCCTCGCACGCAATAAGTTGCTGGACAAGTGGAGTGAAGGTACGCTACTGCCCGGAAGCATCAATGAAGCCATGAATGCTAATTATCCCTACGTACTCACGGACGGGGTCACCATCTACTATGCCTCCGATGGCCCGGATTCGATGGGAGGCTATGATATTTTCGTCACCCGTTACAACACGAATACCGATGCTTATCTGACACCGGAAAATGTGGGTATGCCATTCAATTCGCCTTATAATGATTATATGTACGTCGTCGACGAATTCAATAATCTGGGCTGGTTTGCTTCCGACAGGTATCAGCCGGAAGGCAAAGTGTGCATCTATGTATTCATCCCCAACGTATCCAAACAGGTGTATAATTATGAAAGCATGGATCCGAAGAAAATGGTGTCGCTGGCACAACTCCACTCCATAAAGGATACCTGGAAGGACCTAGATGCAGTAAAAGCCGCGCAGGAGAGAGTAACGAAAATGAACGTGAACAAAGTGCAAACTGCCCCAAAATATGATTTCCAATTTGTCATTGATGACCAGACTACTTATTATCGTTTAGGAGACTTCCGCTCCCCAAAAGCCAAAAAGTTGTATGGTAACCACAGCCAGTTGGAGCAGAGCTACAAGCAGCTGCAAGAGAAACTGAACAGAATGCGCTCAGAGTATGCCCGTGCCGCCAAGCAGGAGAAAGAAAGGATGTCTGCCGCCATCCTCGACCTGGAAAAACGGGTACGGCAATTGTCCGCAGAAATAGAACAGACTGCCATACAAGTACGTTATCAGGAGAAACAAGTTACTACCAAATAAAGAGAAAACTATGGATATATTCATCATCGCCACATTGATCATAGGAGCAGTTCTCTTGTTCCTAGTGGAATTATTCGTAATTCCGGGCATCAGCATTGCCGGATTTCTGGCAGGGGGCTGCATCATCTTTGCCAACTACTATGCCTTTGCTTATATGGGCAC
>CAMWRY010000285.1 GCA_947176775.1 uncultured Bacteroides sp.
GGTGAAGAGGATACCGCCGGGCTTGATTTTCTCGAAAGCCTTGACATTGAGTTTGCGATAACCTTGCAGGGCATTACGCAGGGCATCGCGGTGCTTGGCAAAGGCAGGAGGGTCAAGGATTATCAGGTCGTACTGGTCACCCATGCGGTCGAGGTATTTGAAAGCGTCTTCTGCGTATGCGGCATGGCGGTTGTCACCTGGGAAGTTCAATTCGATGTTCTTGTTGGTCAGGTCGATGGCTTTGGCAGAGCTATCCACGGAGTGAACCAGTTTGGCATCTCCGCGCATGGCGTAGACGGAGAAACCGCCGGTGTAGCAGAACATGTTCAGCACGCTACGTCCTTTGGCGTAGCGTTCCAGTAGTGAGCGGTTTTCGCGTTGGTCTACAAAGAAACCGGTCTTTTGCCCCTTCAGCCAGTCGATGTGGAACTTTAGGCCGTACTCCATGGCAATATTGTCCGTACTGCCGCCTTTCAGGAAGCCGTTTTCCGGATAGAGGTCAGCCTTGAAGGGGAGGGTGGTTTCCGATTTGTAGTAGATGTTGTCTATCTGGCCGCCCATCACTTCGGTCAGAGCGTGGGCAATGGCCATGCGGTCGAGGTGCATGCCGGCGGAATGTGCCTGCATCACTGCGGTACGGGCGTAGATGTCGATGACTAGTCCCGGCAGGTTGTCTCCCTCTCCATGTACCAGACGGTAGGTGTTGTTCGTCGGGTTTCCGGCTATGCCGATGCTGCGGCGCATGTCATAGGCTATGCTGAGTTTACGTTTCCAGAAGTCGGTATCAATCTCTTCGTCCTGACGGAAGGTCAGCACACGCACGGCAATACTGCCAATTTGGAAATGTCCTTTGGCTATGAATTCCTTTTTAGAGGTATAGATTTCAACTACTTCTCCTTCTTCGGGCTCTCCGTCAAAGTGTGCGATGGCACCGGAAAACACCCACGGATGAAAACGCTTCAGCGACTCTTCTTTATTGGCTTTAAGATATACTTTGTACATAGGGGTTATAATGTGATTGATGTGATAATGTGTTAATGTGATTGATGTGATAATGTGTTCTTCCCTTTTATCACATTTCAATCTCAAAATCTCCTGTCTGTTTCAATTCCTGTAGCTTGTTGTAGATGTTGAGGCATGCCCAGGCATCGGTGGCGGCGTACAGTTTTTGGGAATCAGTCAAAGTTTCGGCTTCCCAGTTGGAGAGGCGCTGGGTTTTGGAAATCTTTTCTTCAAACAGGATGGCGTATATCTTTTGCAGGCTTTTGTCCTGAATGCCGAAGGTGCGGACGTATTCCTGCAACTCAATGCAGCCACGCTGTTCAAAAGGAGCCCGTTTGTGCAGCATCATGAAGTCATCGCGCAGGGAGAGGCCTACTTTAGTCACACCCGGGTTTTCCAGCAGGGTGATGACCGGCAGTGTCAGTCCTGTCAGGTTGAGGCGGAACAGGAAGCAGTGCTCTTCCGAAGCAATCTGTAGTAGTGCCACTTTGTGTGTATGTCCTTTTGTGAACGACGGACGCGTCTCGCTGTCTATACCCAGCAACGGGCAGGACTTCAGATAGGCAACCGCCTTCTCCGCTTCCCACGGAGTCTGCACAACGTGTATTTGTCCCTGAAAGACAGCTTTGGGCAGGTCTTTCAGGGCTTCTTTGTCTATGGTTCTTCTGATAATCATAACTTAATATTCAAAGTCTGCATTTTCTTCTTCGTCATCGCTTTGTGCGTACTTCACTTCGTGCAGGGCGCGCAGGGTGTTGACCAACTTCTGCCCCCAATGGAGGCGGAAGTTTTCTTGGCAGATGGCGAGTGAGTCGTTCATCGTCTCATTGAATCCCAATTGGAATACGAAGATGAAGTCCTTGATGTCCTGGTATATGTCGGCCAGATCTTCGGAGATGTATCTCGTAATGGGCTGGTCGCTATACTTCATGTCGGATACGAATACATCCAGATAATCGTCTTTCTCGGCAAGGATGTTGGCGAGATTCATGCGGAGTACTTCATAGGTCTCTTCGGTGACGAATGTTTCCGGTGCCTCGTCTCCAATGGTTTCGCACTTGGGCAGCATGGAGGCTTTCAAGTAGAGCAGCGGAAGTATTTTCAGGGAGGTATCTACAAAGCCTGAACGCTTTACCCCTTCCGCCTGTTCCAGAAATTTGCAGAATTCAGCGGCTACAGTCACGAACTCTACGGCATTTCGGTCGAATATCACTTGACTTTCTTTTTTCATATCTTCTTGATTTGGAACGCAAAGATAGCGCAAACTGAAAGCAGAAGCAAATTAATCGGCAGGATTATTCTTTTTTCACTACGTGATATTCGGTTCCGTGGCATCTGTATTGAACACTCCAAGTGACGGGTTCATACTTCTCGGATATCGTATGCAGGAGGTTGTCTCCGATCATCTCAATCACGCTGAGGGGGAGCCAGCATCTCCTGCATGGCATGTAAGCCGTGCCCCATCAGTACAGGACGTACGGCATTGCCTATTGCAAGG